>LNFL01000130.1 GCA_001464275.1 Actinobacteria bacterium Ga0077560 | reverse complement strand
GCGCTCTGCTGTCGGTATGCGAACCCTCCCGCTGACCGCGGCGGTGCTGCTCGCCGCCGTCCCGCCGGCGCTCGGCGAGACCTGGCCGGCCCCCGCACACGACCCCGCCAACACCGCCCGCAGCGGCGCCGTCTCGGCCCAGCGCGCCGCCCTTCTTCCGGGGTGGCCGCTCACCGGACTGCACGCCACCGACGTCCTCGAGGGCTCCGCCGGACCGGAGCTGCTCACCGGGTCGGGCCTGCCGCTGCTGGTGAACCGCACGGGCACGTACCGGGCGGTGCGCACCGTGGTGGGCCTGGACGCCATCGGGCCGGACGACCGCCGGTACGCGTTCCGCGACTTCGGCAACCGGGTGGCGGCGTACACGCCGTCGGGGGCGCTCCTGTGGGTGAGCCCCACGGTCGAGCTGGGCCCGGAGGCCTCCGGCCGCACCATCGTGCCCGCCCCGGACGGCACCGTGTACGTGACCGGCACCGAGGGGGTCGCGGCGCTCGAGGGCGCCACCGGCGCGGTCCGCTGGACCGACCGGTTCGGGTTCGAGCAGCAGAACGCGCTCGCGGTCGCCCCCGACGGCACCGTGATCTTCGGCCGGGAGGGAGGCGATCCCCCGCATGCGCTCGTCGCCCGGCGGCCCGACGGGTCACTGCGCTGGACCGCCGCCGCCGACGGCGGCGTGGTCCACATCGCCGTGGCGCCCGATGGCGGGGTGGTGGTGGCGCAGGACCGCGCGACGGCCGCGGGGGGCGCCGCGATCCGGGCATACGGCGCCGACGGCACAGCCCGCTGGAGCGTGCCCACAGGCCTCACCGTGCCGTCCCGGCCGGCGATCGGCGCGGACGGCACGGTGTACGTCACCGTGAACCGGGCGATCATCGTGGGGGGTGAGATCGCCACGACCGGCACGCTCCTGGCCATCGCCCCGGACGGGACGGCGCGCTGGTCCCTCCCGGGCCGCTGGTCGGCGGACGGTCCGGTGGTGGGCGGCGACGGGCTGGTGTACGCCGGAGGCTCCCCGCTGACGGCGGTGCGGCCCGACGGCGCCGTGGCCTGGCGCGTCCCGGGCCGCGCGCCGATGGCGCCCGTGGCCATTGGGGGCGACGGCACGCTCTACGCCCGGTTCCTCGGCCAGGCGCGGGTGTTCGCGGCCCCGGCCTCCACGCTGTTCGCGTTCGCGGGCCCGGGGGCGCCGTCGCTGCGCCTGCTGCCGCCGCCGCGCGGCGCCCTGCTGGCCTCGGTGCAGCTCTCGTCCACGCGCATCCGGACGGCCGGCCGCGTGTCGCTGTGCACCCGCGTGGGCCGCTGTTCCCCGTCCGCCCCGCTGGGAGCGACCATCACGATCCGCCTGGCCAGGGAGGCCGCGGTCACGGCCGTGGTCCGCCGCGCCGGGAGCCGCACCGTGGTGGCCGGCCTCACCCGGCGGATGATCCCCGGCACCAACTGGCGGGCGCTCTCCGACCTGCGCGTCCTGGTGCCGCGAGGGGCACGGGCCCTCCCGCCGGGGCGCTACGTGCTGTCGGTGCGGGCGGTCGCCGGACGCGCGCGCTCGGCGGCGGCGCCCATCGCGTTCACCGTCGTCGGGGGACGGGCGATCCCCGCCGGCTGACCGCGGCGCTCCGCCGGACGGCGGGACACTGCTACCCTCGCCGGCGTGGCATCAACGGATCCGGCACTCTCGCCACCCCCCGCGTTGGAGGCGGCCGGACGGCTCGCCTCCGAGCTGGTGGCCGCGTGCGCCCGCGCGGTGCGCGCCCCGCGTGAGGTGCTGGAGGCCTGCGTGGCCTGCCTCATCTCCGGCGGGCACCTCATGATCGAGGACGCGCCGGGCGTGGGGAAGACGGTCCTGGCGAAGGCGCTGGCCCGCGCGTCCGGCTGCAGCTACGCCCGCGTCCAGTGCACCGCCGACCTGCTTCCGGCGGACGTCACCGGCGTGACCGTCTGGCACCAGGGCGACGGGACGTTCCGGTTCCACCCAGGCCCGGTGTTCGCGAACATGGTGCTGGTCGACGAGATCAACCGCGCGTCGCCGAAGACCCAGTCGGCCCTCCTGGAGTGCATGGAGGAGCGGCACGTCACCGTGGACGGCACCACCCGGCCCGTTCCCGAGCCGTTCATGGTCATCGCGACCCAGAACCCCGTCGAGTACGAGGGCACCTTCCCGCTGCCTGAGGCCCAGCTCGACCGCTTCGCCCTCCGGGTGACCCTCGGGTACCCGAGCGCCGCCGACGAGGCGTCGATGATCCTGGAGCTCAGCACCCACGACGCGCTGGACGAGGTGCCCGTGGTGGCCGACGAGCGCACGCTCATGAGGTGCACGTGGACCCGGCGCTGGCCGACTACGTGGTGGGCCTGGTGCGGGCGACGCGCAGCGACCCGCGCGCCGACCTGGGCGCCAGCCCCCGCGCCGGCCTGTCGCTGCTGCGCGTGGCGCGTGCCCGGGCGCTCGTGCAGGGCCGGGCGTACGCCCTGCCCGAGGACGTGAAGGCCATGGCCCGGATGTCGCTGGCCCACCGCCTGCTGCTCACCCCGGACGCACGCGCACGGGCGGTGGACGCCGGGGAGGTCGTGGAGGACGCGCTCCGGTCGACGCCCGTCCCCCTTGCCTGACCGGGCGGGCGTCCCGGCACCGCGCGCCCTGCCCGTGCGCCCCACGGGGCGCGGCGCCGCCCTGGCGCTGGCCGGCGTGGCCGCGCTGGTCGCGGCGCGCGGCTTCGGCACCGCCGCCCTGGCGCCGCTGGGGGTCGGGTTCATCCTCCTGGTGGCCGGCGCCCTGCTGCTCACCGCCCTGGCCTCGCGGGGAATCGGAGCCACCCGGACGCTGCGGCCCGCGCGGCCGCGGGCCGGGGAGGCATCCGAGGCGATCGTGACCGTCACTGGCGGGCCGGCGTCGCTCACCGCGATCCGCCTGCTGGAGTGGGAGGTGGACGCCGGCCTGCGCTCGCTGGGCCCGCAGCGCGCCATCCGCTCCGGCAACGGCGTGACCCGCGTGGCCATCCCCGCGACGCGGCGCGGCGACCACGTGCTGCCACCGCTCGCCATCCGCATCGGCGACGGCCTGGGGCTCGCCACCGCCACCCGGCGGTCCGGCGCTGCGGCCGAGCGTGTGCTGGTGGTGCCGGAGGCCCTCCCCGCGGCGGACACCACCTCCGCGCTCGGCGGCCGCCAGCGCGGCAGGCTCGCCCTGAGCGGCGAGGATGTCTCGAGCCTTGAGGGCGTGCGGGAGTACCAGCAGGGCGACCCCCTGTCCCGCGTGCATTGGGGCCAGTCCGCCAAGCGGGGCCGGCTGCACACCAAGGTGTTCCGCCCGGAGGACGGCGGCGGCCGAATCGCCACGGTGATGCTCGATCTCTCGCCGCAGTCCGGCGCCTCGCCGGAGGACCGCGAGCTGGCGGTGGTGGCGGCGGCCAGCATCGCCCGCTCGGTCGCCACCGGCGGCGGGCGGGGCGTGTCGGTGGGACTGTGGGCCGGTGACGAGGGCGCGCCCCGCGAGTCATCCTGGCCGGAGGCCGAGAGCCGCCTGGCGCGGGCCCGCTTCGACGCCGCCGCGCCCCCGCTGCAGGACCTGCTGCACCGCGCCGCCCGCCTGCTGCCGCCCGGCTCGGGTCTGGTGGCGGTGACCGCCGACCCGGACGACGCCGTGGCGGAGGCCGCGCGCGCCATGCGCCGGGCCGGGATCGACCTGGTGCTGGTGTTCGCCGGGGCCCGGGCCGCCGGCCAGCCGCCGGTGGCGGGGGTGCCGACGCTGCGCGCCCCCGATCGGGCCGCCCTCGCGGCGGCGCTGGCGCCGCCCGCCCGCAGGGCGGTGGGCGGACGTGCCTGAGGTCCTGCGCCGCATCGGCGCCGCCGCCCTCCTGGCGGGGGCGCTGGGTCTCGCCTGGGCGGGCCTCTACGAGGGGGACCGCACCGCGACCCTGGTCATGCTGGCGATCGTGGCGGCGTTGCCGGCGCTGGCCGATCTCAGCCCGCGCTCGCCACGGATGGCCGCCGCGGGCGCCACGGTCCTGGCGGTCCTGCTGGTGGCCGCGATGGCGGCCCAGGTCTCGGTGTGGTCGCTCATCGGACTCTCGGGGGACGCGTGGTCCGCGGTGGCCCGTCTGGTGCCCGACGGCATGGCGGCCTCCTCGTCGACCTCCGTCCCGGCGTCCCCGCTCGAGGACCCCGCGTTCGTGGGCCTGCTGGACGCCGCGTACGCGGCCTTGGTGGCCGGCGCCGCCTGGCAGCTGGTGGCCCGGCGCCGTCCGGGCGCGGCGGTCGTGCTCGCGGGGCTCGGCCTGGCCTACCGCTGGACCGTCGAGGCGCCCGCGCGACCGGTGCTGGTGGGCACGCTGGCCCTCGCCGCCCTCATCACGGCCCTCGCGCTTGGCGGGCGCGCCACGCCGGCGCCGCGCGGCGGCTGGGGGGTGCGCGTGGCGGCCGTCGGCCTGACCGCCGTGCTCGGCGCCGCGCTGCTGGCGCCCGGCGCCGCGACCCAGGACCGCGGATGGTGGGACTGGCGCACATGGAGCCTCACCGGCGGCGAGGGCGGAGGATCGGGTCTCGACATCCGGCAGACCTATGGGCAGCTGGACTGGCCGGCCACGCCGCGGGTGGTGATGCGCGTGCAGTCCGCGCAGCGCCTGCCGCTGCGCGCCGCCGTGCTGTCGGACTTCGACGGCAGCGCGTTCTCCCCGGCCCTGGACGGGGTGGTCTCGCGGCCGCTGCAGGTGGACGCCGGACGGGTGTTCATCCAGGCGCCGCCGGACGGCGAGCGCACGACCTCGCAGAGCATCCGGTTCGAGTCGTTCCGCAGCACCCTGGTGCTGGCCGGCGGCAGCCCGCTGGTGGTGTCGGGCCGTTTCAGCGGCATCGCGTCGCTGCGGGAGGGCGGCACCGTGCAGGTGGACCCCTCCCTGGGGCCGGGCACGCGATACACGGCGTTCGTCGCGGTCGACGACGCGAGCCCGCGGGATCTTGTGGGCCGGGCGGCCTACACGCCCCAGGAGATCCTGGACGCGACCGGCCTCACGGGGATCCGGCCGAGCGCCGGTGCCGAGCGTGTGGACATCCCGGTGTGGGGGACCGGGGGCGTGGCACCGTCGGACGAGGCGCTGGGCGAGTACGCGCCGGTGCGCGACGAGGCGCTGCGCGTGGTCGGCGACGCGTCGTCGCCGTACGTGGCGGTGAACCGCATCGAGGCGTACCTGCGGAACTCCCAGAACGGCTTCGTCTACGACGAGGCGCCGCCGTTCCCACAGGGCGGGGAGCCGCCGCTGATCGACTTCCTGTTCAGCACGCGCCGGGGGTTCTGCCAGCACTTCGCCGGGTCGATGGCCCTCATGCTGCGAAGCGTCGGGATTCCCGCCCGCGTGGCCGTGGGGTACACCGCCGGGCGCCTGGATCCCGAGCGTGACGAGTACGTGATCCTGGACCGTGACGCGCATTCCTGGGTGGAGGCGTACCTGCCGGGCGCCGGCTGGGTGGACTTCGATCCCACCCCGGGCCGCGCGGTCGCCAACCGCGCGTCGGTGTCCTCGCCCCGGTACGACCCGCCGCCCGCCACCGACCCCACCCAGCCAGAGGTCTCGCAGGAGCCCGTGGCGCCCGTGTCCGATCCGGGGACGACGACGCCGCCCCCGCGCCAGGAGCCCGAGCCGGTGCCCACCACCACCGACCCGGTGGCCCCGGAAGCCGCCGGGCGGACCGTCGATCCCCGGGTGGTGGCGGGTGGCGGCGCGATCGCCCTGCTGCTCCTGCCCGGCGCGCTGCGCGGCCTGCGCCGGGTGCGGGCCCGGCGCTCCGGTGACGAGCGCGCCCGGGTGCTTGGCGCCATGGCCGACCTGGAGTCCACGCTGCGACGCACCGGCACCGCTCCGCCCGAGCACGGGGATGCCGCCGAGCGCGCGGCCTGGCTGCGCGTCCACACCGGCCTGGATGCGCGCCGGCTCTATGCGCTGGCGCAGGAGGCCCGGTACGCGCCGGGACCGCCGGCGCCGGGGAGCGCCCGGGAGGCGTGGGCGCTCACCTCGTCGCTGCGACGGCAGGCGCGCCGGCGAGCGCGCTGGTCCCGGCGCGCCACCGCCTACCTGGGCGTGCGCCCTCCGGACCGCGGTACGCTCACCGCATGACGACCTTCGAGGCCTACGAGGCGTTCACCAGCGGCAACGAGCTGCTGCGGATGCGCGAGTACCACCAGGCCGCCGTCGCCCTGGAGCGCGCGAAGGCCCTGGAGCCCCAGAAGGCGCCGCGCGTACCTGTCCTGCCGGGCCTACGCCCGCGCCCGCGACGAGTTCCAGGCCGCCGTCGACATGCACCCCACCGACGGCTACGCCCACTTCGGCCTGGCCCGCGCCTTCGACAGACTCGGCGAGGGCGTCATGGCCCGTCGCCACTACAAGCTGGCCCGGTGCTTCGGCACCGAGCTCGACTAGCCGCCGCCCCCGACAGCCTCGCCGGGCAGCCGCGCGGCGGCCGCCACCCGATGTGCAATTGCACATCCGCGCGTCCAATTGCACACCGGCCCTGGCCCACCGACCCGGCCGGGGACGCCCACCGGACCCACGGTCCCCGGGCCGACCCCGGATGTCCAATTGCACATCCACGCGTCCAGTTGCACACCGGCCCACGCCCACCGGCCCGGCCGGAACGCCGACCAGAAGGGCCTTCCCGGAGGGATCCGGATGTCCAATTGAACGCCCACGCGTCCAATTGCACACTCACCCACGCCGCCCGCCTGGCCGGGAATGCCCAGGCCCGCCCACCCTCCGAGAAGGCTCCCCCGGGGGAGCCTTCTCGGAGGGTTCCGGATGTCCGATTGAACATCCGCACGTCCAATTGCACACCGGCCCACGCCCACCGGCCCGGCCGGGAACGCCCACCAGAACGGTCTCCCGGGAGGGGCCCCGGGATGTTCAATTGAACATCCACGCGTTCAATTGAACATCCGGGAGCCGGGGTGCCCGGTCGGGAAGGCGGGGCGGGACGGCCGGGGCGGGGGCGCCGACCCGCGGGGTCAGGAGGCCGCCAGGAGCTCCGGGTCGTTCTGGAAAACGCCGTCGTCGACCGTGCCCATCAGCTGGACCGGGGTGTCGGACCAACGCTGGCCGTCCTTCTCGCTGAGGCCGGCGACGAGCTCCGGGGGGAGGTTGACCACGGGCAGGGACGGCTTGCCGCACTGGGGCGGGAACGACTCCATGATCGCGTCGCAGAGGCGGGCGGTGCCGTCGGGGTCGACGAACAGGTAGGCGACGGCGACCAGGGGCTCACCGGTCGTGTCGGCGATGAGGTCGGCGACGTTGGTGGGCATCTGGCCGGCGGGCAGCATGGTCCCGGAGGCGGGATCCACCAGGCGCTGGTCCCCCGCCGTGGAGGCGACGGTCGTGGCGGCCGCACGATCGCCGGTCGCGGCGCCGGAGTCGTCGTCGGCGCAGCCCGCTGCGACGGTGAGGGCGAGGATCACGGCCGCTGCGGCGGCGGCCCGGCGTGGAGTGTGCATGGTGCCTCCCGAGGGGTGGACGGTCGCGGATGATCCGTCGCCGCCGCCCCGCGCGTCACACCGCGGGGGGTTCGGTGCGCGGAGGCCCGCTCAGCGACACGCCCGGCGGGATGTCGAACCCGGTGCGCACCAGGGACTCGTACACGGCGTCCACGGTCGCCACCAGCAGCCCGAGCAGATCGTCCAGGCCGTCGCCCGCGATGGTCCGGGAATCCGCGTGGGCGACCAGGAACACGTCGCCGTGGTCGTCCACCGCGAAGCGCCACCACGGCGTCTCCAGGTTGCGGCGCAGCAGACGGCGCTGCACCTCCTGGGTCTCCCGGTCGGGCCGGCGCATGAGGAAGGCCGTGAGCGTGGCCGTGCGCTCGTTGCACCGCACCAGCAGGCCGATGCCGCCCCGGGCGTCGGACGGGAGGGCGACGTGCAGGGTCCGTTCGTCCACCCGGTCGGGCGTCAGCCCCGACTCCCCGAGCGCGGCCGCCATCTGATCCACGAGATCCATGCGGGTGATCGTACCCGCGCCCCCGGGACTAGGCTTGCGCGGTGCGGATCGTGCTGCAGCGGGTCACCGAGGCGTCGGTCGCCGTGGACGGCGCCGTGGTGGGGCGGATCGGCCGGGGGCTGCTGGCCCTGGTGGGGGTGGCCGGCGACGACGACGACGCCACCGCCCGGCGGCTCGCCGCCAAGACGGCCGCCCTGCGCCTGTTCCCCCGCGGCGACCGCGGCTTCGACGCCACCGTGTCCGAGGCCGGCGGCGCCGTCCTGTGCGTGAGCCAGTTCACGCTGCTCGGCGACGTCCGCCGCGGCAACCGCCCCTCCTGGTCCGGGGCCGCCGCGCCCGAGCATGCCGCCCCGCTCGTGGACGCCTACGCCGCGGAGCTGGAGGCCCTCGGCGTGCCCGTCGCGCACGGCCGGTTCGGCGCGCACATGGAGGTCCGGCTGCTCAACGACGGGCCCGTCACGCTGGTCCTGGACAGCGATGAGCTGGCCCGGTCCCGGCGGCCATCGGCGGACTGATTCCGTCCCACGCGAGTGCTAGTCGTTGGGACGTCGGGAGAGTGGGCTTGTCGGCCCACTCTTTTCGTTTCGGCGAAGGGATCGCACCGAGGGAGGAAGGGGGTGGCAGTGGACGTCCGCGAAGCGCTGGAGCGCGAGGTCGAGGCGTGCCTGGCCGCATCCCTCCCCGAGGTGGACCTGCTGGAGCTCACGGTCATCGGCCGTGGCGACTCCGCAATGGTCCGGGCCGTGGTGGACCACCCCGAAGGGGTGAACCACGAGATCTGCGAGCGCGTCACGCGGGCGATGCAGGACGTCGGCATCGGGGACCGGTTCGGCATCGAGGTGTGGTCACCGGGACCGGAGCCACCGCTCCGCACCCCCGATCACTTCCGCCGCGCGATCGGACATCGCGTGGCGCTCCGCGTCACCGAGGGGGAGCGCGCCCGCTCGCGGGAAGGCCTTCTCAGCTCGGTCGGCGAAGAGCACATCAGCATCACCACCCCCTCCGGGGTGCTAGACATCCCGTTCGGCGTCATCCGGCGTGCGCGGGACCTGGACGGAGGCGACCGGTGGTAGGCACCGCTCGGCGGATGGCGGGGGCCTGCCCGCGCCGTCGAGACGCCCAGACGAGGAGCTGCAGTTGAACCGCGAAATCATCGAGGCGATCAAGCAGATCGAGCGCGAGAAGGGCATCGACTCCGAGACCCTGCTCATCGCGCTCGAGGACGCGCTGCTCGCGGCGTACAAGAAGACCCCCGAGGCGTCGGAGCACGCCCGCGTGGAGATCGACCGTGACAGCGGCGCGATGCGCGTCTTCCAGCTCATCATCGGTGAGGAGGACGAGCTGCGGACGCTTCCGCAGCCCGAGCCCGTGATCCCCGAGGGCGTCGACCCCGACGAGTTCGAGCCGCCGGAGCCCGAGATCGACTGGGACGCCTACGCCGACGAGGAGATCGAGGTCATCGACGTGACCTCCGACAACTTCTTCGGCCGCATCGCCGCGCAGACCGCCAAGCAGGTGATCCTGCAGCGGATCCGCGAGGCCGAGCGCGAGATGATGTACGAGGAGTACGTCGACCGCGTCGGCGACGTCGTCACCGGCATCGTCCAGCAGTCCGACCACCGGTCGGCCGCGTCGAGGCGCTGCTGCCCGAGAGCGAGCAGGTCCAGGGCGAGCGGTACGACCACGGCTCCCGCGTGAAGGCCGTCATCACCGAGGTCCGCAGCTCCGCCAAGGGCCCGCAGGTCATCGTCTCGCGCCGCTCCGACCAGCTGGTGAAGGAGCTCTTCAAGCTCGAGGTGCCCGAGATGGCCGACGGGCTGGTCGAGATCCGCAATGTGGCCCGCGAGCCCGGCTGGCGGTCCAAGATCGCCGTCGTCTCGCACGTCCAGGGCGTGGACCCGGTGGGCGCATGCGTCGGCCCCCGCGGCTCCCGCGTCCGCATGGTCGTGAGCGAGCTGCGCGGCGAGAAGATCGACATCATCCCGTTCAACGACGAGCCGGCCCGCTACATCGCCAAGGCGCTCTCGCCGGCGCGGGTGCGCGAGGTGCTCGTCGACGACGAGAACAAGCAGGCCACGGTCATCGTCCCCGACGACCAGCTGTCGCTGGCCATCGGCCGCGAGGGCATGAACGCCCGCCTGGCCGCACGCCTCACCGGCTGGCGGATCGACATCAAGAACGAGTCCACGTTCGCGAACGAGGACGCCGACGGCTTCGAGGACGACCAGGTCGGCGGCATGGCCCGCTGCGCCGCGGTCCTCCGCAACGGTCGCCGCTGCCCGAACGCCGCCGAGTCCGGCACCCGGTTCTGCGCCATCCCGGGTCACGCCAAGCTCGCGCAGCTCGAGGTCCAGCTGGGCCGGGTGATGACCCCCGAGGAGGTTCAGGAGGCCGTCACCCCGAAGGGGTTCGCGCGGATCTCCGAGGAGGCCGGCATGGCCGGCGCCGCCGCGTCCACCGAGTCGGAGGGGAGCTGACGCCGGAACGGGGACACACGCCGGTTCGCCGCTGCATCGGTTGCATGCGGCGCGCCCCGAAGTCCGAGCTGCGACGATTCGTCGCGGTGGACTCGAACGGGGTACGGTGGCTCCGGCATGATCCCGAGGGGCACGCGCCGGGCCGTGGGGCCTACGTGTGCGCCTCCGACGAGTGTTATGAGCGCGCGATCGCGCGGCGGGCCTTCGGGCGCGCACTGAGGATCGCGGGCGGACAACTGCAGGTCGACCGGGAGGCCGTCGCCGCCTCGGCGGCGTAGTCTCTCGAAGGAGAACGATGGGGAAGAAGCGGGTCTACGAAGTCGCGAAGGATGAGGGGCTGCCCAGCTCCCTGGTGCTGCAACGGCTCCAGCGTGCGGGGATGGCCGTCAAGACCGCGTCGAGCACGGTGGACGTGGACTGGGCGCTGCACGCCCTGAACCCGAAGCGCTACCCGCGCCCCGCCGGGGAGATGCCCGAGGCCGAAGAGCGCCCCGTGCGCGTGAAGGCCAAGGCCCCCGAGCCGCCGCCCGAGCCCGAGGTCCCCGCCGAGCCCGCCGCCCCGCGGCCCACCCGTCCGCGTCCGCGGCCCCGTCCGCGCGTGCCCGGTCAGCCGGAGCCCGTCGTCGAGACCACGCAGGCGCCCCCCGCGCCGGCACCCGAGCCCGTCGTCGAGGCGGCGCCGCCCGTCCCGGTCGCGGAGGCCCCCGCGGCACCCGCACCGGCGGCCGAGGTCGCGCAGCCGGCGGCGGAGGCCCCGGCCCCCGAGCCGGTGGCCATCCCCGAGCCGGCCCCCGCGCCCGTCACCGAGGTGGTCGCGGAGACCCCCGCGGTCACCCCCGAGCCCGTCGCCGAGGCCACGGCACCCGAACCCACACCCGAGCCCGCGCCTGCCGCCGAGCCCGTCGCCGAGACCCCCGCGCCAGCGGAGGCCCCCGCGGCACCCGTGGCCGAGGCCGCGACCGAGACGCCGCAGCAGCCCGCCAAGGAGGCCCCCGCGGCACCCCCCAAGCAGCAGCAGCAGCCCCCCCAGGGGGCGCGGCCCGGCCAGCAGCCCGGCAAGCAGCAGCAGCCCCCCGCACGCCCGCAGCCCGACGGACGCCCCCAGCCCGACGGCCGCCCGCAGCCGGACGGCCGCGGCGCCCCGCGTGGCGGCGCGCCCGCCGGTGGCAACCGCGGTCGCCCGGGTGGCGCTCCCGGCCGTCCCGGCGGCGCCCCCGGCCGTCCCGGTGGCGGTCCCGGCGGCCCGGGTGGTCCCGGCGGCCGTCGCGGACGTCCGCGCCGCGTGGTCATCGACGCCCAGGCCGGCCGCCGCGGCAGCGGTGGCGCCGGGCGCGGCACCCGTGGCGGAGGCCGCGGGCCCGGCGACCGCGAGGGCGGTCCGTCGACCGCCACGGTCGACCTGTCGCCCGTCGAGGTCCCCTCGGGCTCGACGGTCAAGGACTTCGCCGAGCTGCTCTCGGTGTCCTCGGCCCAGATCATCAAGGTGATGATGGGGATGGGCGAGCTGGTCACGCTCACCCAGTCGCTGTCGGACGAGGCCATCGAGCTGCTCGCCGACGAGCTGGAGCGCAAGGTCACCATCGTGCACGCCGAGGACGAGGCGGAGGTCGCCGAGTTCGAGGACGACCCGGCCGATCTCGTGGCACGCGCCCCGGTGGTCACCATCATGGGCCACGTCGACCACGGCAAGACCTCGCTGCTGGACGCGATCCGCACCACCGAGGTGGCGGCGGGCGAGGCCGGCGGCATCACCCAGCACATCGGCGCCTACCAGGTGCATCACGGTGGCCGGGAGATCACGTTCCTGGACACCCCGGGCCACGAGGCGTTCACCGCCATGCGTGCCCGCGGCGCCAAGATCACCGACATCGCGGTCATCGTGGTGGCGGCCGACGACGGCGTCATGCCGCAGACCCTGGAGGCCATCGACCACGCACGCGCGGCCGAGGTCCCCTTCATGGTCGCGGTGAACAAGATCGACAAGCCGGGCGCGAACCCGGACCGCGTGCGGCAGGAGCTCAGCCAGCGGGAGGTCCTCCCGGCGGACTGGGGCGGCACGCACGAGTTCGTGAACGTGTCCGCGCTGGAGCGCACCGGCCTGGACTCGCTGCTGGAGACGGTCCTGCTGGTCGCCGACGCCGACGCCGAGCCCAAGGGCAACCCGAACGCATCGACCCGGGCCGCGGCCCCGTCTGCACCCTGCTGGTGCAGCGCGGCACGCTGCGGGTGGGGGACGTCATCCTCGCCGGCGAGCACTACGGCCGCGTGCGGGCGATGAACGACTTCAACGGCGAGCCGATGGTCGAGGCGACCCCGTCCGTGCCGGCCGAGGTCCTGGGCCTGCAGGGTGTCCCGGACGCCGGCGACAAGTTCCGGATCGTCGACAACGAGCGCACCGCACGCCAGATGGCGTCGGAGCGCAGCCAGCGGCTGCGCGCGGAGGAGCTGGCCAACCGCCGGCCCCCCGTGTCGCTCGACGACCTCTTCGCCCGCATCAAGGAGGGCGGCCTCAAGGAGCTCAACATCATCGTCAAGGGCGATGTGCAGGGGTCCGTGGGGGCGCTGGTGGACGCGCTCAACAAGGTCGAGCAGACCGAGGTGCGCCTCAACATCATCCACACCGGCGTGGGCGCGATCACCGAGAGCGACGTCAACCTGGCGTCGGCCTCCGAGGCCATCATCATCGGCTTCAACGTCCGGCCCCGGCCGGAGGCGAAGCTGCTGGGTGAGCGCGAGGGCGTCGACATCCGCACGTACCGGGTCATCTACCGCGCCATCGAGGACGTCCGCGACGCCCTCGTGGGCCTGCTGGAGCCCGACATCGTGGAGGACGTCATCGGCCAGGCGGAGGTGCGCACCACCTTCCGGTCGAGCCGTCTCGGCACGATCGCCGGCTGCTACGTCACCGACGGGATCATCCGCCGCTCCGCGCAGGCACGCCTGCTGCGCGACGGCACGGTGGTCCACGAGGGGCGCATCGGCTCCCTGCGACGCATCAACGACGACGTCCGCGAGGTCGTGCAGGGCTTCGAGTGCGGCATCCTTCTCGAGGACTACAACGACGTCAAGGACGGCGACACCATCGAGGTGTTCGAGCTGCGCGAGGTCGCCCGGACCGCCCAGGCGCCCGCGGCCGCCGAGTAGCGTGGCCGCATGGGCAGCGGTTACGTGGGCGCCGTCAGCGCGGACCTGCACCTGCCGCACGGCGGCTCGCTGAAGGACAAGCGCCGTGAGCTGCGCCGGCTGAAGCAACGGCTGGCGCAGCGTCACGGATGCGCCGTCGCAGAGGTGGACCACCACGACCTGTGGCAGCGCGCCCGCATCACGATCGCCATCGTGGGACGCGACGCGCAGGACGTGGGCACGCAGATGGAGGCCGTGAGCCGCGCCCTGCACACGGACCCCGCGTTCGAGGTGCTCGAGGAATCGCGCGAGATCCGCGCCGTGGAGGCCGAACCGACCTTCCTGGATTGGGGGAACCGATGAGCCCGCCGCAGGGGAACCGCCAGCGACGCGGTGGAGAGGTGATCAAGGAGGCCATCACCGAGGCCATCGCCCGGGATGTCTCGGACCCCCGGCTGGGGTTCGTCACGATCACCGGCGTGGAACCCTCGCCGGACTTCGCCGTCGCCACCGTCTACTTCACGACGCTCACCAGGGCGCAGCGCGAGCCGAGCCTGAAGGCGCTGGAGTCCGGCCGCGGCCTGATGCAGCGCCGCGTGGGACGGGCGCTGAAGACCCGCCAAACCCCGCACCTGCAGTTCGTCTACGACGACACCCAGGACAACGCGCGGCGGATCGAGCGGCTCATCGACGAGATCGCGTCGAACGACCGGACGGAGCCCGAATGACCGAGGAGCGCAACGGCCATCCGATGCCGGAGGGCAGGCGCGACGCCACCCCCGCGGAGATCGCCCGGACGCTGCTGGAGGCCGACGGCGGCCTCATCGTGGCCGCCCACCGGAACCCCGACGGCGACGCCCTGGGGTCCATGCTGGGCCTGGCCCGCGCGCTGCGCGCCGCCGGGCGCGACGTGGTGCTGGCCCACCCGGACGCCGATCCCGTGCCCGACGAGCTGGCCTTCCTGCTCGCCCCGGGCGAGACGATCGCCCGCGAGCTGCCCGCCGACGCCGCGCAGCGGGTGTTCGTGGCGGTGGACTGCGCCACCGCGATGCGGCTGTGGCCCGACCGCGCCCCCCACGAGGGCGTGCGCATGGCGGTCAACATCGACCACCACCACGACAACACCCGGTTCGGGCACCTGAACCTGGTGGAGCCCGGCGCGTCGAGCTCCGCGGAGGTGGTCGTGCACGTCCTGGAGGCCGCCGGGCTGCCGGTGACCCGCGACGTCGCGGAACCACTCTACGTGGGCCTGATCACCGACACCGGCCGGTTCTGCTACTCGAACACCGGGACCGAGGCGCACCGCGTGGCGGGGCTGTTCATCGAGGCGGGCGTGCGGCCGGACGAGCTGGGCCGGCTGCTGTACGAGGAGCAGCCCCCCGAGCGCCTGCTGCTGCTGGGACGCGCGATGCAGCGCGCCCGGCTCATGTGCGACGGGCGCCTGATGGCCGCGGCCCTCGGGCCCGACGACTACGCCGCCGCGGGAGGCGACGACACCGAGGGGATCGTCGAGGCGATGCGCTCGGTGCGGGGCGTGTCCATCGCCGGCCTCACCCGCGAGCAGCACCCCGGGGCGTGGCGGGTCTCCCTGCGCACCGACGACCCCACCTTCGACGTCTCGGTGATCGCCCGCCAGGAGGGCGGCGGAGGGCACCGCGCCGCGGCCGGCTTCAGCACCGCCCGTCCGCCCGACGACCTGTTCCCGTGGCTCGAGGCGCAGGTGCGGGCCCAGCTCGATGGCGCCTGAGGGCAGGGACGCCCCGCGCGCCTGGCTGGTCGACAAACCCGCCGGGCCGACCTCGCACGACATCGTGGCCCAGATCCGGCGGACCCTTCCGCGCAAGACCAAGGTGGGCCACGCCGGCACGCTCGACCCGTTCGCCACGGGGCTGCTCGTGGTGCTCGCGGGGCGGGCGACGCGCCTCGCGCGGCTGCTGTCGGACCGCCCGAAGCGGTACCGGGCGACGGTGCGGCTGGGGTGGCGGTCGGAGACCGGCGACCCCGAGGGCCCCATCACGCCCGGGGGACCGGTGCCCCCGATGGATGAGATCGCCCGGGTGGTGGCCGGCATGGCCGGCGAGCAGCTGCAGCGGGTCCCGGCGCACGCCGCGGTGAAGGTCGACGGCGAGCGGCTGTACGCCAAGGCGCGCCGCGGGGAGGCGGTGGACCGCCCGGAGCGGCCGATCGTCGTGTATGACCTGCGGTTGGCAGGACTGGACCGGGACCCAGGGGACATCGTCATCGACACGCACGTCAGCAAGGGCACGTACGTGCGCCAGCTCGCCGCCGACATCGGCGAGGCGCTCGGGTGCGGCGGCTACTGCCTTGAGCTGCGCCGCACCGGGGTGGGGGACCTCTCGGTGGAGGACGCCGTCCCGCCGGGGGCGGTCGACCCCGCCGGCGGCATCCCCCTGCTGGAGCTGCTGGCCCACATGCCCGTCCACCGCCTCAGCGCGGCCGAGCTGGAGGACGTCGCGCACGGGCGCGCGGTGCCCGGCGACGGCGACGGCGAGGTGGTGCTCGCGCACGGCGACGAGGTGGCGGCGATCGCGCGCGCCCGGGACGGCCTGCTGCGGCCGGCGATCGTCCTGCGGGACCCCGCGGGGACGGCGGCGGGATGAAGACCTACCGGTCCATGGGCGAGCTGCCCCTGGGCGGCGTCCGCCGGGCGGTCGCCATCGGCACCTTCGACGGCGTGCACCTGGGCCACCGGGCCGTGATCGGACGGGCGGTCGAGCTGGGCCGGGAGCGCGGGATCGCCTCGATGGCGCTCACGTTCGAGCCGCACCCGATCGCCGTCCTGCGGCCCGACCTGAAGCCCACGGTGCTCACCAGCCTCGAGCTCAAGGCCCGGCTGATCGCCGACACCGGGGTGGACGAGCTGCTCATCCTCCCGTTCACCCGCGCGTTCTCGCGCATCCGCGCCGACCGCTTCGTGGACATGATCACCTCGCCGCCCGTGGGGGCGGAGGTGATCGTGGTGGGCGCGAACTTCCGGTTCGGGCACGGCGGGATGGGCACCGCCGAGGGCATGCGCGCCTACGGCCGCGGCCGGGGGGTCACCGTCGAGGTCCCCGAGCTCGTGAGCAGCCCGGACGGCAAGCCGGTGAGCTCCACCCGCGTCCGCCGCCTGGTGGCCGAGGGCCGCATCGACGAGGTCGCCGTCCTGCTGGGACGCCCGCATCTGCTGGAGGGGGTCGTGGTGCCCGGCGACCAGCGCGGCCGTGCCATGGGCCTGCCCACCGCCAACCTCGAGCCGCCGGCGGGCGCGGCGGTGCCCGGCCGCGGGGTGTACGCCACGCGGGCCCACATCGCCGGGCGCAGCTGCGCGGCCGCCGTGAACGTGGGGTTCGCGCCGACCTTCCGCGAGAGCGGGGATCGCCCGCCCGCCAGGGTGGAGGCCTTCCTCCTGGACTGGGACGGCCCGGAGGACCTCTACGGCCTGGAGCTGCGGCTGGAGTTCCTGTCGCGGCTGCGTGACGAGCGGCGCTTCGAGAGCCCCGAGGCGCTGGTCGCCCAGATCCACGAGGACATCGCGCGGACCCGGGAAATCGCACGCTGATCGCGGTTCCGCCGATCGCCGTGCTATCGTCGCCCACTCTGCGCGGGTCACTCCACCGATCGCAACGTGTTCGCGCCGCGGGCCCATGGCCCGGCGGCCCCGTTGGCGATCGCGGAACCCGCCGGATGTTCGTCAGCGACCCGGGGCGGTACAGCAGCTGCCCCGCGGCCGAGCCAGGAGTGACCGAATGCTGAGCAAGGAAGAGAAGACCGAGATCATCGGGACCCACCGGCGTCATGACACCGACACCGGTTCCCCGCAGGTGCAGATCGCGATGCTCACGCAGCGCATCAACACCCTCACGGAGCACCTGCGGAGCAACAAGAAGGACCACCACTCGCGGCGCGGCCTCCTCAAGATGGTCGGCCGTCGCCGTCGGCTGCTGAACTACCTTCAGCGGACCGACCTCGAGGGGTACCGCGCGCTCGTGCAGCAGCTCGGGTTGCGCCGGTGACCCACGCGCCACGGCGCGTTGTGGACGGCGTCGGCGCGGAGTGGATGCGCAGACGCTGAAGGAACGAGGGAACCAAGTCGACGGGACGGCGATCCGCGCCGTCCCCTTGGATGAGCCGTGCCACCGAGAGCCGGCACGGCGGAGACGAGGATGATGATGGACGTAGTGCTTGTGAAGGCGGACGTGGGCGACACGCCGGTGACGTTCGAGACCGGCAAGCTGGCCAAGCAGGCCAATGGCGCGGTCGTGGTGCGGTCGGGGGACAACATGGTCCTGGTCACCGCCACGGGTGCGCGCAACGCGCGGGAGGGTGCGGACTTCTTCCCCCTCACCGTCGACGTCGAGGAGCGGATGTACGCGGCGGGCAAGCTGCCCGGCGGGTTCATCAAGCGGGAGAGCCGGCCGAGTGATCGCGCCACCCTCACCGCCCGCATGACCGACCGCCCGATCCGGCCCCTGTGGCCGAAGGGCTTCCGCAACGAGGTCCAGGTCGTCGCGACCGTGCTGAGCGTCGACCAGGTGAACGCCTTCGACGTGCTCTGCATCAACGGCGCGTCCGCCGCGCTCACCATCTCCGACCTCCCGTTCCAGGGTCCGGTCGGCGCGGTGCGCATCGGCCTGATCGGTGACGACTTCATCATCAACCCGACGCTGCAGGAGCTGGCCGAGTCCGACCTGGACCTGGTCGTCGCCGGCACCGTCGACGCGATCTCCATGGTCGAGGCCGGCGCCAAGGAGGTCGACGAGGAATCGCTCCTCGAGGCCCTGGCGATCGCCCACGACGAGATCCGCAAGCTGTGCGCCGCGCAGGACGAGCTCCGCGCGAAGGCCGGCAAGCCGAAGTGGGAGGTCGAGGCCATCGCCGTCGACCCCGCCATGCTCGAGAAGGTCCGCGACGCGGTCCTGAAGGAGCTGGAGGAGGCCACCCTCGAGCAGGGCAAGCTGGAGCGCCGCGACAAGGTGTCCGACGTCAAGGCCGCCGCCGCCGCGAAGGTGCTCGGCGACGAGCCCACCCCGGAGGAGAAGGCGTCCTTCAGCGGCGCGTTCGAGGCCCTGCAGAAGCAGATCATCCGGAAGCGCATCGCGGTGGACAAGCACCGCCCCGACGGCCGCAAGAGCGACGAGATCCGGCAGATCACCGCCGAGGTCGGCGTCGCGCCGCGCACCCACGGGTCCGGCCTGTTCACCCGCGGTGAGACCCAGGTCATGAGCCTGCTCGCCCTGGGCACGCTCAAGGACGCCCAGCGCATCGACGGCATCGGCATCGAGACCTCGAAGCGCTACATCCACCACTACAACTTCCCGCCGTTCTCGGTCGGGGAGACCGGGTTCATGCGCGGCCCCAAGCGCCGCGACATCGGCCACGGCGCGCTCGCCGAGCGGGCCCTGGTGCCGGTGATCCCGGACGAGGTGACCTTCCCGTACACGCTGCGGATCGTCTCCGAGACCCTGGAGAGCAACGGCTCGTCCTCGATGGCCTCCGTCTGCGGGTCCAGCCTCGCGCTGCTCGACGCCGGCGTCCCGATCACCCGGCCGGTGGCCGGCATCGCGATGGGCCTCATCAAGGAGGGTGACGACCTCATCATCCTCACCGACATCCAGGGCGACGAGGACCACCTCGGCGACATGGACTTCAAGGTGGCCGGCACGTCCGAGGGCATCACCGCCCTGCAGATGGACAACAAGGTCCAGGGCGTCACGTTCGGGGTCCTCAAGGACGCGCTGGAGCAGGCCCGCAAGGCCCGCCTGCACATCCTGGGGATCATGGGCGAGACGATCTCGGCGCCGCGCGAGGAGCTCAGCGACTGGGCGCCGCGCATCACGGCGATCAAGATCGACCCGGACCGGATCGGCACCGTCATCGGCAAGGGCGGCGAGACCATCCGCGGCCTCGAGGCCGAGTACGAGGTGGAGATCTCCATCGAGGATGACGGCACCGTGAACGTCTACGGCGTCGAGGGCCTCAAGGCCGACGCCTGTGTCGAGGCCATCCGGGCCATGACCAAGGACGTCGAGGTCGGCGACACGTTCACCGGGGCGAAGGTCGTCAAGACGACCACGTTCGGCGCGTTCGTGGAGCTCACCAAGGGCGTCGACGGCCTCCTGCACATCTCCAACCTGGCCCCGGGCCGGGTGGACAAGGTGGAGGACGTCATCAACCGCGGCGACACCGTGGACGTCACGGTGGTCGAGGTGGACAAGGCCCGCGGCCGGATCGGCCTGCGGATCGTCGGCATGGAGGACGTGGCCCCGGCCGAGGTCGGCGTCGGGGACGGCCTCGACGTCGGCGAGGGCGACGCCGACCGGCCCCCGCGCCGCCGCCGCCGTCGTCTGACCGCCGAGGACTGACGCACATGGGCACCTCCGACCGGCCCCGCGTGGGCATGACGAACTCGGGTCTCCGGGTCGTCAGCGAGTCCATGCCGGGTGTCCGGTCGGTGGCGCTCGGCGTCTGGATCGGCGTCGGCTCACGGTTCGAGACCCCGGCACAGGCCGGGGTCTCGCACTTCCTCGAGCACCTGCTGTTCAAGGGGACGCCGTCGCACTCGGCCGAGGAGATCGCACAGATCTTCGACGGCCTGGGCGGTGAGGTGAACGCCGCCACCGGGCGGGACTACACCGTGGTCTACATGCGCGTCCTGGACGAGCTGGTGGACCGCGCGTACCCGGTGATGAGCGACATGCTCTGCAGGCCCGGGTTCTACGACCTCGATCAGGAGCGCGAGGTCGTGCTGGAGGAGATCGCCATGTACGAGGACCTCCTCACCTCCGCCATCTTCCCGGGCCAGGCGCTCGGGCGGCCGGTCATCGGCACCGCGGAGGTCATCGGCAGCATCCCCAAGGACGGGATCAGCGATTACCACCGGCACCACTACCGGGCGCCGAACATGGTGGTGTCCGCCGCCGGGAACATCACGCACGACGAGCTGCTGGACCTGTCGGAGCGGCTCATGGGCGGCATCGGCGCCGGCGGCGAGCCCGCGGTGTTCGAGGCCGCGGCGGCCGGGTCGCCCACCATGACCATCCGCGAGAAGCCCACCGAGCAGGTGCACCTGTGCATCGGCGGCGCCGGCCTGTCGCGGTCCGATCCGCGCCGGCATGCCCAGTCGGTCCTGGACACGCTGCTGGGCGGGCTCATGAGCTCCCGCCTGTTTCAGGAGGTCCGCGAGAAGCGGGGCCTGGCGTACTCGGTGGGCAGCTACGCGGTCGGGTACGCCGACGCGGGGCAGGTCGCCGTCCACCTGGGCACGCGCGGTGACAACCTCGGCACGGCCTGCGAGGTGATCGGCAACGAGTTGCGCAAGCTCGGCGACAACGCCGTGCCCGAGCAGGAGCTGCGGCGCGCGAAGGATCATCTGAAGGGCCGGCTGGTGCTCTCAACCGAGAGCCCCGGGTCACGGATGAACCGCATCGGCCGGGCCATGGTGACCGACACCGAGATGCTCACGATCGACGAGATCATCGACCGGGTGGAGGCCGTCACCGCGGCCGACATCCAGGCCCTGGCCCAGGAGTTCTGGCAGCCGGAGTCGTTCTCGGTCGCGGCGATCGGCCCCGACGAGTCCGAGATCCGGAAGGGCCTGGCCCGGCTCACCGCGTAGGGGCGTCCTCCGCCGGCCATCCGGCCGGCGGAGGACCGCACCTCATCCGCGCAGGGCGAAGATGGGCGGGCTGATCCCGTCCACCGCGTACGCCGACATCCGCGCGCCCGCCGCCGCGTTGGCGCACACGGCGCCGAGGGCACGGGCATTGACGTCGGCCGTCAGCCGCAGGGGCGCCGACGCGCAGCGCTCGACCGCCGGGCGCGCCGGCAGCCACGTCCCGCCGGCGTCGCGGAGCATCAGCAGCGGCGGGACGGGGCCCACCGAGAACGGGTCGGCGATGACCGCGACGTTGCCGCGGGCATCGACCCCCACCTCCGGACGCTGCGCGGGGCCCACCCCGGCCAGGCCGGCATCCTCGGTGACCGCCGGCGTCGCGCCGTTGGCCGGCTCCGTCCGCACGCGCACCATGCCGGCGCCGGAGACCGGCGTCTGGAGCGCCCAGACGGACGCGACCAGGCCCGTCGGACCCACGGCCAGGCCGGAGTCCGGGACGCCCGCCAGGGCGATCTGGGCGGGTTCGTCGATCCGCGCGGGCTGGGCCCAGCTCACCGGGGGCTGATCCGCGGCGCGGGCGCGGCGCGTGGTGACGCGGCGCTCCCGGCTCACGGACGTCGTCCACGCCACCGCGGCGTGGCCGTTCACGCCGATGCGGGCCACCACCCGGCGGGCCCGTTCGTCGCCGAGCAGGCCCACGGGGCTGCCGGCGCCCGCGTCCTCCCACACCAGCACCGCCCGGCGCACGGATGCGGTGAGGGTGCCGTCGTCGTCCCAGATGGCGATCGCGCGGCCGTTGGGCTGCACGTCCAGCGCCACCACCCGACCACCCGCGATGAGGGGGTCGTGCAGGGTCCAGGCCGTCGCGCCACGCGCGCGGGACGCCGTGCGGACGGCGAGCCCACGCGCCCAGGTCACCACGACGCGGCGGTTGGTGTCGATGGCGACGCGGACATTGCCCAGCACCCCGGCCGGCAGCGCGATGGTGCGGAACCGGCCGTCCGGCCCGCGGCGCAGGTGCAGCGCCCACGCCTCGTCGCCCTCACGGGTCTCGGTGAGGACCGCCACGTCACCCGAGCGGTGCCGGGCCAGGCCACGGATCACCACGCCCTGCGCGTCGGGGGTCACGAGGCGGCGGGTCCCCAGCCGCCCGGTGAGCGTCCCGTCCCGCACGTAGAGGCGCGTCTCACGGGTGGCGTAGCCGTACGCCGAGCCGTCGGTCTCGCTCCATGCGACCGTGCCGCCGCCCACGGCATCCAGGGCCAGCTGGGTGTCGGGCCCCGGAAGGGCCTCGATGCCCGCGCTCACGTCCAGCGGCCCGCTCCAGACCGGCGGGCCCTGGGCGGCGCCGAGCGCCGGCAGCGCCAGGCCGGCCGCGAGCACGGCCACCGTCGTTCGCAACCTGAGATCGGTCACGCGTTTCCTCCCCATGTTCGGCGGGGCGGTCCCCCGCCGGTATGGAGCTTTTCGCGCGTTCCCTGGTGCCTCCTGCCGCGTCGCGTCCGGCGCGGCTGCGACGCTGGCCCGATGGCGGAGGCGCTCAAGGACGGGTTCGGGCCGGATGTGGCCGTGTGGGTGGCGGACCGGGTGGGGGAGGCGCACCCCGGGTTCGACCGTGACGGGTTCCTGCGCGACGCGCTCGAGGGGTTCGACGCGCTGGAACTCACGGGCCGGGCGCGGGCCATCGCCGCCGCCCTCGGGCGCCACCTGCCGGCGGACTTCGCGGTGACCGCCGACGTCATCGGCCGGGCGCTGGGACCGGAGCTCCCGCGCGACACGGTGGAGGGCGCCGGGATGGAGGTCTTCCGGTACCTGCCGTACGTGTACCTGGTGGCGGAGCGGGGCCTGGGGCACTTCGAGGAGTCCATGGCGCTCCAGCACGCGCTCACGCGCCGGTTCACGGCGGAGTTCAGCATCCGGGCGTTCATCGAGGCGCACCCGGAGGCGACCCTGGCCCGGCTGGCCGACTGGGCGCGGGATCCCTCCCCGCACGTGCGCCGTCTGGTGAGCGAGGGGACCCGCCCGCGTCTGCCGTGGGCGCCGCGCCTGCGGGCGCTGCAGGCCGACCCCTCACCGGTCCTGCCGCTGCTGGAGGCGCTGCGTGACGACCCCGCCGAGTACGTGCGGCGGTCGGTCGCGAACAACCTCAACGACATCTCGAAGGACCATCCCGCGGTGACGCTGGAGGTCTGCCGCCGCTGGATGGAGGATGCCGGCCCGGAACGTCGCGCACTGGTGCGCCACGCGCTGCGCACGCTCTCGCGTGCCGGCGATCCGGAGGCACTGGCCATGCTGGGCTTCGGCGGCGGGACGCCGCGCGTGACCGGTGTGTCGCTCGACCCACCCGATCCGCGCGTGGGGGAGTCGGTGCGCCTGACCTGCACGGTCGCCAACGACGGGCCGGGGCCGACCCGCGCGCTGGTGCACGCGACGGTGCATTTCGTGAAGGCCCGCGGCACCGGGGCCAAGACCTTCATCCTGGGCGAGCGCGACATCCCCGCCGGCGGCAGCGCGGAGCTGCGCACCACGGTCTCGCTGCGCCAGCACACCACGCGGACCCACCGCCCCGGCACGCACCGGGTGGAGGTGCGGATCAACGGTGCGGTCGCCGCCGAGACGGCGTTCGAGCTGGCGGACTGAGCCGGGTCCGGGGCGATCGCCCCGGACCCGGGGCCCGACCGCTACTGGACGGTGAAGTCCGCGCGCATCCCGCCGGCGTAGTGCCCGGGGATGTTGCAGATCAGCGCGTACCTGCCGGCCTTCAGGTTCAGCGTGACCGACGTCGTGCTGCCCGGTTCCATGTCCGGGATCTCACCCACGGCGCCGTCCTCCTTGGCGGAGCCGTCCGGCTCGGTGGGCAGGCTCGCCGCGTCGGTGTCCGTGGCCACGACCACGAACTCGTGGACCATGGCGCCGCCGTTGGTGACGGTGAAGGTCACGTTGCCGGCGGCCGCCTCGGTGACCGCCGGGACCATGGAGAACTCCTGCGGAGTGCCCATCGCCACCTCGACGACCGGCCCGTCCGTGGGGTCCTGCGCGGTGGTGGCGGGCGCCGCGGTGGTGGCGACCGCCGTGGTGGCGGGTGTCGCGGCCTCGTCGTCGGACGAGCCGCAGGCGACCACGCCGAACATGAGGGCGGCACCGGCGGCTGCCGTGCCGAGGAGGATCAGGGGGCGATGCTTCACGGGCGACCTCTTGGAGCGGGAATCGGGACCCACGGACCGTAGGCCGCCGCAGGTTGTCCACGAGCGGTGCGAGAGGGGCATCGCATGGTCGGCGGGTAAGGGTTCGGGCAGGACACGGTCCCCCGGCGGATCGGGTAGCCTCCGGGACCGTGATCAGGGTCCTCGTCGCCGGCGCCGCAGGGCGCATGGGAGCCACCGTCGTGGGGGCCGTCTCGGCCGCCGAGGGCATGGAGGTGGTGGCCCGGGTGGACCCGTACCTGCCGGCGGAGGACGGGGTCTTCGCGGACGTCCCCTCCGCGCTCGCCGCGGGCGGCGTGGACGTGGCGGTCGACTTCACCCAGCCGGCGGTCGTGTACCCCAACACCCTGGCGTACCTCGCGGCGGGCGTGCACGCGGTCGTGGGCACCACCGGCCTCACCGGGCAGCAGGTCGACGAGATCCGCGCGCAGGCCGACGCCGGCACCGCCAACGTCCTCATCGCCCCGAACTTCGCGGTCGGCGCCGTCCTGCTGATGCGCTTCGCCGCGGAGGCGTCGCGCCACATGCAGAAGGCGGAGATCATCGAGCTCCACCACGACGGCAAGCTGGATGCCCCGTCGGGCACCGCCCTCCGGACCGCCTCGCTGATGGAGGGTGACCCGGTCATCCACTCCGTTCGCCTGCCGGGCCTGGTGGCCCACCAGGAGGTCATCCTGGGAGGGCTGGGGGAGACCCTCACGATCCGCCACGACTCGCTGTCCCGGGAGAGCTTCATGCCCGGTGTGGTGCTGGCCGTGCGCGAGGTCGCCAACCGGCCGGGCCTCACGCTGGGGCTCGAGCCCGTCCTCTTCGGGGAGTAGCCCATGCCGTTGTCCGACCGCCGTGACCTCGGGTCGTCCGGCCTGCGAGTGTCACCCCTGTGCCTGGGCGGCAACGTGTTCGGCTGGGCCGCCGACGAGGAGGCGTCGTTCGCCGTGCTCGACGCCTACGTGGCCGCGGGCGGCAACTTCGTCGACACGGCCAACATCTACTCCGGCTGGGTGCCCGGCAACGAGGGCGGCGAGTCCGAGACCATCATCGGCCGCTGGCTGGCGTCCCGCGGCCGGCCGGACGACCTGGTGATCGCGACCAAGGTGGGCATGGCCACCGGGAAGTTCCCCAAGGGGCTGCGCCGCGACCAGATCCGGGCCGGCATCGAGGGATCGCTCGAGCGCCTCGGACTGGACCGCGTGGACCTCTTCTGGGCGCACGAGGACGACGCCGAGACCACCTTCCACGAGACGATGGGCGCGTTCGACGAGCTGGTCTCGGAGGGGCTCGTCGGCGCCGTCGCGGCATCCAACATCCCGGCCGGCCGCCTCGCGGAAGCCCTCCAGGTGAGCGAGGCCGAGGGGCTGGTGGCCTACACCGCGGTGCAGCCGCACTTCAACCTGCTGGACCGCGCCGGGTACTCCGGCGACCTGGAGGAGCTGTGCCGCGCCCGGGGGCTGGGCGTGACGCCGTACTTCGCCCTGGCCCGCGGGTTCCTGGCCGGCAAGTACCGGCAGGGCGAGCCGCTGCCCGACACCCCGCGGGCCCCGGGGGTGGAGCGGGACTACATGAACGACCGCGGCTGGCACATGCTCGCCGCCGTCGAGGAGATCGCCGCCGCCCACGGCGCCACCGCGGCGCAGGTCGCGCTCGCCTGGCTCATGGCGCGGCCCGGCGTCACGAGCCCCATCGCCAGCGCCACCACGCCCGAGCAGCTGCGGGAGCTGGCCGGCGCGGCGGACGTCACGCTGTCCCAGCAGGAGTACGACCGCCTGGACGCCGCGGGGGCGTAGCACCCGCGGGTCCGGGCCGGGCGGCCGCTCAGCCGGCCGCCCGCATGCGGTTGTTGCGGGGGTTGTGCTCGACCTCGGCCAGACCGAGCACCTCCAGGACCGGCGGCACGTAGTTGCCGAACCGGCCCCGGAGTCCCTTTTTGAGTCCGTACCAGCCGCCAACCGGATTGCCGGAGGAGCGGCCCCAGGCCTCCACCGTGCCGTCGGCCGCGGGCTTCTGCTCGTCGGCGTTGCCCAGGGGCATCCAATCGCCGTGCGCCACCAGCATGGCGTGAAGGTCCTCGATGCACCGCAGGTGGTACCGCAGCTGTGTCTTTCCGACCTGCACGACGAGCGCCGGCGGGTCCGCCTCCGGTTCACGGTGGGCCATGAATTCCGAGTTCCCGGGCGGGGTGGTGAGCACCCAGGGCGAGCCGGGGGTGCCGTCCCCGGTGACCGGGCTCATCGGACACCCGCCTCGGCCGCGCGCTTCAGGCCGTCGGCGAACTGGGCGAAGCTCTCGGTCATGTCCGGGATCGCCCGCGTGATCATGGGGGCCAGCGGCCCCGTGAACGCCTCGCGCATGGAGAAGGCGGTGGTGCCGTCCTCGGCGGGGGTCAGCGAGTAGGTCCGCTCCCCCCGGAACAGCCCGAGCGGCATGCCGTCCGACCACACCATCCGGCTGGGCGCATCCATCGCCGTCACCTTCGGGGTGAACGTGCGCTTGGGGTTCACCACGGAGACGAGCCGCAGGGTCCCGCCGAGTTCGATGGGCCCCTGCAACGAGACGACCGCCGGGTTCCAGCCGGCGTAGCCGTCGCTGTCCGTGAGCAGTTCCCACACGCGCTCGGGCGGCGCGTCGATGGTGCGGGAAACCTCGTACGACCTGGGCATCCGGTGCCTCCTGAGGCGGGGGGTGGGGGACGACCGTGCGATCCGCTGACGAAATGGTTGACCGGTCGCATGACGTGCGGCAATGGTGGAGCGCACAAACGCCGACGGAGTCCGTTGTGAAAGACCCACAACCCGGTGAGCTCGAGGCCCCGACGATCGCCGTGCTGGAGGCGCGGGTGCCCGAGACCGCCCGGGCGATGCTCGACCTGTCCCGGCGGGAGGTGCCCGACTACGCGGCGTTCCGGGAACCGGGTTTCGCCGAGGCGGCCTACGCCCACTGCCTCGATCACGTGCGCGCCTTCCTCACCGTGGCGCGGGAGCGGCGCCCGCTTCGGCCGGAGGAGCTGGAGTTCGTGCGGGCGCAGGCCGCGATGCGGGCCCGCCAGGGCGTGCCGCTGAACGCGTTGCTGCACGTGTACCGGATGGGCCACCGGGCGATCTTCCACGCCATCGTCGAGGCCGCCGGCACCACGCCGCAGGGCACCGCCGCCGCCCTCGTGCTCACCGACCGCACACTCGGCCACATCGACGTGATCACCACGACGTTCACCGAGGCGTACCTGGACACGCGCCACGAGATCGAGGCCGGCGCGGACGTGGCCCGGCGTGCCCTGGTGGACCGTGCGCTGGCGGGATCGGTCGATCCCGGCCCGGGTGGCGCGGACCGGGCCCGGGCGCTGGGGTTCGACCCCGACGTCCCCTACGTCGTGGTCACCTGCTCGGCGGACGGCGACCGGGAGGGCCGGGAGCTCGAGCTCCACGCCCTGGCCGGGCGGCTCGGCAGGCTGGACCTGCGGGACGGGCGTCCGGGTGTCGCCGTGGTGCGGGAGCAGGAGGTGGTGGCCGTCCTCCGGCTCGCGGACCGGACGCCCCAGGTCATGCGGGGGAGCGTTCGGGACGCCCTGGGCTGGGACGGCCACCGCGCGGGCATCAGCCTGGCCTGCCGGGGCGTGGGTGAGCTGGCGCGGGGGTACGCGGAGGCGCGCGCGATGCTGCGGCAGGCGGGGCCGGGCGAGATCGCCTCGCTGCTGGAGTTCACCCCAATCGCCTACCTCACGGCGAACGCCGACGGCACCGCGCTGCGGCTGGTGGAGCCGCGGGTGCGCGACGCGCTGGAGGCGGACGCCCGCGCCGGGGGCGGCCTCGCCGACACGCTGCTGGCCTTCCTCGACGCGGACCTCAGCGCGCCGGCCGCGGCCGAGGCGCTCTTCGTCCATCCCAACACGGTCTATTACCGGCTCAACAAGCTCGCCCGCCTCACGGGCCGGAACCCCCGCCGGTTCCACGATCTGGTGGACCTGATGGTCGCGGCGCGGTTGCTCGGGCACCGGCCGGCCGCGACGATGACGCCCGATGACGCATCCGCGGCGGTCGTGACATCCACACGGCGCGACGGCGGAGCAACCCGTTAGCTTTTGCGGGGAATGCCCACACCGCCGGGCGTCCACGCACGGCGGCGGCAGGGAGCATGCGAATCGTGACCGGGCCCACGCTCGACGATCTCGAAACCCGGGTCGACGCGATCGCCTGGGAGATGGTGGCGCGGTTCCAGGGGCAGGTCCCGGGGTGGTCGCAGCATCGCGCCCCGGGGTTCATGGAGGCCGCGCACGAGCACTGCGTCGACCACGTGCGGGCATTCCTCACCGTCGCCCGCGAGCAGCGCACCCTCTCGGCGGACGAGCTCGGGTTCGTCGTGACCCAGGCCGAGCTCCGCGCCCGGCAGGGCGTGCCGCTGGAGGACCTCCTGGTGGTCTACCGGCTGGGGAACCGGACGCTCTTCCACACCGTGTTGGAAGCCGCCGCCGCGAGCCCGGAGGGCACCGTGGTGGCGCTTCTGCTGATGGACCGGGCCCTGCCGCACACCGACATGGTCACGGCGCTGCTCACCTCCTCCTACCTCCGGGAGCGCCGGCGGCAGGCCGCGCACCCCGACGCGCGTCCGGTCATCGAGGCGGACCTCGCCGCCGGAGGCCCGCTGTCGGCGGTGGTGAGCGCCCTGGTGGCCGCTGACCTCGACGCGGCGGCGGCCGCCGAGCGGCTCGGGCTGGAGCCGCAGGGCATCGAGGACCGCCTGGACATGCTCCACCGAGCCACGGGCCTCGACCCACGGCGCCCGGGCGGGCTCGCCGAGCTGCTGGCGGCCGTGCGCCTGCTGGACGGCGGCCACGAGGAGATCGGGCGCTAGGCTGTGCCGGTGGCGCGGGCCCTGCCGCGCACGGCGACGAACCAAGGGGATCGCATGAGCGACGAGGGCTGGGGGAAGGCCGCGACGGCGGACATCGAGCTGCGCGAGCGGCGCGGCGGCGGTGCCGGCTCCCGCGACATCGCGGGCGCCGTCGGCGCGCAGAGCATGACCGCGCGCCTGTGGCGCTTCGGCCCCGGTGACGCCATGCCGCTGCACCGGCACCGCAGCCAGGAGGAGCTCTACAACCTGGTCTCCGGCGGTCCGCAGACCATGCAGGTGGGCTCCCAGGAGATCCAGGTCGAGGACGGCGACTGGGTGCGCGTGTCGAAGGACACGCCGCGCCGCATCCTGAACGTCACCGACCGCGACGCGGCGTGGCTGGTCATCGGCGCCCCGCCCGGCGAGGGCATCACCGACGGCGTCCGGCTCGACCCGGAGACCCTCGAGGAGATCCCGCGCTGAGCGAGGTCCCGATCCCCGGCGCGGGGCGCTAGTTGCTGCAGCGGAGCCTGTTCCGGCTGGCGCTCGTCGTGGGGCGCCGGCTGGGCCCCGCGGCGGCCGCCGCACTCCTGGGCGCCGCGCGGGCCTGGCTGGCGGACCCCGCCAACGAGCACCACCGGCAGCGGCTGCTGGCCCTGCTGCGCGACACCTCCATCCGGGCCGGCGGGCGGGCGGGGCGGATGGCGCAGTCGGTGGGACGGCAGGTCGAGTCGCGCCGCCGGAGCCTGGTCGCGTGGGAGCGGGAGATGATGTCCCTGCGGCACGAGGTCACCGAGCATCCCACCGGCCCGGTACGCGCCGCGGCGCTGGAGGCGTACCTGGTCCAGATCGCCGCCGGGCCGCCGCTGGTCACCGAGGCCGCGCGACCGGCCGACGCCCGGCGCGCCGTGCTGCGGGCGCTGGAGGAGGAGGCGCGGTCGGTCGCCGCCGACCCCCTCGGCCCCGACGAGCGCCGCAGGGCCCTCGAGGCGCTCGAGGATGCCCGGGCCGGGTGTTACCGCGCCACCCAGGACGGGGGCGCCTGAGCCGGTCTCACGCATCGTGCGGGACCAGCCCCACGCCGCTCGTGCCGACACCTGAGGGTGAGTCGGCCGAGGAGGTGCCCACATGCCCACATCACGCAACGGGTCGCGCGCCCGGATCGCGACCCTGGCCGCCGCCCTGGCGGTGCTCGGGGGCGTGACGCCGGCCTCCGGCGCCCCCGGGTCCGAGCTGGCGAAGCCCCCGGCGGGCGGCTCGGCCGCCAAGGTCACCAAGCTCGAGAAGCAGGTCCGCGCGTTGTCGCGTCAGCTCGCGGCCCAGAACCGGATCCTCGCCGAGGTGCGCTCCGCGGTCGGATCGGTGACGACGGTCCGCGGGCCGGCGGGTCCGGCGGGCCCGAAGGGCGAGACCGGCGACACCGGCCCGCAGGGTCCGCTCGGACCGGGCGGCGCCGTGGGCCCCAAGGGGAACACCGGCGACACCGGCCCGCAGGGCCCCATGGGGCCGACGGGGCCGCAGGGACCGACGGGGCCGGTGGGCCCGCCCGGCGACGGGTCCGCGAGCGTGGGCCACGTGGTGTCCGCCGCCAGCCCCATGAGCGTCGCCAACGTGGAGAGCCAGGCCACGGTGATGTGCCCCGCCGGTCAGCGGGCCACGGGCGGCGGCGGCCAGGTCGTCGACGGCGCCAAGGGCTACATCACCGCCAGCTGGCCGGCCCTCGACGGCGGCGGGAACTCGGTGGGGTGGACGATCCGCTACATGGCCCTGGTGTCGGGCAACGTCCCGTACGAGGTGCATGCCCTCTGCCTGAGCTGAGCGGCGCGGCTCAGCGCAGGACGTGGCACGCCACCGCCGCGGCGGCCGCCACGTTCAGGGAGTCCACGCCGGACGACATGGGGATCATCACGCGCGCATCCGCGGCCGCGATGGCCGCCGCGGTGAGGCCCGGACCCTCGGCGCCCAGCATGAGCGCCACCGGCTCGTCGGGCGCCGGGCGGATCTCGCCGATCGGCACCGCGTCCGGCGCGGGGGTGAGCGCCAGGATCCGGAACCCCCGCTGCCGCAGCGGGGCGAGCCCCTCCGGCAGTGCCTCCACCCGCGCGATGGGGTGGGTGAGCACCGCGCCCATGGAGCCGCGCACCGCCCGGCGGTAGAGCGGGTCGGTGCTGCCGGGGTCCAGCAGCGTCGCGTCCATCCCCAGCGCCGCGGCCGTGCGCACCAGCACGCCCAGGTTCACCGGGTTCGCGATGCCCTCCAGGACCACCACGCGGCGCGCGCCCTCGAGCACCGCGTCCGCCTCCCGGGCCGGCGGGCGCGCGAACAGGCCGATGACCTCGCGCACCACGCCGAGGCCCGTGATCTGGCGCACCAGCGACTCCGCCGCCACGTAGACCGGCACGTCGTCGGCCAGGCCGGCCGGCAGGTCGTCCCGCCGGCGCTCGTCCAGCAGGAACCCCACGGGCCGCAGCCCGGCCGCCAGCGCCCGCTCGGCGACGAGCCGTCCCTCGACGGCGAACACCGGGACGCGCCGCCCGCCCGCGGGGGGCGGCCGCAGGTACCGGCGGTCGCCGTCCCGCAGCCCGAGGAAGTCGCCGAGCCGGGGATCGGCCGGGTCGCTGATCCTGTCCATCCGCACGGGGGCATCCTGCCGGACCGGGCGGTCGCCGCCGCCGGACCACCCTGTACGATGCCCCTCGTGTTCGGAGACATCATCACCGCGATCGTCACGCCGTTCGACGCCGACCTGCGCGTCGACGAGGCATCCTTCGCGAACCTCATGCACCACCTGGTGGGCCACGGCACCGATGGCCTGGCCGTCGCCGGCACCACCGGCGAGGCCTCGACGCTCACCGACCCCGAGAAGATCGCGCTGTTCAAGCTCGCGGTCCAGGAGGTCGGCGACCGGGCGAAGATCATCGCCAACACCGGCAGCAACGACACCGCGCACTCGGTGCACCTCACGCACGAGGCCGCGGCGCTCGGCTGCGACGCGGTGCTCGCGGTCACCCCGTACTACAACAAGCCGCCGCGCGAGGGCATCGTGGGGCACTTCGCCTCCATCGCCGCCGTCGGCCTGCCGGTCATCGTCTACAACATCCCCGGGCGGTCGGTCCTCAACCTCGAGCCCAACCTCCTGGCCGAGCTCTCCGACATCCCGAACGTCGTCGCGGTGAAGCAGGCGCACGAGGACCTGGGCGAGCTCCACGAGGTGGCCACGCGCACCCCGCTGGCCGTCTACGCCGGCAATGACGACCTGCTGCTGCCCGTGGTCGAGCTCGGCGGCGCTGGGGTCATCTCGGTCGCGTCCCACCTGGTGGGCGAGCAGATGGCCGAGATGGTCGCGGCCGGGCGGCGCGGCGACATGGACGAGGCGCGGCGCATCGACGCCTCGCTGGCGGACCTGGTCGCGGCGCTCTTCGTCACCTCGAACCCCATCCTCATCAAGGCCGCGCTCCAGATGACCGGCCTCATTCCCTCGGATCGCCTGCGCCTCCCGCTGGTGTCCGCCACACCCGTGCAGCGGGACATCCTGCGCACCGTCATGGAGGCACATGGCGTCCTCGCCCGTGCGTAGTCCAATCCGCGTCATCCCGCTCGGCGGGACCGGTGAGATCGGGCGCAACATGTATGTCGTGGAGATGGATGACCGGATGGTCATCATCGACTGCGGCGTCACCTTTCCGAAGCACGACCAGCTCGGCGTCGACCTGGTCCTGCCGGACTTCAGCTACGTCGAGGACAACGCCGACAAGCTCGAGGCGTTGATCCTCACGCACGGCCACGAGGACCACATCGGCGGCGTGCCGTACCTGGTGCGCGCCGTCGGCCGCCTCAAGATCATCGGCCCGCGCTTCGCCATGGGCCAGGTCCGGGCGAAGCTCGACGAGCACCGGATCACCGACCGTGCCGAGCTCATCGAGGTCGGCCCCGGCGAGGGTCCCCACATCGGCCCGTTCCGGACCGAGTTCGTGCGCGTCACCCACAGCACCCCCGACTGCCTTGCGGTCGCGCTCCACACCGCCCACGGCACCGTGGTGCACACGGGTGACTTCAAGTTCGACCACACGCCCGTCGCGGGCGCCCCGCGCAGCGACGTCGCGGCGCTCGCGCGCCTGGGCGAGGACGGCGTGCTCCTGCTGCTCTCGGACTCCACCAACGCGGAGGAGCCGCCGGAGTCCATCAACGAGCGCCAGGTGGGCCAGGAGCTGCGCAAGGTCCTGGCGACCGCGCCGGGCCGCGTCATCATCACGACGTTCTCCTCGCACATCCATCGCGTGCAGCAGATCCTGGAGGCCGCCTTCGACGACGGCCGGGTGGTCACCCTCATCGGCCGGTCGCTCATCCGCAACGTCGGCATCGCCACGAACCTGGGCTGCCTGCGGGTTCCGGCGCAGACCCTGGTGAAGCCGAAGGACCTGGACGAGTACCGCCCCGACGAGCAGGTCATCATCTGCACCGGCAGCCAGGGCGAGGCGCTCGCGGCGCTGTCGCGGATGGCCCGCGGGGAGCACCACCAGCTCACCCTGCAGCCCTCCGACACCATCGTCTACAGCTCGCGGACGGTCCCGGGCAACGAGCTCGCCGTCAACGACACCATCAACCGGATCGTCCGGCTCGGTGCCCGGTTCATCACCAGCCGCACGCACCCCGGCGTCCACGTCTCCGGACACGGCACGTCCGCGGACCTGCAGTGGATGCTCGAGCTCATCCGGCCGAAGTTCTTCGCGCCCATCCACGGTGAGCCGCGCCACCAGCGCGCGCACGCCGACCTCGCGATCGGCCTGGACGTGCCGGCCTCGTCAATCTTCCGGCTGGACAACGGCGACGTGCTGGAGGTGACCTCCGACAGCGCCGCCATCGTGGACCACGTCACGGCGGGCGTCACGTACGTCGACGGGCTCGGCGTCGGCGACGTCGCGGACGAGGTGCTGCGTGACCGCCGGCACCTGGCCGACGACGGCGTGGTGGTCATCGTCGCCACCGTCGAGGCCGACACCGGCGAGCCCATCGGCGACGCCGAGGTGATCACCCGCGGCTTCTCCGCGGCCGAGGATCCTCAGGTGATGGAGGAGACCCGGCTGGAGGTCGAGCGCAGCCTGCGGACCTCCGCGGCCCAGCGCGTGACCGAGATCGGGGTCCTGCAGCATCAGCTCCACGACGCGGTGGCGGGGCTGCTGCGCAAGCGCACCGGACAGCGACCGATGGTTCTGCCGGTGATCGTGGAGGTTTAGGCAACTTTCAGGGGGCCGCTCGGGGGTCTAGCATGGCCCCCGATGTTCCCCTTCGGCACGCGCCCGGCGCGATTCTCGATCCGGCAGAAGTTCCTGTTCGCCGCCGCGGCGAGTGCCCTCGTGCTGGCCGTGATCGGCCTGCTCGCCGTGATGTTCACGTCCCGGGAGCTCACCGCCGACGCGCGGCGCGACTTGGGCTCGGTCGGTGATCTGGAGCGCTCCCGGCTCGAGCAGCGCCTGCAGTCCATGTCGGACAAGCTGGTCCCCCTGGCGGGGCCCGAGGGGGTCCTGCCCGAGTTCCGGGCCTTCGTCGCACAGCCCTCGGCGCGGAACCGCGCCCGCCTGCGCGCCGCGTTGCGCGAGGTGCGCCTCACCGACGACCTGCAGGCCGTGAGCGCCTGGACCACCGGCGGCCGGCGCATCGCCACCGGAACCCGCCAGGGAGGGCGCGGCCGCCTGCTGGCGCCCCGCGGCGCCGCCCGCGATGCGGTGCTGCAGGTGCGCCGGGGGTCGCTGCCGTGGCATGCCGGGCGGGCCTTCGCCACCCCGGAGGGCGGGGCGTACGTCCACGCGGTGCAGGTTCGCGTGCGCGGTCGCGCGATCGGCGTGCTGGTCGCCGAGTGCGACATGGCCCCCGTGGCGTCGATCATCTCCGACACCGAACCGGGGCCGCCCGGCAGCCCGCGCCGGCCGGCGATCGACCTGGGCGAGACCGCCGACCTGCACATGGTGCAGCGCGACGCCCGCACCGGCGGCGCCCAGTTCATCACCGATGTCCGGTACACCGACGCGGGGGTCCGGCGGTTCGCGACGGTCGTCCCACAGGTCCGCTCGGAGGCCCCGGCGGTGCGGGCCCTCGCGGCCCAACCGCCGGAGATCGTCGAGGGGGTGCGTGACTACCGCGGCGTCGAGGTCATCGCCGCCCTCCGGCCCATCGCCGGCTCCGACTGGCGCCTGGTCGTGAAGATCAACGAGGCCGAGGCGTTCGCCGTTCCGCGCCGCATCACGATGGCCGTGGTGGTCGCGTTCGCGGTCGCCGTGGGGATCCTCGCCCTGGTGCTGCTGCTGGTGTCCCGGTCGGTCACCGGTCGCATCCGGCGGGTGACCGAGAAGGCCACGGCGATCAGCCGCGGGGACCTCGACGCCCGCGTCGGCGACCCGTCGCGGGACGAGCTGGGCCTCCTCGCCGGCGCGTTCGACCGCATGGCCGACACCCTGTCGGCCGACATCGGCCGGCGCCGGCGGGTGGAGGCGCAGCTGGAGCACCAGGCGGCGCACGACGCGCTCACCGGCCTGCCGAACCGCACCCGCTTCCAGGAGCGCATCGAGACGGCGCTGTCGGGCGCCGGCGCCACGCGTGTGGCGGTGCTGTTCTGCGACCTGGACGAGTTCAAGTCCGTCAACGACGAGCTGGGCCACGCCGCCGGCGACCAGCTGCTGTCGGTGGTGGCGCACCGGTTCCGCGCCGCCCTGCGCCCCGCGGACATGCTCGCCCGGTTCGGCGGCGACGAGTTCGTGGTGGTGTGCACCGGCATCGCCGACGAGCGGGAGGCCGAGACCGTCGCGACACGCCTGCAGAACGCGCTGGCGGACCCCATCGCGATCGGGACCTCCGAGGCCTACGTGAGCGTGAGCATCGGCATCGCGCTGAACGGCCCGGGCGCCACGCCGGAGTCGATGGTCCGGGACGCCGATGCGGCCATGTACCGGGCCAAGGAGCTGGGCCGGCGACGGCACGTCACCCACGACGACGCCATCCGCGAACGCGCCGGCGCGCGGCTCACCGCCGCGACCGACCTGCGCCGCGCCATCGAGCAGGGGCGCCTGGCGCTGGACTTCCAGCCCATCGTGCGTCTCGACCGGCCGGAGCTGGCCGGCATGGAGGCGCTCGTGCGATGGCCGCGCAACGGCGTGGTCACCGTGCCCGCGGACTTCGTCCCCCGCGCCCAGGAGCTCGGCCTGGGCGGCGCGCTCGACCGCTGGGTGGTGCGCGCGGCGTGCGCCCAGCTGGCCGCGTGGCGGGCCGAGGGGGGCTGGGACGACCTCTGCGTGACCGTCAACATCTCGCCGGCCACGCTCTCCGAGCCCGGCCTGGCCGAGGAGGTGCTCGACGCGGCGCGTGAGGCGGGGATCGGTCCCGGCAGCCTGGTCCTGGAGGTCACCGAGGAGGCCTTCGCGATCGCGGCCCCGGAGGCGCTGGGCGAGCTCGCGCTGCTCCGGGACGCCGGCGCCCGCGTCGCCATCGACGACTTCGGCACCGGGCACAGCAGCCTGGCGCGCCTGCGGGACCTGCCGGTGGACATCATGAAGCTCGACCGGCTCCTGGTGGAGCGGGTGGACGAGGACCGGCAGGCCCGGGAGATCGCCCGCGCCGTGCTGCAGCTCGCGGGCACGATGGGCCTCGAGGTGGTGGCGGAGGGCGTGGAGCGCGCCGGCCAGCACCGCGCCCTGGTCGAGCTCGGATGCCCGTGCGGTCAGGGCTTCCACTTCGCCCGCCCCGCACCCGCGGGGACGATCCCGGACATGGCGGCGGCGGGCCTGGGGGCGCCGGCGGGCTAGGCGCGCAGCCGGTCGGCGCGCCGCGTGACCAGGCGCAGCCCGGACCAGGTGGCGTCGATGGCGCACACCTTGTTGTCCACCAGCCCGGCGGCCAGGCCGGCGTCCCGCACGACGTCCTCGGTCACGTCGGTGGGCACCCCGGAGGCGCGCTTGGGCCATGCGACCCAGAGGCCGCCCGCGGGCGTCATCGCCGCGCGCACGGCGGGGAGCCGGCGGGTGAGCCGTGCCGCGGAGTCCACGAACAGCACGGCGACGTCGAGCTCCGGCGCCACGCGCCGCATCACGCGCACGCCGTCGGGCAGGGGATCGAGCAGGGCCTCGATGCCCTCGGGGGCGCCGAGGAGGGCGAGACGGCAGCCCGCCGCGATCCCGAGCTTGCGGGGGAGCGGGGTGCCGGAGTACCCGGAGGTGGACATGGCCGCATGCGGGGCCGGACCGGCGGCCCGGCCCCGCAGGGACCTCAGCCCTTGGCGGCCGCGTAGCGGGCGGCCACCGCGTCCCAGTTCACGACGTTCCACCAGGCCGCCAGGTAGTCCGGACGGCGGTTCTGGTAGCTGAGGTAGTACGCGTGCTCCCACACGTCGATCCCCAGGAGCGGCACGTTGCCGTCGAGGATGGGGGAGTCCTGGTTCGGCGTGGAGGTGACCTCCAGGCCGCTGCCGTTCCAGATGAGCCACGACCAGCCGGAGCCGAACCGGCCCGCGCCCGCGGCGTTCATCTTCGCGCGCAGCTCGTCGGCGCTGCCGAAGGTGGCGGTGATCGCGTCACCCAGCTCGCCGGTGGGGTCGCCGCCGCCGTCCGGGCCCATGATCTCCCAGAACAGCGAGTGGTTCGCGTGGCCGCCGGCGTTGTTGCGCAGCGGCGTCTGCTTGTCGGCCGGGAGCTTGGACAGGTTCGCGAGGACGTCCTCCACGGAGGCGTCGGCCCACTCGGTTCCCTCGAGCGCCGCGTTGGCGTTGTTCACGTAGGTCTGGTGGTGCTTGGTGTGGTGGATCTCCATCGTCCGCGCGTCGATGTGCGGCTCGAGGGCGTCGTAGGCGTAGGGAAGGGGGGGCAGCTCGAAAGCCATGCTGTGGGTCTCCTTTTCGGTTCCTGCCGGGCACCGGTGTCCACATTCACGCTACCGCGCCGGGGGAGGAACCGGGGACGCTTCCGCCAACTGTAGGAGGGCGGGCGTTCCTTCAGCCACGTCCCGCCGTGTCCGCAGGGGGTCCGGGTGAGCACACAGGTCGCACGTCGCCGCAACACCCGCCGTCAGGCGCCGCGCAAGCGCGGGGCCCCGGCGATGAGCCCGCACCAGGTGCGGGAGATGGTCGGGATGGGGCTCGCGGGCCTCGGCCTGTTCCTCGCCGCCCAGCTCTACCTGGGCTTCGGCGCCGGGCCGCTCGGCGGCTGGCTCGAGGAGCTGGTGCGTCTCGGCATCGGCCGTCTGACGATGGCGGCGCCGCTGGCCCTGGTGGGGCTCGGCGTGCTGCTCATCCTCGACGACGACCTGCTGCGCCTGCCGCCGCTGCGCCTGGGCGCCGGCATCGGCCTGGTGAGCGTCTGCACCGCCCTCGCGGCGGGGAGCTTCGGCCTGGGCGGGATGACCCGCGACGGCTGGTTCGCGGTGGACGTCATCCAGGCGCGGGGCGGGGCGCTGGGCGAGGCCGTCTACTTCCTCACCGGGAACTCGGTGGGCGCGATCGGCACGGGCATCCTCGTGGGCCTGGGGCTCGTGGCCTCCACGGTCCTCATCTCCGGAGCCTCGCTGGGACACGCACTGCGCCGCTCCGGGCGCGGGGCCGCGACCGCGGGCCGCACCGTGGGCCGGGGCATGGCCTCGGCGACGATCACGGCGATTCGCGGCGGGCAGGCCTTCTCCCGGCAGGTGCGGTCGGCCGTCGACACCAACGGCGGCGGGGTGGCGGTCGTCGGGATCCGCCGTCGCCGCGCGCCCGCGCCGGCGCCCCTGGTCGACGGCGCCGACAGCTTCCCCGACCTGTTCGACGAGCCCTCCATGCTGCCCCCGTCGCCGGCGCTGGCCGACGAGGCGGGCCACGTGCACGCCGACGACCTCCCCGGGACGCCGGACGTCCCGGAGCCCACGGCGCCCGAGGACGAGGCGCCGCTGACCTACGAGGGCATTCTCGAGGACGAGGACATCCCGGAGCTGGACGACGCGCCCGAGGTCCTGCAGGAGGTCGAGGACCCGGCCGAGGCGGACGCCGCCGCACCGCAGCCGGTGCATCGGGTGCGCGTCCCGCTCGACGCCGACGGCCGGCCCCGGTACCGCACGCCCAGCACCCGCCTGCTGCGGCGCACCGGCGGTGGCCCGAGCCGGGTGCCGCAGTCGCTGATCAACGACATCTCGCGCCGGCTGGAGGAGACCCTCGGCCACTTCGGCATCACGGCGAAGGTCACCGACGCCGTCAGCGGCCCCCGCGTGACGCGCTACGAGCTGCAGCTGGCCCCGGGCACCAAGGTGGGCCGGATCACCGCCCTGCGCGACGACCTGGCGTACGCACTGGCGGCGCGCGAGGAGCTGCGCATCCTGGCGCCCATCCCGGGCAAGCAGGCGGTGGGCGTGGAGGTCCCGAACCCCGAGGCCGCCCTCATCACCCTGGGCGACATCCACCGGGACTTCCCGCCGGACTCCGGTCCGCTGATGGCCTGGCTGGGACTCGACATCTCCGGCAAGCCGGTCTCGGTCGACCTCGCGAAGATGCCGCACCTGCTGATCGCCGGCTCCACCGGCACCGGCAAGAGCGTGTGCCTCAACGTGCTGCTCGCGTCGCTGCTCATCCGTTCCAGCCCCAACGAGCTGCGGATGATCCTGATCGACCCGAAGAAGGTCGAGCTCAACCACTACGAGTCCATCCCGCATCTGCTGACGCCCGTCGTCACCAACATGCGGGACGCCTCGGCCGTCCTCACGAACATCGTGCGCGAGATGGAGACCCGGTACGAGCTGATGGGGCTCGCCCGGGCCCGCAACCTGCGCGACTGGAACGAGGCGCGGGCCAAGGCGGGGCAGCCGCCCATGCCCACCATCCTGGTGCTCATCGACGAGCTCGCGGACCTGATGATGGTGTCCCCGGCCGAGGTCGAGGACGCCATCATCCGGCTCGCCCAGAAGAGCCGCGCCGTGGGTATCCACCTGGTGCTCGCGACCCAGCGGCCGTCCGCCGACGTGATCACGGGGATGATCAAGGCCAACGTGCCCTCGCGCGTGGCCTTCGCCGTCTCCTCCCAGGTGGACTCCCGGGTGGTCCTGGACGCCGGCGGCGCCGAGAGCCTGCTCGGCAGCGGCGACATGCTGTTCCGCCCGGTGGGCACCAGCCGTCTCCAGCGCCTCCAGGGCGCCTATGTGTCGGAGGAGGAGATCCTCGCGATCACCGACCACTGGCGGCAGCAGGGCCGGCCGGAGATGCGCCAGGAGCTGCTGGAGCGCCCGCCGGAGGCGGCGGTGGAGGAGCCGGATCCCGACTCCGACGAGATGCTGGCGAAGGCGATCGAGATGGTCGTGCAGCAGGGCACCGCCTCGGTGTCGCTCCTGCAACGGCGCCTCGGCGTGGGGTACGCCAGGGCCGGCCGCCTGGTCGACATGATGGAGCGGATGGGCGTCGTCTCGGGCCACGAGGGCTCCAAGCCGCGGACCGTGCTGGTGGGGGAGGGCGACCTCGCGCGGCTGCTCTCGCGTCCCGAGCCCACCGAGACCGTCGACGCAATGGATTCGCCTCACGACTGAACCGCATGCATAACGGGTGGCGCGGTTGCGCGCCGGGAACGCCCTGGCTAGGGTGATCCCGCCCTGGACGGATGGCTGTCCAGCGCACCCTTTCGCATGTTCGAAATCGGGAACACGCTACGAGAAGCCCGCCTGCGGCGCGGGCTCGACATCGCCGAGTGCGAGGTGGCCACCAAGATCCGGCCGAAGTACCTCCGTGCGCTCGAGGACGAGCACTTCGACCTGCTCCCGTCGCCCGCCTACATCCGGGGCTTCCTGCGCTCGTACGCCGAGTTCTTGGACCTCGACGGCCAGCTGGTGATCGACGAGTACGAATCCCGGTTCGGCGCGTTCGACTCCGGCGACCACGGCCGCCGCTCGCCCGACGGCATGCAGCGACGCCCCCGGACCGACAACCCGGGTCGGCGCCGCGCCGCCCGCGGCACCGCGCGACGTCCCACCCGGCGCCGCACCGAGGCCCAGTTGCTGTGGCTCGCCATCGGCGGCGTGCTGGGCGTGGGCCTGCTGGTGCAGATGGGGGTCGGCGACCCCAACGACAGCTCGCGGGCACTCACGCCCGCCGTGCCGGGGGCCACCACCCCGCAGCCGGGCACCGAGGACCCCGAGCTCGCCACGCCCGAGCGTCCCGAGGCGGTGCGGATCGTGCTCACCGGCACCGGTGCCTACGGCTCGTACGTCGAGGTGCGGGCGCGCAACGCCGCCGGCCGCGAGGTCTACCGCGCCACCCTCACCCCTGGCCAGACCAAGAGCTTCCAGGTGGACCGGTCGATCTGGCTCCGTGCGGCCAACACCGACGGGCTGGAGCTGAAGGTCAACGACAAGGTGTATCCGCTCTCCGGCGGGACCGCCGACTTCCTCGTGCTCCGTCAGGGGCCGAGGCCCGCCGCCGACGGCTGATCCCGCCGCAGGTGCGGTGCGCGCGGCCGTCGTCGTCACCGGCGACGAGGTGCTCCACGGCCGCGTCGGTGAGCGCAACGCCGCCTTTCTCTGCGCGTGGCTCGAGGCGCGGGGCGTGGAGCCCGTGCGGGTGACGGTCCTGCCCGACCGCGTGGGCGACATCGCGGCCGAGATCCGCGCGCTGGTCCACGATGAGGTGGATCTGGTGGTCACCAGCGGCGGGCTGGGCATCACGCACGACGACGTGACGATGGCCGCCGTGGCCGCCGCCGCGGGCGTGGCCACGGCCGTCGACCCCGTGGCGCTGGAGATGGTCCGGCGCAATGCGGCGGCCTCGCCGGCCCGCATGCTGGTGCGCGCGCAGACGCGCGACGCGACCGACCGCAAGCAGGCGACACTGCCCGTGGGCGCGCGGCTGCTGCCGCCGGTGGGCACCGCCCCAGGCTGCGCACTGCCGGTGGGTCCGAGCCTGGTGGTGGTGCTGCCGGGACCGCCCGGTGAGCTGCGGGCGATGTGGCTGGCCGCCGTCGAGGACGACGCCGGCCTGGCCGCGCTGCTCGCGCGCACCGGCGTGGCCGCGGGACGGCGCGTGCTGCGCATCCACGGCGCGTTCGAGAACCAGGTGGTCGAGGCCTTGGAGGCCGACGGCGGCGGCCTGCTCGACGGCGTCCGGATGGGGATCTGCGCCCGCGTCGGGGAGCTCGAGATCACCCTGGCCGACGCCGGGGCCCCGGGGGGCGCCGAGGCCATCGCCCGCCGCCTGCGGGACACCTTCGGCGCGGAGGTCTTCAGTGACGACGGCGCGCCGGTCGAGGTGGTGGTGGGACGCGCGCTGCGCGCCGCCGGGCAGCGCCTGTCCGTGGCCGAATCCTGCACCGGGGGCATGATCGGTCAGCGGCTCACGGCCGTGCCCGGCTCCTCGGAGTGGTTCGACGGCGGGGTGATCGCCTACGCGAACGCCGTGAAGCGGGACCTGCTCGGGGTTCCCCAGGCGGTGCTGGACACCGACGGCGCCGTGTCGGAGCCGTCCGCGCGACGGATGGCGGAGGGGGCGCGGGCCGCCCTCTGCACCGACTGGGCGCTGTCGGTCACCGGCGTCGCCGGGCCCGGTGGGGGCACGGCGGCGAAGCCCGTCGGGCTGGTCTACATCGGGTGCGCCGGCCCGGACGGGACGACGACCGTGGGTGAGCACCGCTTCCGGGGCGACCGTGACACCGTCCGCCAGCGGTCGGTGGTGCAGGCCCTGCACATGCTCCGCCGCCGCCTCGCGGAGGTCGCGGATCCCTCGCCGGAGGGCGCCCGGCAGGACCGCTAGACGACCGCGGTCCGGGCGACCAGCACGGGGCAGGGGGCGTGCACGGCCAGCGCGTTGGTGAAGCTCCCGATCCGGGCCGGGCCCGGGGCGTTCCGCGCGGCGGCCACCAGCAGCCCCGCGGGCGCATTGGCGGCCCAGTCGCACACGTCGCCGGCGCCACCGGCGACCACGACCACGTCGTCGGCATCCTCGGCCTCCGCGAGGTCGATCAGCCACCCGGGGGCGGCCAGGTCGCTCCGGCCGAGCCGCGCGATGATCCCGGCGTCCACCGCATGGACCAGCACGAGCCGGCCCGGGCCGGCCGCCCGCGCCGCGTGCACCACCAGCGTGGCCGCGGGCCCCTCGTCCACGACGGCGGCCACCGTTCCCACGCCGTCCGCGTCGTCCCAGGCCACCCCCGCGGGGGCCCGGGTGAGCAGCACCGGACAGTGGGCCCGGTGGGCCAGGTCGCTGGTGAAGCTGCCGAGGATGGCGCGCTCGAGCCGGGAATGGCGCGGGGCGGCCACCAGGAGCCCGAGGCCGGCGCCGGCCGCCCACTCGCACACCGCGCCGCAGGGGTCGTCGGAGACCAGCAGCACCGGCTCGACGCCCTCGCTGGCCGCCACGCCCTCCAGCCAGGCCCGCGCGCCCTCCACGGGGTTCTCCGCCCCGGCGCCGGGCGCCGGAGGGCCGGCCGCCACGAGGGGCGCCCGGCGCGTCGCGTGGACCAGCCGCAGCGTGCCGCTGGGGGCGAGCAGGGTGCGGGCCTCGGCGATGCCGGGCGTGGGGTCGAGCGTCCCGTCGGTGCAGACGCCGATGCTTCGGTATCCGATCATGGGCCGGAGACTAGCGGTCCGGCCCCGGAACCCGATGCGGCATCTGCGGGCGCATCGCGCGGCCGTCTCGTCACCGTGGGATGCCGTTCCGCGCGCCGTGCGGGCGGAACGCCGGGGTACGGTGGCACGACATGCCCCCGGCGCTCCGACACGACAACCGGCTGTTCCTGGCGGCGGACCCGCCCGCGCCAATGCGCGGCCGCCTGGCCGAGCTGGCGCGGGAGGCCGCGGCCCGGTGGGGCGGGCGGGCGGTGCCGGAGGCGAACCTGCACCTCACGCTGTGCTTCCTCGGCCGCGTCGACCCGGCGGCGGCGGAGCCGCTCGCCGCCACGGTGCGGGAGCTGGGCGCCTCGGCACATCCGGCGGCGGGCCGGATCACCGGCCTCGCGCCCCCGCCCGGCGCGGGTCCCGCGCGCCTGTGCGTCGCCGAGATCGCCGACGCCGGCGGCCTCGCGGAGCTCATCGCGCTGGGTGGCGCGCTGGTCGCCCGGGCGGCCGGCCGGACCCCCGGCACGCGACCCCCGTGGCCGCACGTCACCCTCGTCCGGTTCCGCCGACCGACCCCCCTGGTAGCGTTCCCCTCGAATGACGAACAGGTGTTCGTTTTCGACCGTGTCTCGCTCTATGATGCGCACACGGTCCACGGAGGCCCACCGCGGTACATCCCCGTGACGGGCACCCGGCTCGGCATCGTCCATTCCCCTTGAGGAGGCCCACGTTGGAGAAGGATCAGGCCCTCGGCGCCGCCGTCGCGCAGATCGAGCGGCAGTTCGGGAAGGGCTCCATCATGCGGATGGGCGACGCCCATGCCCTCATGGACACGTCCGTGGTCCCCACCGGGGCCCTGGCCCTGGACCTCGCCCTGGGCGTCGGCGGCGTGCCGCGCGGCCGCATCGTGGAGGTCTACGGCCCGGAGAGCTCCGGGAAGACCACGCTGCTCTACCACCTCATCGCACAGGCGCAGAAGCGCGGCGGGATGGCCGCGTTCATCGACGCCGAGCACTCCATGGACCCCACCTACGCCCGGCGCATCGGCGTGAACGTCGACGAGCTCCTGGTCTCCCAGCCCGACCACGGCGAGCAGGCGCTCGAGATCGCGGACATGCTCGTCCGCTCCGGCGCGCTCGACATCGTCGCCATCGACTCCGTCGCGGCCCTCGTGCCGAAGGCCGAGATCGAGGGCGAGATGGGGGACCACCAGGTCGGCGCCCAGGCCCGGCTCATGTCCCAGGCGCTGCGCAAGCTGGCGGGCACGCTCAACCGGGCGGGCACCATCTGCATCTTCACCAACCAGCTGCGCGAGAAGATCGGCGTCATGTTCGGCTCCCCGGAGACCACGCCGGGCGGCCGGGCGCTGAAGTTCTACGCATCGGTGCGTCTCGACATCCGGCGGATCGAGACCCTCAAGGAGGGCACCGAAAGCATCGGCAACCGTGTCCGCGTGAAGGTCGTGAAGAACAAGGTGGCCCCGCCGTTCCGGCAGGCCGAGTTCGACATCATCTACGGCGAGGGGATCTCCTACGAGGGGAACCTCCTGGACATCGGCGTCGAGCGCGGGATCGTCGGCAAGAGCGGCGCGTACTTCTCATTCGGCGACGAGCGCCTCGGCCAGGGCCGCAACGCCGCCCGGGCGTTCCTGAAGGAGCACCCGGACATCGCGGAGGTCATCGACCACAAGATCCGCGAGGACGCCGGCCTGTTCGACATGCCGGAGATCCAGGTCGACCCGGAGACGGGCGAGGTCATCGAGCCGGTGCCCGGCGAGGGCTCCACCGGTGAGCCGTCCACGATGAAGTCGATCGCGGTGAAGGCGGTCTCCGCCAAGTAGCGCGGATCGTCCGTCCCGGCGCGCGCAATGCGCCGGGACGGACGATCACCGGCGGGCCACCGTCACGCCCGCACGCCAACCCGGGGCCCGGCCACCGGCCGGAGGGGTGATCGCCGCGGCGTCGATGCCGGCCCCGGTGAGCAGCCAGGCGATGATCGAGTTGGAGTTCCACATCTCGCCCGTGCCGCCGGGATCGCGCCCCCACACCAGCCGGGGCACGCGCGGCGCGAGCTCCAGGATCCGCTCCGCCGACCCGGCGTCGGTGGCGAGTGCGCGCGGCGAGTCGACGGCCTCCGCGACATCGGGAATGACCCCGTCACGCCAGCAGCGGACCTCGTACCGGAACACCCGGAACCCGCCCGCCCACCGGACGCCCACCGGCCCCGTGGCGACGACCCCACGGGTCGCGGGGTCGCCCCGGGGCACCGGCGCCTGCTCCACCACGAACCGTCCGTCGCCGGATCGCACCACGAGGGCGGCGTGGTACAGCGCCAGGGCCGGCCGCCGGTCGCGGCGCGCCGCGGCCCACTCGTAGATGCGGCCGTTCCAGCGCACCGAGTGACCCCCCGCGCCGAGGGGCAGCCAGAAGAGGTCGGCGCCCGGTGCGCACCCGAAGGCGTCCATGGCGTCACGGTATGCGCGCGACCGCCGCGCGGGATCGGGGCCGGGCCCCATCGGACGGGGGATCACCCGTCGCGGGCGGCTATCATCCATCGCCGTGCGCTACCACCTCACGAGCTTCGGCTGCCAGATGAACGACCACGACTCCGAGCGGATGAAGGGACTGCTCGAGTCGATCGGATACCGGGAGTCCGAGACCCGCGACGGCGCGGATCTCATCCTGTTCAACACCTGCACGATCCGGGGCAGCGCCGACGACCGGTTCACCGGCAACCTGGGCGACGCGCGCCGCATCAAGCGCGAGAACCCCGACGTGGTCGTGGCGGTGGGCGGTTGCTGGGCGCAGGCCCAGAAGGCGATGGTGTTCGAGCAGTACCCCTTCGTGGACATCGCCTTCGGCCCCGGCGAGGTCTCGCGGCTGGGTGAGCTCATCGCCCGGGAGCGGATCGACGCGGTCGGCGCGTTCAGCTTCGACGGCGCGTTCTCCGGCACCCTGCCGGCCAAGCGCGACCGCCCGCACCAGGCATGGGTGCAGATCTCGGTGGGATGCAACTGCGTGTGCGCGTACTGCATCGTGCCCGCCGTCCGCGGACGCGAACGCAGCCGCACCCCGCAGGACATCGTGGACGAGCTCCGCGCGCTCGCCGACGACGGCGTGCGCGAGGTGACGCTGCTGGGCCAGAACGTGAACGCCTACGGACGGGACCTGCCGAAGGACGAGCGCATGAGCTTCGCGGAGCTCCTGCGCGCCGCCGCGGCGGTCGACGGGATCCGGCGCGTGCGGTACACCAGCCCGCACCCGAAGGACATGCGCGAGGACGTCATCGCCGCGATGGCGGAGACCCCGGAGGTGTGCCGGCACCTGCACCTGCCCGCGCAGTCGGGGTCCACGGACGTGCTGCGGCGCATGCGGCGCACCTATTCGCGCGAGCGCTACCTGGAGCTGGTGCACCGCCTGCGCGACGCGATCCCGGACCTGTCGCTCACCACCGACATCATCGTCGGGTTCCCGGGCGAGACCGACGAGGACTTCGCGCAGACCATGAGCCTGGTGCGCGAGGTGCGCTACGACGGGGCGTACACGTTCGTCTACTCCCCGCGGCCGGGCACCGAGGCGGCCGAGCGGATGGAGGACGACGTGCCCGCGGAGGTCAAGCGGGAGCGGATCCAGGCGCTGGTGGAGCTGGTGCAGGAGGTCGCGCGCGAGCGTTCGGCGCGGTTCGTGGGCACCACCGGCGAGGTGCTGGTGGAGGGTCCCTCGCGCACCGACCCCTCCCGCCTGCGCGGACGCCTGAGCCACAACATCACCGTGAACTTCACGGGTGACGCGGCGCCGGGCAGCCTGGTGGACGTCCACATCACCGGCGCGACCTCCACGACGCTCACCGGCCGGCAGGTCCCCGCCGCGGTGCCCGCCTGAGCGCAGACCCCGGGCACGGATCGCCCGCGAGGGTCCTCGCGATCTTCGGCCCGACGGCGGCCGGCAAGAGCGCCCTCGCCCACGCCGCGGCCCTCGCCCTGGACGGGGAGATCGTGGTGGCCGACCCGTTCCAGCGCTACCGCGGGCTGGAGGTCGCCGCGGACGCGCCGGGGGCCGCCGACCTGGCGCAGGTGCCGTACCACCTGGTGGGCGACCTCGACCTCACGCAGGGCTCGAGCGCGGCGGAGTTCGCCGGGCGTGCCCACGCCGTCGTCGACGACATCCTGGCGCGGGGCCGCGTGCCCGTCGTGACCGGCGGGACCGGGCTGTACCTGCGCGCGGCGCTCACCGACCTGGGCTTTCCGGCGCCGCCCCCAGAGGGCGTGCGCCCCTGGGCCGAGGGGCTCGTGGCGGCGGACCCCGAGGCCGCCCGGACGGAGCTGCTGCGGCGCGACCCCGATGCGGCCGCGCGCGTGGACCTCGCCAACCCGCGCCGCCTCGCGCGCGCCCTGGAGGTCGCCGCGGCCGGGGGCGAGGGCGGCGGCGCCCGCCTCTGGGACGGCTCCATGCGCCGCCCGACGCTGCTGGTGGCCGTCACCCGGCCCCGGCCGGTGCTGGACGCCCTCATCGCCACCCGGGTGCGGCGGGAGCTCGATGACGGCCTGCTGGCCGAGCTGGAGGCCGCGCTGGAGACCCCGGGGGTGCGGCGGGAGCCGCTGCAGATCATCGGCGCCCGCGAGGTGGCGGCCATCCATCGCGGCGAGGTGGCCGCCGATGCGCTGCCGGAGCTGCTGGCGGCCCGCACGCGGCGCCTCGCCCGGCGCCAGCTGCAGTGGCTGCGCCGCTGGCCCGACGCGTGGGAGCTCGATCTGGGCGACGGGCCGGCCACGGACGGCCTTCCCGTCCTGCTGGAGCGCTGGCGGGCCGCCGCGGCGCCGTGACCGGCCCGCCCGCTACCCTGGCCCGCATGCGCTTCGAGAAGTGGCAGGGCACGGGGAACCATCACGTGGTCGTGGAGCGCGAGGCGCTGCCGTTCCCGATGACCGCCGCCCGGGCGGCGGCGATGTGCGATCCGTTCACCGGGATCGGTGCCGACGGCGTGCTGGAGATCAGCTGGGAGGACGGCGTCCCCCGGATGACCGTGTGGAACGCGGACGGGTCGGTCGCCGAGAACTGCGGCAACGGCATCCGCATCGTCGCCAGGTACCTGGCGCGTGACGGCAGGCTTCCCGCCGACGGCACGGTCCTCACCGGCCCCGAGACGACGCACGTGGCGATGTGCGACGACGGTCGCGTCCGCGTCCGGATGGGGGCCGCCCGGTTCCCGGCGGGGGAACGGGAGGAGCCGCTGGCCACCGGCGCCGGCGCCGTGCGGTTCACCGAGGTCTCCATGGGGAACCCGCACGCGGTCATCACCCACCCGGACCCCGCCACCGCGGTCACGGCGCTGGGACCTCAGGTGGAGGTCGACCCCCGCTTCCCGGATCGCACAAACGTTGAGTTCATCCGCTCGGACGCGGCCGGCGAGCTGACCCTGCGGGTGTGGGAGCGGGGGGTCGGGGAGACGCAGGCATGCGGCACCGGGGCCTGCGCGGCGGCGGCCGCCGCCATCCGGCTGGGCGGCATGGCCTCGCCGGTGACCGTGCACCTGCCGGGCGGTGACCTGGTGATCGACGTGGCCGACGATCTCCAGGTCACCATGACCGGCCCCGCGGAGCCGGTCTACGCCGGCGAGATCAGCGCGGCCCTGCTCGAGCGGCTCAAGCTGAGCTAGACGGCCACGCCGTAGCTGCGCAGGGCATCGTTCAGGCTCGTCTTGAGGTCGGTGGACGCCGACCGGCGGCCGATGATGAGCGCCGCGGGAAGCTGGTAGGTGCCGGCCGGGTACTCCTTCGGGCGCGTGCCCGGGATGACCACCGAGAACGGCGGCACGAAGCCGCGGTACTCCACGGGCTCGTCGCCGGTGACGTCGATGATGGGCGTGGAGGCCGTGATCACCACGTTCGCCCCCAGGACGGCGCCCTCGCCGACCACGGCGCCCTCCACCACGATGCACCGTCCTCGATGATCACGGGGGTGGCCTGCGGCGGCTCCAGGACGCCGCCGATGCCCACGCCGCCGGAGAGGTGCACGTCGGTGCCGATCTGGGCGCAGGAGCCCACCGTGGCCCAGGTGTCGACCATCGTGCCGGACCCCACCCACGCGCCGATGTTGACGTAGGAGGGCATCAGCACCGCGCCGGGGGCGACGTAGGAGCCGTACCGCGCCACGGCCGGCGGAACCACGCGCACGCCCCGCTTGAGCGGCACCTTGTCGAAGTAGGTGTACGGGCCGAGCTCGATGGGCTCGTTCACGCGGATCCGGAAGTACACGAGGATGGCCTTCTTCACCCACTCGTTGGCGACCCAGCCCTCGTCGCCGCGCTCGGCGACGCGGATCTCGCCGGTGTCGAGCAGCCGGATGGCCTCCTCGACCTCGTCACGGCCGGCGGCGGCCTCCGCGGCGGGCAGCTCGTACAGGGCCTCGATGCGGGCGGCCAGGGCGGGGATGTCGGTCACAGCACGTCCTCCAGGATCGCCGCGGCGGCGCGGCAGTCGTCGATGGTCGGGACAAGGGCGAAGCGCACGTAGCCCTCGCCGGCGGCGCCCAGGAACGCGCCCGGTGCCACCACGATGCCGTGCTCCAGCAGCGCGGTGGCGAACTCCTCGGAGGTGCGGCCCTCCGGGACCTGCACCCACAGGTACATCGTGGCCTCGCTGCCGGCGATCCGCAGGCCGGCGCCCTCCAGCGCGCCGGCGATGAGCGCGCGCTTGGCCCGGTACCGGTCGCGGGCGTCCTCCACGTGCGACTCGTCGCCCCACGCCGCGATCGCGGCGCGCTGGACGAACTCCTGCGGGGCCGTGCCGACCGTGGGCCGGAAGCTCTTGAGGGCGGCGACCAGGTCCGGGGCGCCCGCGACGAAGCCCGATCGGTAGCCGGTCATCGAGGACCGCTTGCTGAGTGTGTTGAGCACCACCACGTTGCCGCGGTCGGCCACCTGGATCGCCGACGCCGGCGGCTCGTCGCCGAAGTACAGCTCCGAGTAGGCCTCGTCGGAGGCCACCAGGAACCCGTGCCGCTCGGCGATCGCCGCGAGGCGGTCGTGGAAGCCCGGCGGGGCGACCGCGCCGGTGGGGTTGTTGGGGTAGTTCACCCAGATGAGGGCCGTCCGGTTCCACGTCGCGGCGTCGATGCCGTCGATGTCGGGCAGGAAGCCGGCCGACTCGTGCAGCGGCAGCCGCAGCACCTCAGCGCCGGCGAACCGGGCGCCGCGCTCGGTCACCGGGTATCCGGGCTGGGTGGTGATGACCAGATCCCGGCCGCCGGGGATGTCCACGACCACCTGGGCCAGGCTGAAGACCGCCTCCTTGGATCCCAGGGTCGGCACCACCTCGCGGTCCGGGTCCAGCCGGACGCCGTACCGGCGGGCGATCCACTCGGTGATCGCCAGGCGCAGCTCCGGAAGGCCCACGGCCTTCGGGTACTCCATGGTCTCGCGGATGCCATCGGCCAGCGCGCGCCGGATGAACGGCGCCGTGGGCTCCCGCGGGTCGCCCACCCCGAAGTCGATGAGCCGCACGCCGCGCGCGGCGACCCGCTTCTTGGCCTCGTCGAGGCGCACGAACGGGTAGTCGCCGATCTCCCGCAGGATCGGGGAGACCGGGAAGCGGCCTGCGGTCATGCGTCCTCCGTCAGGAAGCGCTGCAGCGCGGCGTACGTCCGCGCGAGCTCGTCGATGCTGATCCGCTCGTCGCGGGTGTGGGCGTAGGCGGTGGCGCCGGGGCCGAGGTTGACCGCGTCGATGCCCTCCTGGGTGAACTGCGCGACCGGCGTCCACGCCTGTTTGGGGGCGATGACGTAGTCGCCGGCGGCGCGGAGCCGCTCCACGAGGGGGGTGCGCGTGGTGACCCTGCCGGACGGGCTCACGCTCGTCACCTCCAGGTCGCCCGCATCACCGATGAGCTCCTCCAGGCGCCGCACGGCGTCGCCGGTGTCGCGGTCGGGGGCGAAGCGGAAGTTCAGGCGGCAGTGCACGCGATCGGGGATCACGTTGTCGGCGATGCCGCCCTCGATCCGCGTGACGCTCAGCACCTCGGTGAAGACCAGCCCCTCCAGCTCCACCTCGCGCGGCGCCACCCGGACGATGTCGCCGAGTCCCTCGACGGCCCGGGCGATGGCATTGTCGCCCTGCCAGGGCCGGGCGGAGTGCGCGCTGCGGCCGTTGAAGACCAGGCTGGCGTTGAGGTTGCCGACGCAGCCGGCCTGGATGGTGTTGTCGGTGGGCTCCAGCACGATGGCCAGCGCGGCCTCGCGCAGCTCCGGGCACGCGGCGAACACCGCGGGCAGCGGCGACTCGGCGACCGGCAGCTCCTCGCGCGTGAAGAACACCAGGCCCAGGTCGACGGCCAGCGGCGGCGCCTCGCGGTCGACCCAGTGGGCCAGCTCGATCATCTCGGCCAGGCCGCCCTTCATGTCGGTGGCGCCCAGCCCGATGACGTGGCCGTCCTCGATGCGGCCCGGGATGTTGTCCTGCGGCGGCACCGTGTCGAGGTGCCCGGCCAGCAGCACCAGCGGACGGCCGGGGCGGCGGGCGGTCCGGAAGTAGAACGCCTCCCCGTCGGCGTGGATCTCGTGGAACGTCCCGCGGGGGATCGCCATCTCCACCACCTCGGCGATGCGGCGCTCGTCGCGGCTCACCGACGGGATGTCGACCAGGTCGAGGGTGCGCCGGGCCAGGCGGTGGGCGTCGTCGGGGTGCGTGGTCACGGCGCGCAATGGTAGTCGCCGGATGGCATGATCGGCGACCGCATGCCGAATCCCCTCCGCCAGCCGCCCCCGCTCGCCGTGCTGCGCCTGCGGCCCGATGCGGTCATCCCCACGCGGGCCCACCCCTGGGACGCCGGGATGGACCTGGTGGCCGTCGAGGCGCTCACGCTGGAGGCGGGGCAGCGCGGCGTGGTGTCCACCGGCATCGCCGTGGCCATCCCCGAGGGGTGGGCCGGGCTCGTGGTCCCCCGGTCGGGACTGGCCCGCAAGCACGGCATCACGCTCACCAACAGCCCCGGCCTCATCGACGCCGGGTACCGCGGCGAGGTGCAGGTCCTGGTGGTCAACCACGGCGGCGAGCCGCACACCATCGGCGAGGGTGAGCGGGTGGGCCAGCTGGTGCTGGTGCCGGTGTGGACCGGTGACCCGGTGGAGGTGGAGGAGCTGCCGGCCTCCGACGGGCGCGGCGATGGCGGCTTCGGCAGCAGCGGCCGCTGACCCTCAGGCGCCGTCGGCGATGACGCGCCCCAGGCGGTCGACGCCCACCTCGATGTCCGCCGCGCTGAGGGTCACGAACGACAGTCGCAGCGTCCGCGGGTCCGGGTCGCCGGCGTAGAAGGCCGCCCCGGGGACGTACGCCACACCCGCCGCGACGGCGCGCGGCAGCAGCGCCATGGCGTCGAAGCCCTCCGGGAGCCGCACCCAGAAGAACATCCCGCCGTGCGGGGCGCGCCAGGAGGTCCCGGCGGGCAGGTGCCGCTCCAGCGCCGAGGCCATCGCGTCGCGCTGGGTCCGGTACCGCTCGCGGATGGTGGGGACGTGCCGGTCGAGGAAGCCGTCCTTGACCACCTCGTAGACCACGCGCTGGTTGAAGCCCGGCGTGTGCAGGTCGGCCGCCTGCTTGGCCTGCAGCAGCTTGGGGTAGAGCTCGCGGGGCGCCACCAGGTAGCCCAGCCGGAAGCCCGGCGCCAGGACCTTGGAGAACGAGCCCAGGTACAGGACGCCCTCGGGCCAGCGTGCGGCGAGTGAGGGGGGCGGCGCCTCGTCGAACCAGATCTCCCCGTACGGGTCGTCCTCCACGATCGGGGTGCCGGCGGCCGCCGCCGCGGCCACCACGGCGTCGCGGCGTCCGTCGGGCATCTCCCGGCCGGTGGGGTTCTGGAAGTTGGGCAGCAGATAGGCGAAGCGGGCACGGGCCGCGGCGAACGCATCGGGCGCCGGCCCGTCGTCGTCGCCGTCCAGGCTCACCAGCTCGGGCTCGAACGGGCCGAACGCCTGGAGCGCCCCCAGGTAGGTGGGCGTCTCGACGCCCACGCGCGTCCCCGCGTCGATCAGCACCTTCGCCACCAGGTCGAGCCCCTGCTGGGACCCGCTGGTGATGAGCACCTCGTCGGGGCCCACCGGGTGCCCGGCCGCGGTGCGGCGCGCCGCCACCCACTCGCGCAGCGGCGCGAAGCCCTCGCTGGCGGCGTACTGCAGGGCCTCCCGGGGCGCCTCGGCCAGCACGCGCTCGGACGCCTCGCGCATCTGCTCGATGGGGAAGCTGTCGGGCGACGGCAGCCCGCCGGCCAGGCTCAGCACCCCGGGCAGCTCGGTGAGCTTGAGGATCTCCCGGATGATGGACGGGTTCATCCGGTCGCTGCGCCCGGCCTGCACCCACAGCGGCCCGCTCACCGGCGCACCCCCGCGCGCGCCACGGCGGCCGCGTGCGCGGACTCCTCGAGGTGGTCCTCCAGCGGGTCCAGGCGCACCGGCGCCCCACCGGCGTGCTCGAGCCCCCAGCGGATGACCGTGTCCGCCAGCCAGGGGTTCTTGGGCAGCAGCGGACCGTGCAGGTACGTGCCGATGGCGCGCCCCGTCACGGCCCCCTCGCCGCCGTCGGCGCCGTTGTTGCCGTGCCCGCTGCTCACGCGGCCCAGCGGCACGCTCCCCGGTCCCAGCGTCGTCCGCCCGGCGTGGTTCTCGAAGCCCACCACGCGGTGGCGCTCGCCCTCGAGCTCCGCCTCGATCACCAGGTCGCCGATCAGCCGCGTGGGGCCGGCGACGGTGTCGGCGTCCAGGAGCCCGATGCCCGGCATCCGCGATCCGTCGACCGCCGTGTAGCCGTGCCCGGCGAGCTGGAAGCCGCCGCACACCGCCAGCAGCACCGCGCCGTCGGCCATCGCCGACCGCAGCGCCGCGGCCTTCGTGGCCGGCAGGTCCTCCGCCACCACCAGCTGGTCGCGGTCCTGGCCGCCGCCCAGGTAGTAGAGGTCGTGGTCGGCGGGGATCGGATCCCCGATGCCGGCCTCCAGCACCTCCAGGCGATGGCCGCGCCACTCGCAGCGCCGGCGCAGCACGGCGATGTTCCCGCGGTCGGCGTAGATGTTGAGCTCACCGGGGTAGAGGTGGCACACCCGCAGGACCGCCATCAGGCCACCCCGCAGCGGTAGACCTGACGCTCGGCGCCGGGCTCCAGCGGCGAGCCGGCGAAGTCCCCGAACGCCTGGAGCACCGTGAGCCCCGCCCGGGCGAGCAGGTGGTGCAGCTCCGGGGCCGAGAACAGGTGGACCAGGTGGTGCCGGTGCCATTGGCGCACCGCGCCGTCGTCGGCAACCTCCTCGACCCGGTGCACGAACGCCGCCGTGCCGGTGACGGTGTCGAGGTCCTGGAACCATGCGGAGTGCCACAGCGTGCGGCCACCGGCGTCGTCGCGGTGGTGCCCCTCGGCGCGGACCAGCCCCAGGGACCCGGCGATGTCGGCCATGTCCGGGAGCGCGACGTCGAACCAGAACTCGCCGCCCTCGGGCTCCAGGTGCTCGCGCACGCACGCCAGGCAGGCGAGCTGGTCCGCGGGCTCCAGCAGCACCTGCAGGGTGTTCATGGCGGCGATCGCGAGGCGCACCCGGGTGCCGAGGCGGAAGCCGGTCATGTCGGCGAGCACGGTCCGCAGGCGCTGCGCGGCGCCGGTGCCCAGGGCCGCCGCGCCGTGGGCGACCTCGGCCAGCATGGACGCGTCCGCGTCAACGGCCCAGACCTCGTGCCCGTCCTCCAGCAGCGGCAGCGTCACCCGGCCGGCGGCACAGCCCAGGTCCAGCACCGCACCGCCGCGCTCGGCGGCGACCGCCCGCCACAGCGACAGGTCCTCGTCGAAGTGCGCGTGCTCGATGAGGAAGCGGCTCGCGACGTCGCGGTCAGGAGTCATGCCAGAACGCCTCCGCCACGCCGCGGCGCACCAGGATCTCCCGGAGGCCCAGCATCGCCGTGTAGGTGGGCAGCACGTACAGGGTGCGGCCCTCGGGCAGGTCGCCGACCGCCGCGTCCAGGGCCGCCTCGGGGGATTCGAGGACGGTGACCCGATCGCGGTCCAGGCCGGCGTAGACGAACCGCAGCGCCATGTCGTACGCGCGGTCGCCGGTCACCGTGAGCCGTTCCAGCCGGGGCAGCAAGGGCTCGTAGTCGACGTCCCAGATCCAGCTCACGTCGTGCCCGTCCGCGGTGCGGTCGTTGAGCGCCACCAGCAGGTGCAGCGGCTCGGGGTCCAGCAGCACGGTCTGGACGGTCACGTTGGCGCCGGCCGGGTTCTTGGCGAGCAGCAGCACCGCGTCCCGGTCGCCGATGCGCACGCGCTCGGCCCGCCCGAAGGCCGCGTCGGCCGCCGCGAGACCGGCGCCGATGTGATCCCGCGGGATGCCCAGCGCGATCGCGGCCGCGGCCGCGGCCGTCGCGTTGTAGGCGTTGTGCATGCCGGGCAGGGCGATGTCGGCGCTCACCGGGCCGTCGGGCGTCGCGATCTCCAGCCGCAGGCCGGTGGTGCCCTCCAGCCGCACCCGTGTGGCCCGCACGTCCGGCACCGGCCGGCGGCGGTCGCAGGCGGTGCAGTGCCAGTCGCCCATGTGGCCCAGGACCACCCGGTCGTAGGCCAGCGGCGCGGCGCAGTTGCGGCAGCGGATGGAGTCCGCGGCGTGCGGCAGCTCGGCAAGGGCCGCGGTGGGATCGTCGATCCCGAAGTAGGTGGCGCGCCGCCCCGCCGCGGCGCCGAGCTCCGCGACCGCGGGGTCGTCGGCGTTGAGCACCAGGATCGTGTCGGGCGGCAGCTCGGCCACCACGGCGGCCCAGGCGTCGGCGATCGCCTCCAGCTCCCCGTACCGGTCCAGCTGGTCGCGGAACAGGTTCATCAGCACCAGCACCCTCGGACGCAGCCGGCGGGCGACCTCGGGCAGCGCGAACTCGTCCACCTCGAACAGGCCCACCTCGGGGCGGGGCCGCCGGGCCGAACCGTCCAGCAGCGCCGTCGCCACCCCCGAGAGCAGGTTCGCGCCGGCGGTGTTGCCCAGCACCCGCCGCCCCTCAACGGCCAGGCAGGAGGCCACCAGCCGGGCGGTGGTGGTCTTGCCGTTGGTGGCCGACACCACCAGGCTGCCCATGGGCAGCCGCGCGGAGAGCTCCTGGATCGCCCCTGGGCGGATCTTCAGCAGCACCTTGCCGGGCGCGCTGGTGCCCCCGCCGCGCCCGAGCCGGCGGGAGAGACGACCAACGGTGCGCGCGATCGCCAGCGAGGCGGTGCGCGTCACCCGGCGCCACCGGGGCGGTCGACCGACCGGACCGTGCCGTCGGGCGCGCCCACCAGGACGTCTCCGGGCACCAGGTGGAACAGGCCCGTGTCGACCACGCCGCCGATGCTCCGGATCTCGCGGTCCAGCGCCTCCCAGTCGCACCCCTCCGGCGGCCGCACGTCGATGAGCGCCAGCCCGTCGTCGGAGCGGGCCGGGCGCCGCGAGGGGGAGAGGTGGGCGAGCGCGGCGGACACGTGGTCGGCCGCAAAGGGCACCACGGCCAGCGGCAGGATCCCCCAGGGATCGAGCGTGTCACCGACCTTGGGGTCGTCGATGAGCACAAGGAACCGGCCGGCGGCGTCACCGACGATGCGCTCGCGCACCATCGCCCCGCCGGCGCCCTTCACGGCGAGGCCGCCCGGCGTGACGATGTCGGCCCCGTCGAAGGCGATGTCCAGCGGCCCGCGCATCCGTCGCAGGGGGATGCCGAGCTCACGTGCCAGGCGGGCGCTGGCGGGGGAGGTGGGGACCCCCGTGCAGCGCAGCCCCTCCCGCACCCGTTCGGCCAGGGCGCGGATGCCGGCGGCGGCGGCACGCCCCGTGCCGAGGCCCACGCGGTCGCCGTCGCGCACCAGGGAGGCGGCGGTGCGGCCTGCCGCCTCCCATGCCCGCATGCGTGCTGTCTCGTCGCTCACGCCCCAAAGGCTATGCGACACTCCGGGTGCATGACCGACATCGCCGACGGCATCACCCTGATCGACACGCTGCTGGGCGGCGTGCCGGGCCGCACCTCCGGCTACCTGGTGGCCGGGGAGGCCCCCGCGTTCGTCGACCCGGGGGCCCAGACCTCCGCCGCGCACGTGGTGGCGACGCTCCGGGCGGCCGGGCTCGGCCCGGACGACCTGGCCTGGATCGTGCTCACCCACATCCACCTGGACCACTGCGGCGGCGCCGGCGAGCTGGCGGCGGCGTTCCCGCGGGCGACCGTGGTGGTGCACGAGCGCGGCGTCCGCCACATGATCGACCCGGCCCGCCTGGTCGCCGCCTCCCACGTGGTCTACGCCGAGCACGCCCCCATGTACGGCGGCATGTCCGCCATCCCCGAGGCGCGGGTCGTGGCGGCCCCGGACGGCCACCGCGTCGCCCTCGGCGCCGGACGCGAGCTGGAGATGATCGCGACGCCCGGCCACGCGCGCCACCACATGTCGGTGCTGGACGCCGCGACGGGCACGGTGATCGCCGGCGACGCGGTGGGCGCGCACCTGGTCGGCGGGGGGCTGTACCCCACCGTGCCCCCGGCGGACGTGGACATCGCGGCGGGCCGGGCGAGCCTCGCCCGGCTGCTGGCCTGGCGGCCGCAGGTGGTGTCCGCCTCGCACTTCGGCCCGGTGGGTGCGCCCGCCGACGCGATCGCCGTGGCCGACGAGCAGCTGGCGGTGATGGGGGAGGCCGCGCTGCGGGGCTGGATCGCCGGCGGGCGGGACGCCGTGGAGCGCGAGATCGAGCGCGCGCTGCCCCTGGAGGCGGCGGTGGGCACGGCGGAGTCGGCGATGGAGTGGCGGGCGCTGGCCTGGTACCAGAACAACTTCGACGGGCTCGCCCGGTGGGCCGAGGGGGCGGCGACCCCGCCCGGCGCGGCGTGAAGCCCGTCGGGGTCGAGCTCGTGGTCATGACCGTGCTCGGGGGCGCCCTGGAGGCGCTCCTGGTGCGGCGCAGCGGCAACCAGTGGTCCCTGCCGGCCGGCATGCCCGAGCCGGGCGTGCGGCTCCAGGACGCGGCCGCGGCCGTGCTGGCCCGTCAGACGGGGATCACCGGCATCACCCTCGAGCAGCTCTACACGTTCGACCGGGATGACGCCGCGCGGGTGGCCGTCGACTACCTGGCCCTCATCGCGGCCGACCGGCACCCGCTGCTGCCGGGCAGCGAGGTGGTGCAGGTCCGCTGGTTCCCGCTGGACGACCTGCCGCCGCTGCCGGACGAGCACGCCGAGGCGCTGGAGTACGGGCACCGGCGGCTCCGCGCGAAGACCGCGTACGCCCCCATCGCCGTGCAGGTGCTGCCCGACGCCTTCACGCTCGGCGAGCTGCAGGCCGTGTACGAGGCGGTGCTGGGCGCCCGGCTGGACACCCGCAACTTCCGCCGGGACGTGCTCGGCGCGGGGGTCGTGGAAGAGGTGGGGATCGAGCGCCGCAGCGGGCCGGGCCGCCCGGCCCGTCTCTACCGGTCCGTGCCGGGCGAGGAGTTCGCCGTCGTCGCGCGGGAACGGCGCATCGCCGGGCGGGTCCGGGCCCCGGGGTAGGGCGCTCCGTCCCGCCCCGCGGGGGCGGGCGTCACCACGTGGCCCGCGAGGGCCGTGTGGGAGGCATGTTCCATCGGACCCCCGTGGTACCGTCCGGCCCGTACACGCTGCGTACGGAAAGGACCTGCATGGCGTCCTCGCATCACGACGAGAACGAACGTCTCCCGATCACCTGGCCCTTCAGGGCCGCTGGAACCGTCATGGTCCTCACCACGATCTGGTTCTGCATGGGATGGGGCATCCGCGACCTCGGGCCCGAGGAGCGGCTCGCGGGGCACATGCCGATCTTCTGGCTCGGGCTGCTCCTGACCTTCCTGCTGGCGGTCTTCGGCGGGGTGATCAACACCGTCCGCGAGCGCCGGCGACTCCAGCTGCTGCAGCACGACGGCTGATCCCGTTCCGCACGGCGGCGGGGACCTCCCCGCCGCCGCCGGCGCGCTCGCCCGCATGGCCGCGGCGCTGGGCGAGCCGGAGTGGTCCGCGTCCCTCGCCCTGATCGCCGGGGCGACGCCCGACCCACCCTTCGCCGTCCCCGGTTACGGTGAGCTGGCCGTGACGGGCATGCGGGTCGTGGAGCTGCTGGCCGACGACGAGCGATGGCGCGAGTCGCGCGAGATCGCCGCGCACCTGGCCGACTACTTCACCCGTGTGCGGCGCGAGCTGCACCCGGTCGCGGCCGTGGGCTTCCAGGGCCTGTGCGACGCCGCGCAGGCGCGGGACCGCGAGGAGCTCGACGAGCACCTTGAGTTCCTCCGGGAGATCCTCGGCGGCTAGTCTGGAGGGCATGGCACCAGTTCCCCCCGGTGACGGACCGGCATTCCGCCGGGGCCGGCTGCTCGTCGCCTCGCCCACCCTGATGGACGAGAACTTCACGCGCACCGTGGTGCTCATGCTCGAGCACTCGCCGGAGGGCGCGCTGGGGCTGGTGCTCAACCGGCCCACCGAGATCGTGGCCCGCGAGGTGCTCCCGTCACCGCTCGCCGACGCCCTTCCGGAGCGCGAGCTGGTGCACGAGGGCGGTCCCGTGCAGCCCGAGGCGGTGATCGTGCTCGCCGACTTCTCCGATCCCGCGTCCGCCGCCAGCATCACCGTGGGATCGGTGGGCGTGGTCGATCCCAACGACGACGCCCTGGACCTCTCCGATCGCGTGCGTGCCGTGCGGGCCTTCGGCGGCTACGCGGGGTGGGGGGCCGGGCAGCTCGAGCGCGAGATCACCGAGGGTGCGTGGATCGACGTGGAGGCCGCCACCGACGACGTGTTCACCGGTGCGCCGGAGGCCCTCTGGCGCCGCGTCCTGGACCGCAAGGGCGGCGCCTTCCGGCTGTTCGCCCGTATGCCCGAGGACCCCAGCCTCAACTGATGGGCGGGCTCTCCACGCCACTGTGCGAGCTGCTGGGCATCCGCCACGCGATCCTGCTGGCGGGCATGGCCGGCGGCCCGAACACGCCGGAGCTGGTCGCCGCCGTGTCGCGCGCGGGCGGGCTGGGCGTGCTGGGGGTGTCGGGCACCACCGCGGACGCCACCGCGGACGCCACGCGGCGGGCGGTCGCGCTGGCGGGTGGGGCGCCGGTGGGGGTCAACGTGCAGCTGGCGCCCACCACGCCGGCGACCGCCACGCGCGAACGGATGCTCGAGATCCTCGCGCCGTTCCGGGCCGAGCTCGGACTGCCCGCGGATCCTCCGCCGCCCCCGGCGCCGGATCCGCCGCTGGCCCTGCTGGAGGCGGCGCTCGAGGCCGGCGCCCGCGTGGTGACCACCTGGCACGACCCGGCGCCGTCGCTGGCCGCCGCCCGTGCCGCGGGAGCGCCGCTGCTGGCGATGACCACCAGCGTTCCGGGGGCGCTCGCCGCACACCGCGCGGGGGCCGACGCGATCATCGCCCAGGGCGCCGAGTCGGGGGGGCACCGCAGCCGGTTCGGCCCGGGCGCCGAGACCCAGTCCGAGACCGGGACGATGGCCCTGGTGCCCCAGGTGCGTGACGCCCTGGGCGGCACCGTGCCGGTGATCGCCAGCGGCGGCATCGCGGACGGACGGGGCATCGCGGCCGCCCTCCTGGTGGGCGCCCAGGGCGTGTCGCTCGGCACCCTCTTCCTCGCCGCCACCGAGAGCGGCGTCACCGACGCGTACCGGGCGGCCCTGCGGACCACGTCACCGGAGCGGACCGTCGTGACCGACGCGGTCACCGGCCGCCCGGCGCGATGGATCCGGAACCGCCTGGTGGACGCCCTCGTGGAGGCGGACGCAGGGACGCTGGGGTGGGGCGCCCAGGCCGCCCTGCTGGCCGACATGCGCCGTGCCGCCGCCCAGCAGGGCCGGACCGACCTCATGACGATGCTGGCCGGTCAGGCCGCCGCGATCGGCGCCGAGCCCCTGCCCGCCGAGGACATCGTGCACGACCTGGTGGCGGGCACGGACGCCGCCCTCGCCGCCGTGCGCTGAAGGGCGGAACGACGAGGGCCCGGTCACCCGGGCCCTCGTGGTACCGCTGCCGCCGGAGCGGCGGGACTACATCAGGCGGGCGGAGTCCGGGAGGCTGGCCAGCTTCTGCAGCGACTGGCTCTCGACCTGACGGATGCGCTCACGCGTGACGTTGAACATGCGGCCCAGCTCGTCGAGCGTGCGGGGCTTCTCGCCACGCAGGCCGTACCGGAGCTCCAGCACGCGACGCTCGCGGTAGCTGAGCTGGTCGAGAAGGTCGCGCAGGGCCTGCTCGCGCAGGGACACCTCGGCGGACACCTCGGGGGCGACGGAGGTCTCGTCCGCGAGGAAGCGACCGAGCTCCGACTCCTCCTCCTCGCCGACCGGCTTCTCGAGGGAGACGGTGGGCTGGGCGGAGCGCAGGATCTCCTCGACCTCGTCGGCCGGGAGGCCCGCGGCCTCGCCGATCTCCTCCACGGTGGGCTCACGGCCGAGCTGGCCGATGAGGACCCGCTCCGCACGGGAGATCTGGTTGAGCTTCTCCACCACGTGCACGGGGATGCGGATGGTGCGGCCCTTGTCGGCGAGCGCGCGCGTCACGGCCTGCCGGATCCACCAGGTGGCGTACGTCGAGAACTTGAAGCCACGACGCCAGTCGAACTTCTCCACGGCGCGGACCAGGCCCAGCGTGCCCTCCTGGATGAGGTCCAGGAACGGCAGGCCGCGGCCGCGGTAGCCCTTGGCGATGGAGACGACGAGGCGCAGGTTGGCCTCGACCATCTGGCGCTTGGCCTCCTGGTCGCCGCTCTCGATGCGCTTCGCGAGGCGGACCTCGTCGGCGGCGGTGAGCAGCGGCACGCGGCCGATGTCCTTGAGGAACAGCTGCAGCGCGTCGGTGGTCTGCTCGACCACCGCGGCGGGACGGCGCGGCCGGTCGGACTCGTCCGCCAGCTCCGCGGCGCGGGTGAGGGCCTCGGACTGCTCGAGGAGCTCGATGCCCGCTTCCTCGAGCTGCTGGTAGACCTCTTCGGCGACGTCGGTGTCGAGGCCGAGCCCGTCGAGCACCTCGGCGATCTCCTCGAGACCGAGGAAGCCGAGCTCCTGCCCGCGGACGATCAGCGCCCGGAGTTCACCGTCGTACTTCAACCCGCCAAGCTGCTGCGTGGACATCCGCCTCCAGTTCTGACGTCGAGATCACGCGTCGATCATGACCGGGACGCACGACGTCGCGCATGGGGGAGGGAACCGGATCGGGGCCGGGGTCCTTCCATCAGGGGTGCGGCGTCGGGCGGCGATCCGGGCGGCGGCGTCAATCAGCCAGTGTCAGCCGCGCCCGTGAAACGACCCGGAGCAATATCTGCGGTTTGCGGGTCGCCGTCAAGGGTGGATTCGCCCCGAAGCGGCGGTGAAATCCGGGATTCGCCCGTTCAGCGCGCGCTGCAGACCGGCCACTGGCCCGGACCGGCGCGCTCGTAGAGGATTCGGGCGCGAAGGTCCTGCTCCGCCTCCGACGCCGCGGCGGGGTCGCCGGTGCCCCCGACGGCCTCCCAGGTGGCCGGCGAGAACTGGTACTTGCCGCGGTAGTCGCCGCCCGGCGAGATCGCCCTGGGGTTGCCGCCGGACTCGCACTGGGCGATCCGCGCGAGGTGGGCGTCCACGTCGTCCCCGCCGCCCTGCGGCGCGGCCGCGGTGGTGTCGCCGTCACCGGGAACCAGCGATCCGGGGTCCGGGGTGTCCGCGGTGACCTCCTCGGGGGTGGCCCCGGGCTGGGCGGCCCGCGCCGCGCGCCGCTGAGCGTCCTGGAGCGCGGCCCGCTGGGACGCGGCGGACTCCAGGCCCGCGAGCGCGTTCTGCGCGGCGCCCAGCAGGCGCTGCCGCTCACCCGCCAGCGCCCGCAGCTGCGCAAGGCGCTTCGCGGCCTCCGTGCGGCCCCGGCCGGCGTCGCGCCGGTCCTGGATGAGCTGCACGCGCAACTCCGACAGGCGGGTGCGGGCCGCCGCGAAGCCGACCATGAGGTCCCGGTCCTGGTCGGCCACGCGGTTGACCATGTCGTAGCTGTCCACCGCCGAGGTGAGGCTGCCGGAGGCCACGAGGACCTCCACCATGGACGGCGGGTCCTGCGCGTAGATCTGCCGCAGCCGCTCGGCCAGGCGCTCCTGCGCGCGGGCGAAGTTCTGGGCCGCCAGCTTCTGCTGGCGGGCATTGTCACCGATGCGCGTCTGCAGGCGGCGAACGGTCGCGTCGGCCTCGGAGTAGGCCCGCTCGGCGGCCGCGGCCTCCCCGTTCACCTGCACCAGGCCGGCCTCGAGGGCGCGGACCTTCGCGCGCTGGGCGTCGATGCCCTGCCCACCGCTCTGGCCGCCGGCAGGGGCGACCGCGAGGGCGAACGCGCCCGCGATGAGGGCGGCCGTGAGGGCCGTTGCCAGGGCGGCTCCGCGGGGGTGCGGCCGGAACCTGTGGGGTTGGTCGTCGGCGTGTGCCATACGTGTCGGGGGCGCCGGTGACGGTTCGTCAGGGCGCCGGCGGGGACGCTACCACGGGCCGCCGGGTCGCGGGGAGGGTACCGGCACCATGGCGCACGTTTCGTTCAGGAAGCGTGTGTCGAATCCGGTTCGGGAGTGCTCGCCGGGGGCGGATCGGCGTCGTCCCAGCGAAACCCGGTGGGGTGCGCCGCGGGCGCCAGCGGGCTCGGCGGGATCCCCGGACCCGGGTCCGGCCAGTGGAACCCGCGGGGCGCCACGTCATTCGGCGCGTCCGGATGGAACAGCGATGCCAGGTACTGGATCTGGCCGCGGCCGGCGGCGATCTCGAAGAACCCGCCGCCGTACATGCCGATGCCGGCGGCCTCGCAGTGGTCGTAGACCGCCATCAGCGCCCGAAGGCTCCCGAACCGGCAGGGCTTGATGTTCACCATGCGCGGCGTGTGCGCGAGGCCGGTGATGTCCTCCAGCGCATGGATGGGGGCGTCCCACGTGACGCGGTCCAGGTGCGGCGCCAGCAGCTCGGCGATCGCGGGATCGGTGAGGTGCGGATCCTCGATCCACGCCTCCGGCCAGGCCTCCAGGCACAGCCGGTAGAGGCCGGGGTCGGGGCGGGTATCGACCAGGGTCCCGCTGTAGAGCGCCTTGAAGTCCAGCGAGTGCACGCGGCCGGGGGCGACGCGCTCGATCTCCCGCACCAGCTCGGGGTCCCAGTCGTTGGTGGGATCGAGCTTGAAGGTGAGGCCGGGGTAGCGCTCCAGCCGGGCCGCCAGCGGCGCGACGCTCGACGGCTCACCGAGCCGCAGCGAGAGGACGTACTCGACGGCGCGGGGCGTCCGGTCGAGCGCGTCGGCGAGCGAGGCCCCGGCCTGCCGGAGCGCCAGGTCGAGCAGGGCGGCCTCGAAGCCCCACCGGCGGAAGAGCCGCCCCAGCGGGTTCTGCCCACCGGGGACCAGGTCCGCCGCACCGAGGATGCCGGACGCCTCGTCCAGCGTGGCGCCGCCCGTGAGGTCCAGCACCGGCCCGGCCTCCAGGAACCGGGCGATGTCGTCGTCGTCGTACCAGGCGTCCTCGCCGACGCCGGTGTGGCCACCGCCGTGCAGGTGGATCTCCACCGAGGTGCGCAGGAAGCCGCTGGAGGTGGGGCGTTGATGGGAGTGCAGCGAGTAGCCCTCGACGCGGACCGGCAGGCCTGCGATGCGGTCGTAGGTGCTCACGCCCGGGTCCCGTCCTCGGCGATGCGAGCCTTCACCAGCTCCGCGTCGGCGGGGATCACCTCGAACCGCCGGGGCAGCGACTCGATCCCGGCGACCGCGTCGGGGAGGGGAGGGGTCACGCCGGTGGCCTCGCGCACCACGTCGGCGAACTTCACCGCGCGGGCCGTCTCCAGCACGATCATGGGCACTCCCGGCTCGGTGTGTGAACGGGCGACGTGCACGCCGTCGGCGGTGTGGGTGTCGATGAGCCGGCCGGAGGCGCGATGGACGGAGGCGATGGTCGCCAGCCGGTCCGCGTGGGTGCTACGGCCGGAGGTGAACCCGAACTCCGCCACGCGGGCGAACTCGCCGGGGGTGAGCGTGAACCCGCCGTCCCGCGGCACGGCCTCGGCGAACAGGTGCCGTGTGCGGTCCGGGTCGCGGCCCACCACGTCGAACACGAACCGCTCGAAGTTCGACGCCTTGGAGATGTCCATGGACGGGCTGGAGGTCTCGAAGGTCTCGGCGCCGCCCCGCACCCGGTAGGTCCCGGTGCGGAAGAACTCGTCGAGCACGTCGTTCTCGTTGGTGGCCGTCACCAGCCGCCGGATGGGGAGGCCCATCATGCGCGCGACGTGCCCGGCGCAGATGTTGCCGAAGTTCCCGGAGGGGACGGTGAAGCTGACCTCGCCGCCGTCCTCGCCGGTGGCCCGCAGCCAGCCCGCGAAGTAGTAGACGACCTGGGCCAGCAGGCGTGCCCAGTTGATGGAGTTCACGGTGCCGATGCGCATGCGGCGCTTGAACTCCAGGTCGCCGGAGACGGCCTTCACGATGTCCTGGCAGTCGTCGAAGACGCCCCGCACGCACAGGTTGTGGATGTTCGGGTCCTGCAGGGTGAACATCTGCGCCTGCTGGAACGGGCTCATCCGGCCGTCCGGGCTCAGCATGAACACGCTGATGCCGGCCTTGCCGCGCATCGCGTACTCGGCGGCGCTGCCGGTGTCCCCGGAGGTGGCGCCCAGGATGTTCAGGGTCTCGCGCCGGCGGCCCAGCTCGTACTCGAACAGATTCCCCAGCAGCTGCATCGCCATGTCCTTGAAGGCGAGCGTGGGGCCGTTCGAGAGCTCAAGCAGCACGATCCCCGGCTCCAGCGGGGTGAGGGGCGTGATCTCGCGGGTGCCGAACACCTCCGCGGTGTACGTGCGGCGCACCATGTCGCGCAGGTCGCCGGCGGGGATGTCGTCGATGTACCGCTCGAGGATCGCCTCGGCGAGGTCCGCGTAGTCGAGGGACCGCCAGGCGCGCAGCGTGGCCGCGTCCACCCGCGGGTAGCGCGTGGGCATGTAGAGGCCGCCGTCGGGCGCCAGCCCCTCCAGGAGGATCTCGCTGAAGCGCCGCCCGGCGTCCCGCCCCCGGGTGCTGACGTACCGCACCGGGTCGGCTGTGGCGGAGGTGGTCACGACCCCGAGGCTATTGGATCGGCGCGGGATGCGCCGTACCCTGCGCCGCATGCCGCGCCGACTCCTGCTGCTCGCGTGCGCCGCCGTGCTGGCCGCCGCCGCCCCCGCCGCCGCGCAGGCGCCCGTGGTGTGGGTGCAGGCCGGCCACGAAGGTCCGCGCGAGCCCGGGTACCGGGACCAGACCGGGGCCGGCAGCGGGCCGTTCGGGTCGGAGGTGGCCTTCAACCGGCGCGTGGCCGCCTCCGTGGTGCGCCGCCTGCGCGCGAAGGGCGTGGACGCCCGCCGCACCCCTGGCCTGGTCACCCCGTGGGGCGCCGAGGGCGCGACCTTCGTGAGCATCCACCACGACACGCCCGAGGGATCGGCGGCGATCGGCCACGCCATCTTCGGCGCCGGGGAGAACTGGTACCACGGCGAGGGCGGCGGCCCGGCGAGCCCGGTGCCTTACAGCGACTCCGCCAAGCACCGGGAGGCGACCACCGTGTCCCGGGCCGTGGAGCGCCGGTCACGCGCCCTCGCGCTCAGGCTCGCCCGGCGGTTCGGCCGCATCCACACCCCGGCGTTCGGCGCCCGGTCACCGTTCGACGGCGTCATCCCGCGGGATGGAAACGTGCGGATGATGCGGTTCTACGGCTACTACCGCACGAACGCCCAGGCGCGGGTGCTCATCGAGTGCGGTGCCGGGGGACGTGACGACGCCTTCCTGCGGCGCACCGAGCTCATCGGCGCGGCCATCACGGGCGCGCTCATCGAGGATCTGGCGGCCCGCGACCTGCGCTGACCGGCACCCGGTCACCGCGGCTCACCCCGGTGGATCGCCCGCCGTGCCTTCGCGATGCGCTTGCCCCATTGATCGCGAGCGCGGGAGGCCGCGCGGCGGTCGTCGATCCACGCCTCCTCTCGGCGCAGGGTCCGCCATGAGTCGAGTCGCTCGGGCGGCACGGCGTCCCGCACCGCGCAGCCCGGCTCCGTGTCGTGGGTGCAATCCGAGAATCGGCACCGGGTGGCCAGCGCGGCGATCTCGGCGAACGCGGCGCCCGTCCCGTCATCCCACATGCCCACCTCGCGGATGCCGGGCGTGTCGATGATGTACGCCCCGGAGGGCAGCACGATCAGCTCCCGCCCGACCGTGGTGTGCCGTCCGCGGTCGTCGGTGGCGCGAACCGGGGCGGTGCGCCGGCGGTCATCACCCAGCAGGGCGTTGACCAGCGTGGACTTGCCCGCGCCCGACGGGCCCAGGAGCACCGCCGTGGTGCCCGCCCGGAGCGCGGCGCCGAGCGCATCCATGCCGGTCCCGTCCAGCGACGACACGGCGACCACGTCGGGAGTCCCCAGGCGCCGGGCCACCCGGGCCGCCGTTCCGGCGTGGTCGGGATCGCGGTCGGCCTTGGTCAGCACCACGAGGATCCGCACGCCACCGGCGGCCGCCAGCGCCGCGAACCGCTCCAGACGGCGCAGGTTGGGGGTGGGCAGGGCGTCGGCCAGCACCGCCACGTCGACGTTTGCGGCGAGCACCTGACCGGCCGCCTCACGGCCGGCATGCCGCCGCACGATCGTCCCCCCGCGCGGAAGCACGGCGGCGATCGTGGCGCCGCCCTCGACCGTGACGCGGTCACCGACGACGGGCGACACGCCGTCCCTCCGCAGCCGCCCGCGGGCGGGCAGCAGCAGGCGGTCGCCCTCCTCGGTCTCGACCAGCCAACGACCCCGCCGCTCGGCGATCACCCGGGCGGGAGCGGTGGTCCGTTCGCCCTGCAACCCGTCACCATCCTCGTCGTCACGCATGCGGACCGGACGCCGGTGGCCGCTCCGCCACGGGCCGGGGCTACCCGCCGGCGGAGGTGGGCGTCGAAGGGATCGCCATGCGTCTCCAGCGTAGCGCGGGGGGAACCGTTCACGGCGCCCCCCGGCCCGCCCGCGGCGGCCGTCGCGCCGCCGGCTCACACGGGGTTGAGCGCCCGGTGCATCCCGTCGCGCGCGGCGTCACCGGCGGCGCGGAACCGGCTCGCGATGACCGGGGAGAGGAGCTTCATGAGGCCCTTCAGCTCGATGACCGCGTCATAGGTCACCGCCGAGCCCGGCCCGTCCGGCGCCACCGTGATCGTGTCGGTCGACGTGTACCGCCCGGCGTCGGCGAACAGCTGGATGCGACGGGGGGCATCGATCTCGCGGACCACGTACTGGAGCCGCTGCTCGCCCTTGCCGAACTTCACCGTCACGTCATATCGCGCCCCGGGCGCGGGATCCCCGTCCAGTGCCCGCGCCTCGGTGGCCGACGGGTCCCATTCGGTGAGGTGCTCGAAGCGGGCCATGTAGTCGAACGCCCGCTCGGGCGGAAGCGACGACGGGACGGTGGTGCGATAGGTGGGCATATGGGCGCTCCAGATCGGCGGCATCGGTAGGGGTCACCCACTGATACCCAACCCGCATGGGTTTCAGTAGTCGCACCGGCGCCCGGACGGCGCCGTTGATTCTCACCTAGTCGGAGGCGCTGCGTTCTACGGCCGCTTGGCCTCGTCCACGGTCAGTCAGTCTGAGGCGTCCGGCGACGCTGGCCCTCGCTAGGGTGCCTTCCTTGCTCCCGATTGATCCGGGTGGCTGGCGGGGAGTCGCCCAACCCGAGCTGGCCCGGGATCCCGTTGTTCGGGTCGACATCCAGGCGCCCAGGCCTTCCTTGCTCAGACGGTGGCTAGCCGCCGTCTGGGCGCTCACCCCGGCGCAATCACGGCCCGGTGAGTCGCACTGTCGCGGTGGAGTTCGGTCCGAGCCGCTCCCCGATGCAGTACAGGCGCCCACCGGAGGCGTAGATCCTGCGCCCCTTGCTGATGCAGGTGTTCCAGTACGCATCGAAGTTCGTCTCGTAGATGCGCTTCACATAACCGCGGTCGTATCCGCTATGGCGGATGATCAGCTGACCGGATACCGAGGAAAAGCCGTCGAGCTGCACCTGCCACGGCCAGCGGCGCTGGCCGTTCCGGGTGGCGCGCACCTTCACCTGGTACCGACGGGCGACCTGCTCTGTCCAGGTCGTGCCCGGCGCCATCGCCGGCGGTGACCCGCACACCAGCGCGGCGCTCGCCCCGGCCCCGGACACCGCAGCCGGGACGATCCGCAGCACCGCCGCAGGCACAACCGGGTTCCCGGCGCCGTCGTCACCGATCCTGCAGGTCACCGTCACACGATGGGTAACCAATGCCTTGAAGCCCACATCGGTGAACACCAGTTCGGAGAAGACCCTGCCGTTGCGCTCAAACAGCATGTTGCGCATCGTGGAGGCCACCGCGACCGCAGGCTGGGCAGTCGACTGGATCGACGGGCCGCCGGCGAGGAAGTTCCGCTCCGAGCTGAGCGTGCATACGCCGCCGGTCTCCTGGTCCTGAAGCGTTTCTGTGACTGTCAGCGTCCAGGTCGTAAGGTCACCGGGGTACTGCAGTGGCAGCTCGTAGATGACTCCGCTGTCGTCCCGGCTTACGGGACTGAACTGCCCGAGGCTGAAGGTCGTGTCACCGCCACCGGCGGTCCGAACCCTGAGGGTGAGCCCGGTGCGCTTCGCCAGCAACGGATCCGGCACCCGCAGACGGATCATGCTGGGGCCCGTAGACCGAAGGGGTGCCGGTAGCGGCGAGAGCACCTGAGACTGGTCACTATCGTCGATCAAGTAGCACTCAGGTGAAGTGATCGCTTCCGCGGACCCCAACGCTAAGGCTGTCGCGGCGCACACCCCGAGTGCCGCCGAGCATGCAAGACGCGCCGTTGTTCCCATCCCGCCCCAGTCTCGCTGGTAGTGCCCGGACGGACGATAGCCAAGGACTCGAGGTTCGCCACTGTACCGACGACCTGTTCTGAGGCGGCGTACCTGTCGTCGGTTGGCACCCAGCTCAGACAGCAGATCAATATCGACGCCCTGGTTGACCAGGACCTGCCAGCCGTGGCCCGTCCGTTATCGGTATCGCGAGCCCGTCGTCGTTTGCCCGTCCGCTGCCCTTGGGCGCCGTTGGACCAGGGAGCGCCGACGCCGTGGCAGAACGAAGGTTGGATTGGGATGCCGCTGCGCCGCCTCTTGACGCACCAGAAGTGATGTTCTGTCGCATTGCTGGAACGGGCGCCCCCTCAGCGGCCCTCGTGCGGTCCACCCTCCCAGAAGGGCATCACGCGCTCCTGGATCAGGGTCCAGGCCTCCAGGGCCACCACCGACGGGTGCCGGAACGGCAGGGCCTCATTCGGCCGGGGACCGCGCGCGTGATCCTCGGGCCAGAACGCCTGCCAGCGCCGGCGCGCGTTCGGATCCTCAGGCGTGCCGGACCTCGGCGCGTGCCGTGCCGGCGCACGGCCATCCACCTGGAGCGACAGCGTCGCGTCCGGGCGCAGATGCCGGCCGGGCCGGTGCGATGCCGCCAGGATGTGCACGCCTTCGCCGGACGGCCGGATGCTGATCAGGTCCACCCGGTCCGGTCCGAGGCGCCTGAGCTCTGGAAGCTCGCCGGTGAAGCCACGGGCCCGCAGCTCCTGGACCACGGTCACGTCCACGGCCTCGATGAGCGCCGGCGGTGCGGGCTCCGGGGCGACCCCGTCGAGCGCCGGCGCCTGAGCCGGCGCGGTTTCCGGAGTCCGGGCGGTGTCGGCGCGGCGGCGCACACCCGGACCATAGACCCTCCCGACCATCCCCCGGCAGACGAACTGGACGGACGTCTGTTGGGAATTTCGCGGACCGGTGCAAGAGTCCGCGGCGGCCCGCCGTGCCCCGGATCCGGGACGGCGTGGAAGCAACAGGAGCCCCGTGCCCCCGGACAGGCCCCCGACATGACGACCCACGAGTTCGCCGCGGCGCTTCTGGCGGGTGCCGCGCTCGCCGCCACCGGCCTGGTGGTCCTGGGTGTGCGCCGGCGCGCGCTGCCCGGTGGCGCGGGGCTGGCGGCCGCCAGCGGCTCGCTCGCCGTGTGGGCCGCGTCGGTGGCCGTCCAGACGCTGTCCTCGTCCGACCCGGTGAAGCGCGCCACCGTCGTGGTGACCTTCGCGGCCATCTGCGGGCTCACGCTGGCGTTCTGGTGGACGGCGTCCGAGGCTGCGGGACGCGAGCGCACCGGGCGGCGCGAGTGGCTGGTGATGGCGTCGCCGGTTCCGGTGACCCTCCTGGTCACCGCGACCGGCTGGGGCGGCCTCATGTTCCACGAGCTGCTGATCCCCGACGGGCAGGGCCCCGTCGACAACGTCCCCGGCCCCTGGTACGTCGTCCACGCCATCTGGGCGTACGCGATCATCCTGGCGGCGCTGGTGGTGTTCACGCGGGCCGCCCTGCGTGCGCCACGGCGGTACCGGGCCCAGGGCGTGCTGATGCTCACCGTCGTGCTCCTGCCGCTCGCCGCCAACGCCGCGTCCATCACCCGCGTGGTCACCTTCGGTGGGTATGACGCGACGCCGTTCGCCCTGCTCGTCACGGTCGCGGGCTTCGCCTGGGGCATCCGCTATCTGGACCTCATCGACGCGCAGATCGGCCTGCTGCCGGTGGCGCGCGACCTGGTGGTGGAGGCCATGCGCGACGGCGTGGTGGTGGTCGACGGACGCGGGCGGGTGCTGGACCTCAACCCCGCCGCCGGGGCGGTGCTGGGCGCCCAGCCCGACCGGTCGGTGGGACGCGACGCCGCGGAGCTCATCAGCGGGTGGAGCACCGGGGCCGTCGCCCGTGGCCGCTGGGAGTTCGGCGCGGTGCTCGACGGCGCCCCGAGCACCGTGGAGGTGTCGGTCACCCCGATGGACCGGGCCGACCCGCGCACACCGAGCGTGGTGATGCTGCGTGACGTCACCGAGCGCCGCGTCGCCGAGACGGCGCTGGCCGAGAGTGCCCGCCTGCACCACCATCAGTCGCGGCACGATCCGCTGACCGGCCTGGCGAACCGCACGCTGCTGTTCGAACGGCTCCGGGAGGCGATCTCCCGGGCCGCCGCCGGGCGCGGCCCGGCGCTGCTGATCCTGGACCTGGACGGCTTCAAGGACCTCAACGACACCTTCGGGCACCGGGCCGGCGACGAGGCGCTGCGGGAGCTCGGCGGGCGCCTCTCACAGGCGGCCGGCGACGAGGCGGTGGTCTCCCGCCTGGCGGGCGACGAGTTCGCGGTCCTCCTCCCCGACGCCCCCGGCGAGTCCGCGCTCACGACGGCCTTCCGGCTGCTGGACGCCGTGCAGGTGGCGGTCCCCATCGAGGGCACCGAGATCGCCCTGAGCGGCAGCATCGGCGTCGCCAGCTTCCCCGACCACGGGGCCGACGCCGACGACCTGGTGCACGCCGCCGACGTGGCGATGTACCACGCCAAGCGCAACGCCACCGGCGTCGCCGTGTACGCCTCCTCCTCCGACGTGCGGCGCCCCGACCGGCTGCTGCTGCGCCAGGACCTGCGACGGGCGATCTCCGCCGGTGAGCTCGAGGTGCACTACCAGCCCCAGTGCGGCGTCGACGGCCGCCTGGTGGGGGCCGAGGCCCTGGTGCGCTGGCGCCATCCGGTGCGGGGGCTGCTCATGCCCAGGGACTTCCTGGCGCTCGCCGAGGAGAGCGACCTCATCTGCGAGCTCACCGACGCCGTCCTGGCCGTCGCGCTGAGGGACGCCGCCCGCTGGGACGCGGCCGGCACGGGACTGCGGGTGTCGGTGAACATCTCATCCCGTGACCTGCGGGACCCCAACCTGCCCGAGCGGGTGCACCGCGCCCTCGCCGCCTGGGGCGTCTCGGCGACCGCCCTCACGCTGGAGGTGACCGAGAACGGCCTGGCGACCGCGCGCGATGCGGTGCCGCACCTGGACGCCCTGCGCGGTGACGGGGTCCGGGTGTCCCTGGACGACTTCGGCACGGGCTTCGCCCCGCTGGCGACCCTGCGCGAGATGCCGGTCGACGAGCTCAAGATCGACCGGAGCTTCGTGCGCGGCATCGCGGACGGCGAGCGGGACGCGGCCCTGGTGGGCGGGCTCATCCGCCTGGGCCACGACCTG
>LNFL01000129.1 GCA_001464275.1 Actinobacteria bacterium Ga0077560 | reverse complement strand
CGTCGAGACCCAGGACGGCGCCGACCGCCTGTCGGCGCTGTCGTGCGACGTGCTGCAGGGCTACCTGGTGGGACGGCCCCGGCCCGCCAGCGACGGCTCGTCCCTGCGGGCGAGCCACATCGGCGCCTGAGCCCCGGGCGCCTCAGGCGCCCCGCACCGTCACGGCCAGGCGCACGCCGGGCCGCAGCGGGATCCCGCCGATCCTGGCGGGCAGCGTGAGCCGGTTCGTCCCCCGCCGGGCCCGCATGGTCACCACGACGTGCCCCGCGCGCCCGCGAAGGGCCACGCGGACCGTGACGCGCTGTGCCCGGGGAAGCGTGAACGTGACCTGCACGCGGCAGCCGCGCGAGGCCGGGCCCGCGCACACCGCGCGCACGCCGCCCACCCCCGGCACGCCCCGGGCCACCCGCAGCACCGACACGTTCACGGGGATCTCCGGCGGCGCCGTCACCGCGATGGTCCGCCGCTCCACGGACGGGATGCCGAGGGCATCGGACTGCGTCACCGTGACCGTGTAGTCGCCGGGCGCCGCGAACGTGTGGGTGACCCCCTGCCCCGCCGCCGGCGGCGAGCCGTCGCCGAAGTCCCAGGAGGGTGCGCCGGAGAGCGCGGACCAGACGTCCAGGGGCGCCACCGACATGTTCACCTGCGTTCCGGCCACCGCCGTGGCGGGCACCGCCGCCGTGCGCAGGTCCGGGCCGGCGGCGTCGAACGCGACGGCCTGCACGACGGCCGCGGGATCGACGTCCTGGTAGCGGGTGCCCACGGCGACCGCGTTGCCGGCGGGATCGGCCGCGAAGCCCCCGAGGCTCATCCCGGGGTCCGGCGGGTCGGCGGGCGTCCAGGCGCCGGAGCCGTCGCGACGGGCGGCGCGCACGCGGCAGGCGCCGCCCTGCGGGCACCCGTCCCAGGCGATCGCGAGGCCGCCCGGCACCGCGGCCAGACGCGGCCCCACCGCCAGCTCGGCGGGCGTGCCGATCACCTCGGGGGCGCCCCACCCGCCCGGTCCCGCCACGCGGATCGTGACGCGCGCGGTCGCGGGGCCGGTGCCCGTCGCGGTGGCGAGCGCCACCCGTCCATCGGCCAGGAGCTCCAGATCCGGCGCGCCCGCGTTGCCGTCGGCGTCGGTGAGCCGTTCCGGCTTGCCCCACGCGCCGCCGGGCCCGTGCGCCGCCGCCTCCGCGACCTTCCCGGTGCCCACCTCGCGGTCCCACGCCACCCAGCCGGTGCCCTCGCCGCCCAGCGCCACGGCGGGCACGGGCGCCGACACGCTGGTCTCGGAGATGTCGCGGGCAGCCGACCAGGCAGCGCCGGCGGCGCGCGTCGCGCCCTGCACGCGCCACAGGTCGCCCGGGCCGCCGCGCCACGCCCAGGCGGCCACCGCCGTGCCGTCGGCCCCAAGGCCCACCGAGGGCAGGGTCACCTCGGTCGCCCCCGGCGCAGAGATCGTGACGGGTGCGGACCACCCGCCCGCCGCGGGCCGGACGACGGCCTCCACGGTCATGCCGGACTGCCCGTGCCGCACCCATGCCGCCATCGCGTCGCCGTCGGGGTCCACCGCCACCACGGGCGCGTCATGGCGCCGCGCGGCCCGCGAGATGACCTGCGGGGCGCCCCATTCGCCGCCCGGCGGGCGAACCGCCGCCTCCACGACGTACCCGCCGCCGTCGCGGTAGCGCCACACGGCCACCGCGCGGCCGTCCGGGGCGACCGCCAGCGCGGGGTCGAACACCGCGGGCGCCGGCACCTCGGCGACCGCCGCGCCCTCGGCCGAGATGGCCTGCGCGGCGCCCCACTCCCCACCGGCCGGCCGGGTGACGGCCATGATCCGCGACTGCGCCGTGAACGAGGACTGGTGCCACACCACCGTCACCGCGCCGGTGGCGTCCACACCCGCCGACGGGAGCACCGCCTCCCCGGTGTCGGGCGACACGGTGCGCGGCGCGAGCCACGCGGGCGCCGCGGCCGCGGGAACGACCGTCGCGGACAACGCGATCGCGATCAGCAGTGGCGATGAACGGCGCATCTGGGCCCAGCGTATTCCCTGGGCGGCCACTCCGCGAAATCCGGGCGATCAGCCCCCGGCGGCGAACTGCGCCCTGGTCGCCGGACGGGCCAGCCACAGCAGCCCGAGCACGGGCAGCACGAGCGGCACGAAGCCGTAGCCCACGCCGAAGTCGGACCACACGGTGGGCTCCGGGAACAGGTCGTCCCGCACCAGGCTGAGGACGCCCACGCCGATGACCCCGGCCAGCTCCACCGCCAGCAGCACCGTCGCGGCGCGCCATGACCGGCCCGAGGGGCGGGTGAAGCAGAGGGCGGCGACCAGGTAGATCACGTGAAGGCCAGCGGGGCGTCACCGAACTTGGTGATCACCTGGAAGAGCGACCGCGCGCCCGCCGCGATCGCGAACACCACGTAGACGACGGCCAGCAGCCGTCCCGGGCCCGTCACCAGAGTCCCAGCAGCCGGATCACCGCGACACCCACCGCGAGCGCCACGGCGCCGATCGTCGCGCTGTCCCAGCGCGTGGCCCGCCCGTCCTGCGCCAGGCGCAGCACGAACGGCAGCAGCACCACGCTGGTGAGCAGGTACCCGAAGAACTCGCCCATCGAGTCCGGGCGGTGCCCAGCGATGATCGCGATGGTCGCGCCCACCGCGTGCAGCACCACCTCGGCCTCACCGATGAGCACCGCGATGACGTACGGCCGGTCCGGTGGACGGCCGGCGATCGCGAGGGCGACACCCCACACCGCGAGGGCGAACAGGTACAGGGCGACGGTGAGGGTCAGCGGCGTGAGCACCGAGGGGGCACCCTACCGTCTGGCGGAGCGCGCACGGGCGGAAGAAGCCGGCGGGCGGGGGGCAATCGGCCGTGTCACCACGTACGGTTGCCGCGCCGTGTCCGAGAGCAGACTCCCGGACGGTAACGAGCGGAGACAGCATCTCCGCCGAAGCAACAGTTCGCGTGAACCAACGGTTAGCGATCGGCCAAGTCTGGAACCCGAACCTCACACAACTTGCGGAACCGAGCGGACGACCCGCGACCCGGGGGTCGCGGCGGCCGTTCTGGCGCGCGGAGGTCTCGTGGCCTTCCCCACCGAGACGGTCTACGGCCTGGGCGCGAGCATCGCCCTCCCCGAGGCCGTGGCGCGCATCTTCACCGCCAAGGGGCGCCCGCCGGGACACCCGCTGATCGTCCACGGCGCGGACGCGTCCGTGCTCGACCGGTATGCGCGCGAGGTCCCGCCCCTCGCCCGCGTGCTGGCCGCGCGGTTCTGGCCGGGTCCGCTCACGCTGGTGCTGGAACGCTCCGGGGCGGTGCCGGACGTCGTGACCGGCGGTCGCGAGACGGTGGGCCTCCGCGTGCCGGCGCAGCCGCTGGCGCTGGCGATGCTCCGGGACGTGGGCGCCGGCGTCGCCGCGCCGTCCGCGAACCCGTTCGGGCGCACCTCCCCCACCACCGCCCGGCACGTGCTGGCGGATCTCGGCGACCGTGTCGATCTGGTGCTCGACGGCGGGCCCTGCGGGGTCGGCCTGGAGTCGACGATCCTCGACCTCACCACCTCACCGCCGACGGTCCTGCGCACCGGCGGCCTGCCGGTCGATGTGCTCGAGGCCGCCGCGGGCGTTGCGCTGGAGCGGGTCGCCACCGGACCCGCGCGGGCACCGGGGATGCTGGCCGCCCACTACGCGCCGCGCGCCCGGGTGGTGATCGCCGAGGACCATGACGCCGCGCTGGCGGCGGCCGCGGGGGCCGGGGACCGCCGGGTGGCGATCCTGAGCGGCTCGCCGGTGGCCGGTCGTCCCGCCCCGATCGTGCCGCTGGTGCCCGACGAGCCGGGCGCCGAGGGGTACGCGCGCGCCCTCTACGACCTGCTGCGCCGCGCGGACGCGCTGGGCGTGGACCTCGTGGTCGCCGTCCCGCCGCCGCCGGGCGGACTGGGCGATGCCATCCGCGACCGCCTCGGGCGGGCCGCGGCGGATCAGCCGGGGTAGCCCCCGGACAGCAGGCGGGCCACCCGCTCCGCCGCATCCGGCGCGTCCGCGGCGCGAACCGCGGCCCGCAGCCGCGCGGCCACCGCCCCGTCCACGGCGTTCGGGGCGCAGGTCGCCAGGGCCCGCGCGACGGCGCGATACGCCTCCGCCTGGCCGGGGTTGCCCCCCGCCTCGGACCGGCGCGAGAGGGCCATCGCCGCCCCCGTCCCCCGGTCCAGCAGATCGCGCCGGTCGGCCGCCGCACGGCTGCTCGGCAGGGCGTCGAGGGCGAACAGGAGGCTGGCGCGGATCTCTCCCAACGCCCTCCCATCGGCAGGGCCGCCCGGGGCCTGTACCCGCGCGGCAGCGGTGGTTGCGTGTGCAACGGCTCTTTACGGAAGGCACACGTTCCCCGAACGGAGTGCCCGCAGAGACCCGGGGTAGGGTCTCAAGCGTCCGCCCTGTCCGGACGATGCATGCGAGACGAGAACCTCGTCACGCCGCCGGCGCCGTTGTGCCCTCTCGGCCCGGAGAACTGCCAGCCACCGCTGGAGGTGCCCCGCTGCTCCTGCCCGTCCCGGCAGTGCCCCCGCCCATCGTCGCGCCGGCCCCGACGGCCCGCCCGACCGCGGTGCGCACACCGCCCCCGGCACGGATGCTGGTCCACGCGAGCGAGTTCCGGCTCAACCCGAGCCGCAGGGTCGTGCCCGTCGGCCGGCTCATCGTGCAGGTCAAGAACATCGGCGAGGACGACCACAACCTGGCGATCCGCGCCGCGAACGGCCACATCCTCCGCATCACGCCGGTGCTGCACCCCGGCGACCTGGCGGAGCTGCGGATCCGGCTCACGCCCGGGCGCTACTGGCTCGTCTGCACGATCCCCGAGCACGAGGGCCACGGCATGGTCACCGCGTTCACGGTCCGCAAACCCGCCAGGAGGCGCTGATGGCCCCGACACCGAAGGCTCACCTCGAGATCGAGCGCCTGCTGTGGCGGGCGGGCTTCGGTCCCCGCCCCGGCGACGTCCGGCGCCTGGCCGCCAAGGGACGTCGCGCCGCCGTGGAGGAGCTCCTGCGGCCCCGCGGCCCCCAGTACGCGGGCCCGGCGGCCACGGTCGAGGGCGCGCCGCTCGACCCCCAGAACGTCTACTCCCACGACGTGCTGTGGTGGCTGGACCGCTGCGTCCGCACCCGCCAGCCGCTCGCGGAGCGCATGACGCTCAACTGGCACGACCACTTCGCCACCTCCAACCAGAAGGTCGGCGACACCAAGCTCATGCTCCAGCACTACTTCGTGCTGCGGTCCAACGCGCTCGGGAACTTCCGGACGATGTGCAAGCGCATCCTCCATGACGGGGCGATGCAGCTCTTCCTGGACCTCGCCGGCTCCGACAAGAACTCGCCGAACGAGAACTTCGCCCGCGAGCTGTTCGAGCTGTTCGCGCTGGGCGTGAACAACGGCTACACCGAGAAGGACATCCGGGAGGCCGCGCGCGCGCTCACCGGCTTCACGTTCGACTACGAGACCAAGGCGTTCGGCTTCGACCCCGAGCGGCACGACACCGGCTTCAAGCGCGTGTTCGGCCGCCGGGGACGGTTCTCCCCGGACGACATCGTGGATCTCGCCATCGAGCACCCCAAGCACGCGCCGTACCTGTGCCGGAAGCTCTGGGGCTACTTCACCCCGCGGCCCCCGTCGCGGGCGACGCTCAACGAGATGGTCCGCGCCTACAAGGGCTCCAAGTACCAGATCAAGCCGGTGCTCCGGATCATCCTCAACCACCCCACGCTCTACGCCGACCTGGACGCGCCCGACCAGGTGAAGCCCCCGGTGGTCTACGTCGCCGGCATGCTGCGGCGCCTCAACCGCGGCGTCACCTACGACGCGTGGAGCTACCAGCTCGACGAGATGGGCCAGCGGCCCTTCTACCCGCCGAACGTCGCCGGGTGGGAGATGGACGACGCCTGGCTCACGCCGGCCACGATCCGCGCCCGGTTCGAGGCCGTCGGGAACCTGATCCGCAAGGACATCAAGGACGGTTCCATCGAGGGCACCGAGACGCCGGCGCAGGCCATCTCCTCGGCGCTGGCCGGCACCGGGCGCCCGCTGCACTCCAAGCGCACCAAGGTCGCGATGCAGCGCTATGCGGTCTCCTCCGTCGCCGGGCGATCCGACGACTGGGAGGTCGAGCACTACTTCCCCGAGCGGCAGCGCGTGCTCCGCCACCTGCTCCTGGCCGGGCCCGACGCCCAGGTCTGCTGAAGGAGGACTCATGAAGACCGCGATGCGCAGGACCGGCTGCAGCGACTGGCACTTCACCCGGCGTTCCCTCATGACCCGCGCCGGGCAGCAGATGGTGGCGATCCCCGACGACGCGCTGGACGGCCTCCAGGCCTTCGAGCGCGAGGGGGGCCTCACCCGCAAGGACATCCTGGAGCGCGGCGCCGGCATGGTGCTGCTGGCCACCGCCGCGTCGGCGCTGAGCCCGCGGGGGATCCTGGAGTCCGCCGCGGCCCAGGCCGCCGACAACCCGAACGGCACGATCCTGGTGTCGCTGTACCTGGACGGCGGAAACGACTTCCTGAACACCTTCGCCCCCATCACCGACCCCAAGTACCGCGAGCTGCGCTCGCGGATCGGGATCGCCGCCGAGACCGCGATCCCCGTGCAGGGCACCTCGGACTTCGTCTGGCACCCGTCCATGGCCGGGATCGCGACCCTGTACAACCAGGGCAAGGTCGCGGTGCTGCCCGCCGTGGACTACGCCGAGCCGGACCAGTCGCACTTCAACTCGCAGGGCTACTGGCAGCGCGGCGTCGTGGGCCCCACCCTCGACCGCACGGGCTGGCTCGGCCGCACCATCGACCTGGTGGGCAACGACGGGAACCCCCTGCAGGCCATCTCGGTGTCCTGGGGGCTGGACCCCACGCTGATCTCCCGGAAGAACCCCGTGGGCACCGTCTACGACCCCGGCTCCTTCGGGTTCGGCATCCCGGACGTCTGGACCGACGACGGCTTCACCAGGGCCTACCGCGACGCCGCCCGCGGCGCCAAGGGCCGGGGCATCGGCGCGGCCGCCAAGGCCTACGAGAGCGCCTTCCGCATGGTGGACCTGCTGAAGCCGCTGCGCGACCAGGGCGACAACCTGCCGCCCACGCCGGTCGCCTACCCGGACTCCGGCCTCGGCAGGGCGATGCGCAACGGCGCCCGGATGCTCGGCGCCGGCTTCGGCACCCGGGTCCTGTCCTTCTCGAAGGGCGGCTTCGACACCCACGACGGCCAGGTCAGCGAGCATGTGGACCTGCTGAAGGACGTGTCCGACAGCATCGTGGCGTTCCAGGCCGACATCGACGCCCGCGGACTCGGCGACCGGGTCGTGATCCTGGTGTGGAGCGAGTTCGGACGCCGGCCCGAGGACAACGACGGCGGCGGCACCGACCACGGCGCCGGGGGCGGGGTGATGGTGATCGGCAACCGCGTGAACGGCGGGATCCGGAGTGAGTTCCCCGGGCTCACCAGCCTCGACGAGGACGACAACCTCAAGGTCACGACGGAGTTCCGCACCGTCTACGCCTCGCTGCTCGAGGACTGGATGGGCGTGGAGGCCGGCCGGGTGCTGCCCAAGATGGACGCCAGCCGACTGCCGCTCATCCGCCGCTGACGATCAGGAGGCGGTGGGCGCCGGCTCCGCGAGGAGCCGCGCCACCGCCTCCGTGACCGCCGGCGCGGACGGTTCCACGCCCGGCGAGAACACGGCCGCCAGGCGCCCGCGGCGGTCGAGCAGGTACTTCTGGAAGTTCCACTCGGGCTGCTGGGACCGCGCCGCCAGCCGGCGGAACAGCGGATGCGCCGCATCGCCGGTGACCTGCACACGGGAGAACATCGGGAAGCTCACCCCGAAGTTGGCCCTGCAGAAGTCCGCCACGGCCTTGTTGTCGGCGAGCTCCTGCTTGAAGTCGTTGCTGGGAAAGCCCAGGACCACGAAGCCCTCCGCCCAGCGCTCGGAGTAGAGCGACTCCAGCGCCTCGAACTGCGGGGTGAACCCGCACCGGCTGGCGGTGTTGACGATCAGCACCACCTTGCCCCGGTACGCGGCCAGGGGCTGGATCGTCCCGTCGATGCGCTCCGCGCGGCCGCGCAGCACCACCGGGCCGCGGTCGGGGACCATCGCCGGGGCGGCCGCGGTGACCGGGGCGGCACCGGCCGAGGGGGCGGACGCGTCGTCACCCGACGCGCAGCCCGCCGCCCCGACGGCCACCACCACGGCTGCGGCGGCGCCGGCGAGGCGGCGCATCATGCGGTCGGCCCCCGAAGGACCGACTTGCCCGAGTGCCCCGGGTCGCCGTCGTCTGGTTCCACCGACACGTCCACATAGTCGAAGTTCCCGGGCTGGACGGGAAGGGGGAGCCGGACCGTCGCCGCCCCCGACGCCGGGATGCGGAACGAGCCCAGCGGCACCAGCCGGCCGTCCTTGCCGAGCAGCCACGCGGTGTAGAACTCGCCGCTCGTGCTGGGAGCCAGGTCGTGCACCTGCAGGGACAGCTGCCCGCCGGCGAGGATCCTGGCGTCGCCGCCGGCCGCCGCGGGGGCCTGCCCGAACGCCGCCAGGCGGACGTCCGCCACGGCCTGCGGCGCGGGTGGCGCCTCGTCGCGGCCCGTCACCAGCGTGCCGATCCCGATGCCGGTGGCCAGCGCCACCACGGTGGCCAGCCCCACGGCGGGGACGGGCACGCTCAGCCGCCGCCACCAGGGCACGCCCCGCGGGGCCGGGCGTCGCCGTGGCGCCGGTGCGGGGGCCTCGGCGATGGCGTCGGGGTGCCGCAGCGGCGGCGGGACCGGCGGGTCCCACGCCTCGTCCGGCAGCTCCTCCAGCGCCGTCACGATCGGCCGCAGCCGCTCCACCTCGTCGCGGAACGCGGCGTCCGAGCGCATCAGCCGCTCGGCCTCGCGGGTGCCCTCCTCGTCGAGCTCGCCCAGCAGGAAGTCCATGGGATCAACGGTGTTCACGCCCCGGCCTCCTCGTCGAGCAGCGACCGCAGGCGTGTGAGCGCGCGGGTCATGCGGGTCTTGACGGTTCCGATGGGCATACCGGTCTGCTCGGCGATCTCCGACTGGCTGAGTCCCAGATGGAAGCGCATCCGCAGGACGCGCGCCTCATCCTCGGACAGTGTCGACACCAGCGCCGCGAAACGCCACTGGCCGATCAGGGCGTCCGTGGACGCCCCGGGGTCCTCCGGCTCCTCGTGCGCACCGGGGATGCTCGTGTCGCGCGGCTCGGGCACCCGGCGGCGCAGATGGTCGACCGCGCGGCTCCGGGCGATGACCATGAGCCACGTCGCCAGCGACGCGCGCCCGGGATCGAAGCGGTCCGCGCGGCGCCACGCGTCGGTGAAGACCTCCTGGAGGACGTCCTCCGCCGATCCCCTGTCGCGGACGGCCCGCGACAGGAAGCCCAGGATCGCCGGCGCGTGCCGGGCGTAGGCCGCGTCGAGCGAGCCCTCCCGGCGATCGCGGAACGCCTGCGCGAGGCGCTCCTCGTCGAGTTCCCCCCCCACCGTCCTCACGCCGGAGACGCGAGGACGGCCCGGGCGGCCGAATGACGCGAGTGGGACGGCGAATGCATGCGCAGCAGACATAGCACAGGCACATACGCGGGAGACCCGCCGAGTGGATTCACGGACCAGAAATGTCCGCGTGCCGAATCCGATTCACCCCCCGGGTCCGTACACCCCTCCGACCCTCCCCCTCGACCGAAGGAGACCGGAGTGACCCGTCTCATGACCCACCGGCGTCGCACCCCCCTCGCCCTCGCCATCACCGCGGCGGCCCTCGTCGCGGCCCCCTCCGCCCTCGGCGCCGACGCCGTGCTGGAGCGCTCCGGCCAGACCCAGCTCACCCTGGACCGCGCCACCGCGAAGGTGCTGACCGCCAACGGCGTGTCGGTGGCCCCCATCCGCCCCGCGGGCCCCCGCGGCGGCACGATCGCCTTCCCCGTGACGGGCGGCCAGATCGACGACCTGTCGACCGGCGCCGGCCGCATCACGCACTCCGGTGGTCTGGTGTTCCGCGCCGGCGGCACGGCCGTGCGCCTCACCGACTTCACCGTGGTGGTGGGCAAGCGTTCGTTCCTCACCGCCAAGGTGGGCACCAAGCGGCTGCCGATCCTCAACCTCAACGTCAGCAAGGCGAAGGTCGGGATCACCGCCGGCCGCAACATCACGGTGGGCGGCGTGACGACCACCCTCACCCCGCAGGCCGCCACCGCCCTGAACCGCGCGTTCGGCGTGCGCCTGTTCTCCCGCAAGATCTCCGTGGGCGCGGTCAAGGTGACCGCCAGGTCGTACGCGACCGCCGTGACGCTGGACTCGGCGCTGGCCTCCACCCTCACCTCGGTCGGCATCACCGCGGCCCCGATCGGTCCGAGCGGCGCTGACGCCCAGGGCCGGCTGGTGTTCCCGGTGTCCGGTGGCGAGCTCGCCGTGGGCGGCATCTCGCTCACCAAGGGCGCCACGAAGGTGGAGCTGACGGACTTCGTCATCGACACCACCAAGGCCGCTCCCGAGCTGACCGCGCTGGTCGGCGGCAACCGGGTGGCGATCCTCAGCATCGGCCTCGCGCCCGCCAAGCTCGGCGCGACGTCCGGGGTGGCGACCGTCGACGGGGCGACCCTGACGTTCACCCCCGCCGCGGCGTCCCTGCTGAACACCACCTTCGGGCTGGGCTCGGCGCTCACCGGCACCACCGCGTTCGGCGTCGCCGCCGTCCGCGCTCCGCAGGGCTGATCCACCCGCACGGGTAGCCTGGGGGTCATGGACGACCCCCTCGCCCTGGGCGGCGGCCGGTTCTCGCTCACGCGGGTCACCGGTCCGCCGCCCGGCCTGTGCAAGCGTGGCCCGGCGCCCGAGCTGGCGCACGAGGCCGCCGCCCTCCGGCTGCTGCGCGGCGTGGACGGGATCCCCGCCCTGCACCGCCACGCGCCGGGATGCCTGGAGATGGCCTTCATCCCCGGCGCACCGCGCGATCTGGGCACCTGCGGACCCGACGAGCTGCGCGCCCTGGGGCGGCTGTTGGCACACGTGCACGCCCGCGCCGGAGCCGACGGCGCCGCGCTGCCGTGGTGGGACGCGCCGGAGCACGAGCCGGCGGCGTATGCCGCCCGTCGCGCCGATGGCGCCGGGGATGCGCTCGCGCGTGCCGGCCACCGCATCCGCATCGCCCCGCCGGCGGCCATGACGGCGCCGTTCCGCGTGGTGCACGGCGACCTGGTGGCCGCCAACATCGTGTGGGCCCCGGGCCCCCACCTGGTGGACTGGGAGTTCTGGCGGTACGGCGACCCGGCCGAGGACCTGGCTTACCTGGCCGAGGCCAACGGACTCGACGACGCGGCCCTCGCGCACGTCGCCGACGGCCACGCGGACCGCGGCGCCTGGGCCCGCATCGCCGGATGGCGGCCCGTGGTGGCCGCCGAGATCGCCGCCTGGTGGATCGAGGTGGGGCGGGATGACCTGGCCGCCCCGCCCCTGGCCCGGCTGGGACTCAGCCCCGCCAGTGATCCCAGTGGACCACCTCGTCGAGGGGACGCCGGTGGCCCGGCTTCAGGGACTCCCCGATCAGGTGCGCGACCGGGATCATCGCCACCTGCATGACCTCGTCGAACGGGATGCCGAGGATCTCCGCCGCCTCCCGCTCGTGGAACAGGTGGATGGTCGTCCACGCCGTGCCCAGGTCGCGGGCCCGGGCGGCGAGCATGAAGCTCCACACCGCCGGCAGCACCGAGCCGAACTGGGAGGCCTGCACCACCGCGTCGCTCGCGTCGGTGCGCGTGCGGATGCACGGCACGACCAGCACGGGCACCTCGTGGAGGTGGTCGGCCAGGTACCGGGCGGATGACGTGATGCGCTTCTGCCGGGCCCGGGCCTCGGGATCGGCCGCGCGGACCGGTTTCTCGGTGATCCCCTCGGTCACGTAGCGCTCCCACCCGCGCCGGTACAGCTCGGCGAGGGCGGCGCGGCGGCCGGGGTCGGTGACCACCACGAAGGACCAGACCTGGCGGTTGCCACCCGAGGATGCACTCCTCCAGCAGGTGGCGCTCCACCGGCCGGGTGAGGTCGAGCCGGCGGCGCACCGCGCGGGTCGTCGAGAGCAGCGTATCGGCGTCGATCATCTGACCAGGCTACCCCCGCCGGCACCGGATGCCGACACCCACCCGCCCTCAGCGCGCTGGACCCTCGAGGTCACCCGGGTCGCGACGCGGCTGGCCGGCGGCGCGCCGCGCCTCCACCTCCCAGGGGTTCGTGCCGTACGGGGTGTACAGGTAGGTCAGCGGCATCCGGACCGGGTGGTGCTGCATCTGCCACACGTGGCACAGCTCGTGGGTCACTAGGCCGTCCCGCACCGGCTCGGACCGAAGCAGGATGAGGTTCCAGGCCGCGTAGCCCTGGAACCGGCGCATGAACGGCAGGCGGAAGAACCACGGGGCCAGCACCATCCGGACCCGGGCGGTCCGCACCGGACGCGGGTACCAGTCCAACGCGTCCAGGCGGGCCTTCGCCCGGGCCAGCGCGGCGGCGCCGTCGGGGCGGGTGTCGAGGCGGCGCATGCCGAGCACCGGCCGACCGTACCCCGGTGGGCCGCCGCCACGCGAGCGGTAGCCTCGGCCGATGCCGGGTCACACCGCATGGCTGCTGGCCGAGCACCTGTCCCCCGCCAACCCGGCGCTCGCGGGCGCCCGGCGGGTGCTCCTTATCGAGTCCGCCACGGCGATCGGCGGAGCCCCGCACCACCGCCAGAAGCTGCTCATGATCCTGTCGGCGATGCGCCGGACCGCCCGGCGGCTGCGGGACCAGGGGCTGGAGGTCGACCTGCGGGAGGCGCCCACGTTCGCCGCCGGGGTGGCCGCACATCGGGCCGCACACGGCGACCCGGAGGTGCGGCTGCTGCGCCCGGTCGGCCGGCGGGCGCAGCGCCTGGGCCGGCTGCCCGGCGTGACGATGCTGGACGGGTCGCTGTTCCTGACCCCGCCGGAGGAGTTCGACGCGTGGGCGGACGGGCGGCGCAGGCTGGTGATGGAGGACTTCTACCGCCGGCAGCGCCGGCGGCTGGGGGTGCTGATGGACGGCGACGCGCCGCTGGGCGGCGTGTGGAACCTGGACGCCGAGAACCGGCGGCCGCCGCCACGCGACACCGCCCCGCCGGAGCTGGCGCCGTACCCCGACGACGATCTGGACCGGGAGGTGCGCCGGGACCTGGAGCGCCTGGCACCGGACGCGTTCGGCTCCATCGGGCCGCGCCTGTGGCCGGCCACGCCGCAGGAGGCCCGGACACGGCTCGCGGGGTTCGTGAGCGGCGCGCTCGACGCGTTCGGCCCGTACCAGGACGCCATGCTCCACGGGCGACGGCTCATGTGGCACTCGGGCCTGGCCGCGGCGATGAACCTGGGGCTGCTGGATCCGCTGGAGGCGGTCCGCGCGGTGGAGGACGCCCACCGGGCGGGCCGGGTCGGGCTGGCCTCCGCGGAGGGCTTCGCGCGGCAGGTCATCGGATGGCGGGAATACGTGGCGGGCCTGTACCGCCGCTGGTCGGCGGACTGGGCCGGCATGAACGCCCTGGGGGCCGACCGCCCCCTGCCGGCGCTGTTCCGCGGCGGTCCGACCCGCATGCGATGCATGGCCGACGCCGTCGGGGGCGTGGCGGCCACCGGGTACGCCCACCACATCGAGCGGCTCATGCTCTTCGGCAACCTCATGCTCACCCTCGGGGTGCGCCCGGACGAGGCCCTGGCCTGGTTCACCACGAGCTTCGTGGACGGCCACGAGTGGGTGATGGCGCCGAACGTCCTGGGCATGGCGCTGCATGCCGACGGCGGCCGGATGATGACCAAGCCCTACCCGGCCTCCGGCGCCTACGTGAAGCGCATGAGCGATCACTGCCGCGGATGCGCCTACGACCCGGCCGTGCGCGGAGGGCCCACGGCGTGCCCGTTCACCAGCCTCTACTGGGACTTCCTGGACCGCCACCGCGATCGGTTCGCCGCCAACCCGCGGATGCGCCCGATGCTGCGCAACCTGGACCGCCTGCCGCCACCGGAGATGGCGGCCGCGAGGGCGCGCGCCCGGGAGCTGCGGGCGGACTTCACCGCCTGAGCCGCCCGGCGCGGGGATAGGCTGGCCCGGTCCGGAAGCAGTGACGAGCGCAGGAGCGGCCATGCCGATCGACGGTGTCGACTTCATCGCGGTCCCGTCCACCAACGCCGAGCGCGCGGCGGCGTTCTACGGCGGGGTGCTCGGGCTGCGGCCCGACCCGAAGTCCAAGTACGAGTTCTGGGCAGGCTCGGTGTGCTTCGGCATCTGGGAGCCGGAGAAGGCGGGGATGACGTTCGCCCCGCAACGCAACGCCCACCCCGCGCTGCACGCCGACGACATCGAGGCGACGCGCGCGGACCTGGAGGCGAAGGGCGTGGTCTTCGACGGCGCCACGTTCGACACCGGCGTCTGCCGCATGGCGTTCTTCCGGGATCCCGACGGCAACGACCTGATGCTGCACAGCCGCTACGCGCCGTACCCGGAGGGCTGAGTCGCATGCCGGACCCCATCCAGGTCCACCTGGTCGACGGCACCTACGAGCTCTTCCGGCACCACCACGCCCTGCCGTCGCACCGTGTGGACGGGGTCGAGGTGGCCGCGGCACGCGGTGTGGCGCGGTCGATGGCCGGGCTGCTGGAGGAGGGCGCCACGCACGTGGGCGTCGCCACCGACCACGTGGTCGAGTCGTTTCGGAACGCCATGTGGCCCGGCTACAAGACCGGTGAGGGCATCGAGCCGGACCTGGCCGCACAGTTCCACCCGCTGGAGGAGCTGCTCGAGGCCTGCGGCCTCACGGTGTGGCGGATGGTGGAGTTCGAGGCCGACGACGCGCTGGCCGCCGCGGCCGCCCGGTGCGCCGCCGACCCGGCGGTGGTGCGCGTGCACATCGCGACCCCGGACAAGGACCTGGCCCAGAGCGTCCGGGGGGACCGCGTGGTGCAGCTCGACCGCCGCAAGGGCCTCATCCGCACCGAGGACGACGTGATCGAGCGGTTCGGCGTCCCCCCATCGGCGATCCCCGACTACCTGGCGCTGGTGGGCGATGCCGCGGACGGCTTCCCGGGCCTGCCGGGCTGGGGTGCCAAGTCCGCGGCCGCGGTGCTGGCCCACTACGGCCGGATCGAGGACATCCCGGACGACCCGGCGACGTGGGCGGTCCGCGTGCGCGGATCCGGGACGCTGGGGGCGACCCTCGCCCACGCGCGGCCCGACGCCATGCTCTTCCGCCGGCTCGCGACGCTGCGTGAGGACGTGCCGCTGCTGCCGGGCGGTGTGGAGGACCTGCGGTGGCGGGGTCCGTCGCCCGACCTCCCAGCCGTCGCCGAGCGGTTCGACGCCACGGATCTGGTGGGCCGTCTGGCCCGAATCGTTCGTGCGGACTGACACGAGCTTCCGGTAGGCTCGCGCCGTCCCGCGACCGCCACCCCCGCCGCAATTTGGAAACCTTCCTCCAGACCACGATCAACGGCCTCGCCAGCGGCTCCATCTACGCCCTCGGCGCGATCGGCCTCTCCCTGGTCTACGCGATCCTCAAG
>LNFL01000128.1 GCA_001464275.1 Actinobacteria bacterium Ga0077560 | reverse complement strand
ACCGTCATCGGCGGTGAGCGGTTGGGCAATGGTGGGTGCGGCGGCGATCAGGGCGAACGCGCTTGCCGCGACGAAGGTCACGCGAAATGGGCACATGCCGGGAAGCACCGCAGGCGACACCGGGAGCTGGCAAGCCGGGGTGTCATCGAAGAACGCCGCGCCCATCAACCGAACACATCAGCCCAACACGGCTCGCACATGAACGTCCGCGTGTCCGCGGCTGCGGGTGCCCGGCGGCGGCGCGAGCACGCTCGCCCGCGTCGTCGCGCCGTCCTCGTGTCAGGCCGGAGGTTCGGGAGCGGACGGCGGCACGGGCACGACCGGCGGCACCAGCTTGGGCATGGCGAGGAACACGTCCCACGCGGGCTTGGGGGAGCCGTCGAGCCGTCGCAGGCCACCCGGCCACTCCGGGTTGTCCTGGAGGTTGAACCACACCGCCAGCCGCACGCGGGGGTAGCCGGACATGAGCTCCACCGCCTGGGTCACGTGCTCGGCCTGCTGCGCCTCGGTCACGAACGCCCGTGCGGGCCGCGATGCTGGGGCGGCGGTCATGTAGCCGAACTCGGTGATCCACACCGGGATGTCCGGGCGGATCGCGTCGAGCTCGGCCAGCAGTCTGGGGATCGTCCGGAACGACGGGAATGCCGTGCTCTCACGCGGGCCCAGGGCCGGGTAGAGGTGCTGGCTCGCGACGTCCATCGGCGGCTGCAGGACGGCAAGCTCCCGCATGAACACCGAGTTCGGCACCGAGCCGAACCCCAGCGGACCCGTGGGGGGCGCCCCGCCGCCGTTCGGGGCCCCCGACACGCCGGCGACCGTCGCGTCCGGCTGGGCCTCCCGGATCCCGGCATGGGCGGCGGTGAGCATGGCCGCGTAGATCTCGGGGGAGGCGACCCGCCATCCGCTCGCCGCCGTGGTGTCCGGCAGCCACTGCGGCCGCAGGAAGAACGGGATGTTCGGCTCGTTCCACGGTTCGAACGCCGTCACCGGGCCATGGGCCGTGCCGTCGTACCGGCGCGCCAGCGCGTGCGTGAAGTCTCCGAGGGCCTGCGGCACCGGGGCCCATCGCTCCGGCTGCGGCGGGTCCTCCGGCGCGTAGCGCGGGTCCACGGCCCACTCCGGCGTGCGGTAGACGGTGAGCAGCACCTGCACCCCGCGGGCCGTGAGACGGTCGATGATGCGGTCGTACCGGTCCCATCGGTAGGCCGGGTCCGCGGGGTCCCGCGGATCCGCGGGACGCGTGGGGGCCACCTCGTTCCACAGCACGTCCAGGCGCGTCACCCGGGAGCCGGTGGCGGCCACGTCGTCCACCCGCGCGTCCAGGGTCGCGGCGTCGGCGACGGGCAGCTGGTCGTCCTGCACGCCCAGCGTGAGCCCCTCGGGCAGCTGCAGCGCGACGGCCGCCGGTGCCGCCAGGGCGAGGACGGCGGTGGCGGCGAACATGGCCCATCGGTGGCGCATTCGCCCACCGTAGCCGCGCCGCGCATCCGTGGGCCAGTCGCGATGAATCGGCGCCCACATGGGGCGCCGGCGGTACCGAACCTCCAACACGACGCGCCGTGATGTGATCTTTACGGAGGTTCATGGACAGGTTCTCCCGGGATCCTGGTCCCCCGGCCAGTTCAAACCTGAACCTTCCGCCGAAATCCTTGAACGACGTTCCTCGCACCACGGTCCAAGACGTCGGAACCCAGCCGGTGCCGCTCGCCCGTCCGGCGGGCGAACGCACCCTCCAGCCACGTGAGCCCGTGACCGACCGGTCGCGGCGCGCGCTGGCCGTTGCGGCCGCCAGCGTGTGGACCGTGTCGCTCGCGGTGGTCGCGGCCATCGCCTGGGTCGCGGGCGGCCCCGGCGACCGGGTCACGCCGGTGCTGGCGGTGGCCGTGGTCCACCTCACCGGATCGCTGCTGATGGTCCTGGCGGCGCTCACCTGGCGGCAGCGCGCGGCGCATCACGCCCAGACCCGGTTCGGCCTGGCCACCGCGCAACTGGGCGCCCCCGACGCGGTGGACCGCGCCGCCGCGGTCAAGGTGCTGGGGATGCTGGTGGTGGAGCAGCCGAGCCTCATGGACGAGGTGATGGAGCTCCTGTCGGACTTCGTGCGCCACCGAAGCACCGGGGCCCGTTCGGCCGACCCGGTGACGCCGCCGCTGGACGTGGAGGCGGCCGTCCGCGAGATCGCCAGGCCCCGGGAGGCGGTGGTCGCTCCCGCGCAGCTGGCCGGCGCGAACCTCGCCGGCGCCGCTCTCCGCGGTGGGCACCTGGGACAGGCGAACCTGAGCGCCGCCGACCTGCGGCGCGCGGATCTGGCAAGCGCCGTGCTCGCCGGCGCCGCCCTGCGGTCCTCCGATGCCGGCGAGGCGTGCCTGGCGGGGGCGGACCTCACCGGGGCCGACATGGCGGGGACCCGCCTGGTCGGCGCCGACCTCACCGGTGCGCGCCTGGGACCCGCGGTGCTGAGCGGCGCCGACCTGGCCGGCGCGACCCTGCGTGGAGCGCATGCGGCCGGCGCCGACCTTGCCCGGGCGGACCTCACCGGCGCCGACCTCGCCGACGCGGATCTCACCGGGGCGCATCTGGCGCAGGCGACGCTGGCGTCGGCCGCCGCTCGCGGCGCGCGCCTGGCCGGCGCGGACCTGTCGGGCGCCACCGCTCGGTGGGCCGTCCTGGCCGGGGCGGATCTCACCGGGGCGACCCTCGCCGGCGCATCCCTCGCGCGGGCGGATCTCACCGGTGCGCGTCTGGCCGGCGCCGACCTCTCGGAGGCCGACCTGTCGGGGGCGGACCTCACCGGCGTGGACCTGACCGGCGCGAACCTGGCCGGGACGACGCTGATCGGGGCCGTGCTCACCGGCGCGACCCTCACGGGCGCCTCGCTGGCCGGGGCGGATCTGGGCCGGGCGAGGCTCGACCGCGCGGACCTGCGCGGCGGGGACCTCGCGGGCGCGGTGCTGGCCCGCGCCGCACTGCGCGACGCGGTGCTGCGCGGCGCCACCCTCACCGGCGCCGACCTGTCGGATGCCGACCTGCGCGGCGCGGACCTCAGCGAGGCGACGCTGACGGGCGCCGACCTCACCCGGTGCGACGCGCTGCGGGTGGTCGCCGAGCGCGCCGACCTGAGCGGCGCCCGGTGCGCCGACGCGCGACTGGCATGGGCCCGCCTCGCCGGCGCGACGTTCACCGGCGCGGTCCTGGGCGGGGCGGACTGCAGCGGGGCCGACCTGCGCGGCGCGACCCTCACGGGGATCGAGGGGCCGTCGGCGCGACTGGCCTGGTGCCGCCTCCAGGACGCCCGCCTGGGTGATGCCCGCCTGCCGTGGGCCGACCTCACCGGCGTCCGGCTGGAGGGCGCGGTGATCTGCGGCGCCGATCTCACCGCCGCCGACCTCACCGGTGCGCGGTTGGTCGGCGCAGACCTGTCCGGCGCCAACCTCACGGAGGCGGTCCTCACCGGTGCGCGGTTGGCCGGCGCGAACCTGTCGCAGGCCACGCTGGTGAACGCGATCGCCCGCGGCGCCGACCTGGCCGGCGCCCGCATCGACGGGGCGATGCTCCAGCACGCGGACCTCGCCGGCGCCGGGCTGAGCGCCGCCTCACTGGCCGGGGTGCACGGCGCGCGCGCGGTGTTCGCCCACGCCGACCTGAGCGGCGCGGATCTGACCGGCGCGGGCCTGGCGGATGCCGTCTTGCACGCCGCGGGCCTGACGGGCGCGCGGCTGGGCCAGGCCGACCTGTACGGGGCCGACCTCAGCTGGGCCACGCTGGACGGGGCGATCCTGCACGGCGCCGAGCTGGGCCGGGCGAACCTCACCGGCGCGCGCCTGGAGGAGGCGGACCTCACGGGGGCGCGGTGCGCGGAGGCCGACCTCACCGACGCGGGGCTCCGCGCCGCCATCCTCACCGGCACCGTGCTGACCGGCGCGACGCTGCTCACCGCGGACCTTCCCGGCGCCATCCTGGGATCGGCGCAGCTCAACCGCGCGGACCTCACCGAGGCGGACCTCACCGGAGCGGACCTCACCGCGGCGTCCCTGCGGGCGGCCAACCTCACCGACGCCATCCTGGACGGCGCCCGGCTGCCCGGGGCGGACCTGGGCGGGGCGACCCTCACCGGCGCGGGCCTCACGGGCGCCAGCCTGGCGGACGCGATCCTCACCGAGGCGATCCTCTGCGAGGTCACCGGCCCGGGCCTGGACCTCACCGGGGCGGACCTCACCGGGGCCATGCTCGCCGAGAGCGCGCTGGCGGGCGCCGCGCTGGGCGGTGCGACCCTGGTGGGCGCCTGCATCGCCGAATGCGACCTCTCGGGCGCCGCCATGGGCGGCGCGGACCTCACCCGGGCCGAGATCATGCGCACCTCGCTCGCCGGCGCGGACCTCGCGTCGGCGGCGCTCACCGGGATCCACATCGACGAGGTGGACCTGACGGGGGCGCAACTGCCCGGGGCGGCGCTGCCCGGCGCCCGCCTGCGCGGCGTGCGTCTCACCGGGGCGCGGCTCTCCGGCGCGGATCTCTCCCGCGCGGACCTCTCTGGCGCGGCCATGCAGGGCTGCGACCTCACCGCCGCGGACCTGTCGTACGCGGAGATGGGAGACGCCGACCTGCGCGACGCCCGCCTCATCGGCGCGCGCCTGCCCCGCGCCGTGCTCGAGCGGGCCGTGCTCGCGGGCGCGGCGATGGGATCCGCCGACCTCACCCGCGCGAACCTGCGGTCGGCCGATCTCACCGGCGCCGTTGTGGACGGCGCCGACCTCACCGGGGCGGACCTCACCGCGGCGTGCCTCCGGGACGCGGACGTGGGCGCAGCGAACCTGTCCTGGGCCCGTCTGGACGGTGCCGACCTCGCCGGCGTGGACCTCAGCGGCGCCCGGTTGTCGTGGGCGAGCCTGGCCGGGGCCACCGAGCCGGCCGTGGCGCCCGCCATCGGCCTGCCCGCGCCGCCGGCAGCCGAGGACACCCCGCGGCCGCCGAGCCCCCGCGTCCACACCGGCGCCGTGGACTGAGGCATCGGCGGGCGGGAGTAGCCTGGACCGGATGTCCGGCGCACGCGGCCAGCTCGTGACCTGCCCGGCGGGGATTACGGCCCCCGCCGACCCGGCGCGCGTGCGCGAGCTGCTCGGGGAGGGCGGCTTCTTCTGGCTCGACCTCCCGGACCCCGGTGAGGACTCGTTGCGGCTGCTGAGCGAGGACTTCGGTATCCATCCCCTGGTCATCGAGGACATCAGCAAGTTCGGGCAGCGCCCGAAGGCGGAGGAGTACGACACCTACGTATTCGTCGTGGCGTTCGCCTGCGACGCCGCGGGTGAGGGCCTGGCGGAGGTCCACTGCCTGCTCTCGGAGCGGTGGCTGGTCACCATCCACCGGGACGGCGGCGCGCCGCTCGAGTCGCTGCGGGACCGCTTCGCCCGGCGCGGACGGGCGCCCGACTCACCGGTGATGCTGCTGCACGCGGTGCTCGACACGATCGTCGACAGCTTCTTCCCCGCGCTGTCGCACATCGACGAGCGGATCTCGGCGATCGACGAACGCCTGGACGAGGGCGCCGCGGACGTTCAGCACGAGATCTTCGCCGTCAAGCGGCGGCTGGTGGCCCTGGGGCGTGTCGCGGGACCGCAACGGGACCTGCTGGCGCGCATCGCGGGCCGCATCCTCCCGTTGCCGGGGGCCGGTCCCGAGTCGGAGCACTACCTGCGGGACGTCTACGACCACACGGTGCGCATCGAGGAGCTCACCGACGTCTACCGCGACCTGCTCAACGGCGCGACCGAGGTGCATCTGGCCGGCGTGTCCAACCGCCTCAACCAGGTGATGAAGCAGCTCACCGCCATCGCCACGGTGTTCCTGCCACTCACCTTCATCACCGGGTTCTTCGGTCAGAACTTCGGCTGGCTGGTGGACCACGTCGGCGGCCTGGGCCCCTTCCTCCTGCTGGGGGTGGGGCTCCAGGCCGCGACGGTGGTGGGCCTCCTGGCGCTCTTCCGCCGGAGGGGCTGGATCTGACCCTTAGGGGCGCAGGTCCGGGGTGAGCGCGCCCAGCGGGGTGAGCGACGTGAACACCGAGTAGGCGGGCTTCTGCGACAGGTCCTCACGGAGGAGCCCGCCGGGCCAGTCCGGGTTGTCCTGGAAGTTGAAGTAGAAGATCGCCGGGACCCGCTTGTTCCGCTTGATCTGCGGGTGGTTGAACATCTGCCGCACGTAGAGGGCCTGCTGGGCTTCGGTGACCCGCACCGTGCGGAAGGTCGTGGACTTGGTCGTGTACCCGGCCTCGGTGATGTACAGCTTCATCTTGGGCTTGCGGATGAGCGCGCGGCGCGCGGCACCGCGGGCGGCGCGGATCTCGCGGGCCCGCCGGGCGTCCAGCGTGGCGAAGATCTCGTTGATGCTGTTCCAGCTCGGGAACGCGCGCGTGCTCGAGAGTGGCGGCGCGGCCGGGTAGATGTGCTGCGAGTACGCGTCGAACTTGATCGACAGCGGCGATGCGGCGATACGGCGCAGCCACGTCCGTGAGCCGATGTTGCCGTCGCCGTCGCTCGACCGCGGCGACGCGACGCCGGCGATGACGATGGAGTTCTTGTTGCCGCGCTTGACCGCCGGGTAGGCCTCCCGCAGCAGGCGCAGGTACGCCGGGATCTGCGAGGACCCGTTCGCGGTGCGGAAGAACTGCTTGATGCCCGGTTCGTTCCACACCTCGATGAGCCGCACGCGGCCCAGCGGCGTGGCGCGGCCGGGCGGGGTGAACGTGCCGCTGTACCGCTTGGCGACCGCCTCCATGAAGGGCCCGTAGGTGCCGGGCGCGGGGGCGTACGGGTTGTACTGGGTCGGCTCCTTCAGCCCGCCGGTGGCCCACGTGGGGGAGCTGTACACCGAGATGAGCACGGTGATGCCGCGGTCCAGGTATCCCTGGATCTTGGCGTCCGAAGCCCGCCAGTCGTACGCGGGGTCGTTCGGATCGGCCGGGGTCGCCGGCTGGGTCGGGGCGATCTCGTTCCAGAACAGGTCGACGCGGGCCACGCGGGTGCCGGTGGCCTTGGCCAGGTCCAGCCGGGCGGGGATGTCGGCGAGGGCGGTGGAGGCCACGGCGATTGCGCCGATTCCGGAGGCCGGGATCACAGCCAGCGCTGCCGCAGCGGCGAGCGCGCTCAGGGTGAGGCGATGGGGCACGTTTCGTCTCCCTCGGGTTCGTGAGCGAGTGGCGACACTACCATCGGTCCCCCGGCGGTCCGTGTCACCCGGGTGTTCCGGTTTCACCGTCGTTCGTCGAAGAATCGGCGCATCACCTCCAACGATTCGGCCGCCAGCACGCCGCCCTGCACCTCCACCCGGTGGATGAGCCGGGCGTCCTGCAGCGTGTTGATCACGCTGCCCGCGGCGCCCACCTTCTGGTCGGGCGCGCCGTAGACCACGCGCGCCACGCGGGCCTGCTGGATGGCGCCTGCGCACATGGGGCACGGCTCCAGCGTGACGTAGAGGACGGTGCCCACCAGGCGCCAGCCGCCGAGCGTGAGAGCCGCGGCCCGCAGCGCCAGCACCTCGGCGTGGGCCGTGGGGTCGCCCCGCAGCTCGCGCTCGTTGTGCCCGGTGCCCACCACCTCGCCGTCGCGCACCACCACGGCGCCGATGGGCACGTCCCCGTGCTCGCCGGCCGCCGCGGCCTCCCGCAACGCCAGGCGCATGAACTGCTCGTCCCTGGGAAACACGCCCACCCGCACGTCCGGCATCCTGGCACCCCGGTTCCCGTTCCGCGCGCGGTCTGCTGGACTTCCGTGACCGACCGGCGGCGCGCGCCGCACCACCTGGAGGGAATGATGGCCGACACCCCCGCACGCGACGGCGACAATGGGCGAAAGATCCGGCGCGGCCGGCTCGCCATGAGCGGCCGGGCCGTGGAGCACATGACCCAGGCCGACCACGGCCTGCTGCGGCGCGAGCGCGACGCGAGCTTCGTGCACACGGACCCGTGGCGGGCGCTGCGCATCCTGGGCGAGTTCGTGGACGGCTTCGATGCGCTCGCCCGCGTGGGGCCGTGCGTGACGGTCTTCGGATCCGCGCGCGTGAAGCCCGGCACCCCCTACTACGACGCCGCGGTGGAGGTGGGGCGCGGGCTCGTCGAGCGCGGCTTCGGCGTGATCACCGGTGGCGGGCCCGGGATCATGGAGGCCGCCAACCGCGGCGCGCACGAGGCGGGCGGGCTGTCGATCGGCTGCAACATCGAACTCCCCCACGAGCAGCGCGGAAACGAGTTCGTGAACCTGCGCATCGACTTCCGCTACTTCTTCGTGCGCAAGACGATGTTCGTGAAGTACTCCGAGGGGTTTGTCGTGTTCCCCGGCGGGTTCGGGACCGCCGACGAGCTCTTCGAGGCGCTCACCCTCATCCAGACCGGCAAGACCACCCGCTTCCCGCTCGTGCTGTTCGGGTCCGAGTTCTGGGGCGGGCTGGTGGACTGGATGCGCACCCGGCTGGTGGCGGAGGGGATGATCGGCGAGGCCGACCTGGACCTCCTCACGATCTGTGACTCGGCGGAGGAGATCTGCGAGGTGTTCGCCCGGGAGGCGCGGCCCGATGGCCCGCACGCCGACTGACGGCCCGTCCCCGCGCGGGCTCGCCGCGCGGCGGATGGCGCGCGTGGGCATCTGGACGACGGCCGGGCTGGTGCTGGGCACCATCGGGCAGGTCGCCACGGGCGACGTGCTGTGGAGCGCCGCCGGCGCCGCCGCCGGCGCGGTGCTCGCGGTGATCCTGAACCGCATCGGCCCGCGCGCGGTGCGCTGATGCGCCTGCTGCTGGGCGGCGCGCCCGGTGAAACCGATCCCACCGCGGCGTTCGCGGCCGCCTCGCGCGGTCCCGTGGGCGGGCGACCGTGGGTGCTGGCGAACATGGTGGCCAGCGTGGACGGGGCGACGGCCGTCGACGGGGAGTCCCGCGGCCTCTCGGCCCCCGCGGACCGGCGCGTCTTCCACCAGCTGCGCGCCCTCGCGGATGCGGTGATGGCGGCGGCCGGCACGGTGCGCGCCGACCGGTACGGCCCGGCCCGGCCGGCGCCGGAGGTCCGGGCCGCCCGCGCGGCCCGTGGCCAGGCCGCGGTGCCGCCGGTGGTGGTGGTCACCCGCAGCGTCGACCTGGACTGGGAGGCGCCCTTGTTCACCGATGCCGAGGCGCCCACGGTCGTGATGGCGCCGGCCGACGCGGAACCGGCCCGGCTGGCGCGCGCGGCGCGCGCGGGGCGGCTCGTGACCGCGGGCGACGGGGACGTGGACCTGCCGGCCGCGCTGCGCCTGCTGGACGTCGCCGTGGTGCTGTGCGAGGGCGGCCCGGGGCTCATCGCCCAGCTCGCCGCCGCCGGGTGCCTCGACGAGCTGTTCCTGACGGTCTCACCGCAGCTGGTGGGCGGCGACGCCGCCCGCGTGCTGCGCGGCCCGGCGCTGGACCCCCCGGCGCCGCTGGATCTCGCGGGGGCGGCGGAGGAGGACGGGATGCTCTTCCTGCGGTACCTGGTGCGCCATGGCCGCTGACCCGGCGGCCATCCACCGCGCGGCGCTCACCGCGCTGCGCGACGCCGCCCGCGGCCTGGGCATCGAGGCCCCGCCGGCCGAGCTGCCCGCCCGCATCGCCGATGCCGCGGACGGCCCGGCGAGCGCCGAGATGGCGGTCACCTACGTGTACGCCGCCCGCGTGGGCGGTGCCGCCGCCGACCCGGAGATGGCGGCGCGGTGGCTGCGGGGATGGACGGCCGCGGCGCGCCGCACGCCGGCCGAGGCCCTCGCGGCGGTCACCGACGGCATCCGCTTCGCCGAGCGGCTGCACCGGAGCCTGGGCATTTCATCATCGGACGAATCCGGCCCGTGATCCCCCGGGCCCCGGCGGCCGATGGATGGATGCCGGGAGGTGTCGTCGTCGCCGGACCGTCGGTGACACCGCCCGGCACCCACCGCGGGACGGATCCCGCAGGAAGGCGGTTCCCATGAAGATCCACAACGACATGATGGGGCGGGTGCGCCGGCTGGTGACCTCGCTGGGCGAGGACATCCTGGTGAGTGACGACGTGCGGGTGAGCTGGGGGCCCGACCGGACCTACTACGTGGTCACCGGGCCCGAGGGCACGCGCTTCCTCAACCCCGCCCACGTGGTCTCGGTGTACCTGGACTGACGCGGGCTACCGCAGCGGGGCGGCGGTCACGCGGCCCCGCGCGCCGGCGGTCACCCAGATCGCGAGTCCCCTCGGCCCGCCGGTGCTGACCGCGAGCGCGCCGTTGGTGCGCCCCAGCTCCGCGGGTCGGCTCCAGGTGCGCGGGCCGCGCCACGAGGCGCGCCAGCGGTCGCGGCGCGGCCCGCCGTCGACGAGCCACCACACCACGGGCCGCCCGGCCGCGTCGGCGGCGGTCGCCGGCCCGCCCACCACGGGGCCCGACGGGCCGGCGGGATCGGGGGCGCCCCACGAGGTCCCCCGCAGCCGCGACACCACCGGCTGACGGCGCGACCCCGACCCGGCGAGCCAGGAACCCCACACCACCCCCGAGGGGGCCATCGCGATCGACGCCGAACGGGTCGGCGCGGACAGCCGCCACGCGCCGCCCGTGGCCGGACGAACGGCCACGCGGCCGCCGGCCGGCGCGCCGGCGTCGTCGAGCGCCCCGATCAGCACCGCCTGGCCGCCCCGCGCGTCGACCGACAGGACCGGCTCGGCGAACAGCTCACGTCCTCCCGCGGTCGCGACGACCGTGCCCGCCGACCAGGGGCCGCCACCGCCGCCCATGTCGGCCACCAGGACGGCGGCGGCCGGTTTGCCGCGCAGGGTCGCGAGCCAGGCGGCGGTCACGCGTCCCGCGCCGTCCACGGCGGCCCGCCCGGATGCGCTGTCGGACACCGTGAGGTCCCGGCCGGCACGCCGCCAGCGCCCGTCGGACCCGCGCCGCAGCACCGTGACCGTCCATTCCTCGGGCGTCCGGGCCTCCAGGGCCAGCACGGCGCGGCCGCCCGGGAGTGCCGTGAGGCCTGCCACGCGGATCCCGCCGCCCGGGAGGCGATCCGGCAGGCGGTCGTTCCGCCAGACGCCGGTCGCGTCGCGGCGGGCCGTGCGCGGGCGGCCGCCGTCGAGCCAGACGGCGGCCGCCCATCGGCCGTCGGACGCCACCGCGACGCGCTGCATGCGTCCGGGGCCCAGGGTCACCGGCGCCGAGAACCGCGCCGCGGCGGACGGGCGCTGGGCGGCCTGCGCCTGGGGCCGAGCGCCGCCGGAGGTCCACCCGGCCACCGCCGCGCCACCGGGGGCGGCGGACACGTCCAGCGAGAACTGGTCGTGCTCCCGTCCGGGCGGGCTGATGGCGAGGGTGTCGGCTCCGGCCGCCGTCGATCCGGCGAGCGCGAGCGCGAGGGCGCTGGCGATGATGGCCATGGGCGTGGGGACGCCCGGTCCGTGGGCGCGGGTCGAACCTACGCCCGGCGCTCAGGGGGCGGCAACCGCCCCGGGTGCGCCGCCGGTCAGGCCAGGCCGGCGGAGGGCAGCACGACGCCCTGCGCGAGCATCAGGCCGCCGAACACGATGCCCCAGAGGAGCACGAGCCCGATGACGCCGCCCACCATGAACCGGCCCGGCGCGCCGAGCCGTTCGCGGACGGGCACCGGGAGGCGCCGCGGGGTGGACCACGCGGCCCAGGCCGCGGCGGCCACGCCGGCCAGGAGGTAGGTCAGGACCAGGCTCCCACCCGGGGGGTCGTTGCGCAGGTCCAGCAGGACGAGGCCCAGCACCGACATCGACAGGCTCACGCCGATGAGGAGCCCCAGCACGGTCCCGCCGCGGGGACCGCTCTCCTGCCCCTCCACCTCCCCCCCGGCGGGCGCGGCCTGCGCATGCCGGTCGGAGCGTTCCATCCACACGAAGAGCACGGCCGTGAGGACGGCGAGCGCCAGATGGGGAAGGTGTGTGAGGAGCAGGTTCATGCGGCGACTAGCTGATCTGCGGCTGCTGGTCGGCCGTCCACGGCGAGTTCATCGCGGTGCGGACGTAGTTGTAGAGCCCGACCAGGATCCCCAGGGTCATGATCACCATGAAGGGGATGGACAGCTGGGTCCAGATGTCCCACTGCTCGGGGAGGATCGCGAAGCGCCGGGGCGCTCCCTCCAGGCCGGGGATGAGCCAGCAGACGACCCATCCGTACCCGCCGATGAGCATCCCCCAGAGGTGGATGTTCGCCAGCTTCTCGGAGTACAGCGGCCGGTGGCTGATCATCGGCAGGACGGCGTAGAAGACGCCCATGAGGATCATCCCCAGGCCCAGCAGCGCCATGTGGTGGAAGTGCCCGACCACCCACAGGGTGTTGTGGATCATCTCGTTGAGCTGGATGTCCGCGTTGATGACACCCTGGAAGCCCGCGGTGAGCCAGCCGATCATGCCGGCCACCAGGAACTTCGACGCCGCGGTCCACTGGAAGTCGGACCGGTACATGGTCGCCGACAGCGCGTAGATGCTGACCGCCGACGCGAGCACGATGGCGAAGGTCACCGGCTCGTGCACCAGGTTCAGGATCTGCTGCGGGCCGCTGTCCGGGTAGTCCATGTACATGTGGTGCGCCCACAGGAACGAGTTCGTGGTGAGCGCGATGAACCACACCACCACCACGATGCGCCCGGAGATCATCGTCCGCCGCGCGAAGCGGGGGATGAAGTAGTAGAGCGCCGCGACGCATGGGAACAGCAGCAGGTAGACGACCGGGTGGCCGAACGCCCACAGCAGGTTCTTCGCGAGCTGGGGGTCGGTGGTGAACGAGCCGTCGATCGACTCGACGATCATGAACACCAGCAGCAGCGCGAACGGCAGCGTCATCGTGAGCATGTTGATGGCGATGACGGTGATCGGGATGACCGGGTAGGGGGTCTTCCGCTCGCCGCTGTGCTTGAACTTCGAGGGCCACAGGTGCGCGAACCCGAGCGCCAGGAAGAGCTTGTAGAAGACGCCCTTCCTGCTCGACTGGATCGCCGGGCCGGTCACCGCGATGAGCAGGGCGATCGACCAGGTGATGATCGAGACGCCCGCCAGGAGCACCGCGAACGAGAACAGCCCGGTGGCGGTGTCGCTCCACTGCCCGGCCGAATGGAATGGCAGCGGGTAGAGGGCCACCCATGACGCACCGAACCCGGAGATGAGGGTCGTCCAGACGATGCCCAGGGTGCCCAGCACCATGGTCCAGTAGGAGATCTCCGCGAAGATGTACGTGCGGAGGGGGATGCCCAGCCGCATGAGGATCCAGTACATGGCCCCCATGAGGAAGAACCCGGCCCAGGCGACGAATGCACCGAGGCCGTGCGCGGTCATGAGCGCGTACCAGAGGTTGTCGTCCACGCGGACGATCTCCGCCTGGCTCTGGCGCAGCACGAGGCCCAGGAGGCCCGCGATGACCAGGAAGAGGGTGGAGGTCCACATGTAGCGCTTCACCAGCGACTCGGTGCGCGAGATGGTGCGCGCATCGAGCATGGGGCTGTCGTCGTACGGCAGCACGACCGCGGTCGCGCCGCGGGTGGAGGTGGCTTCGGAACTCATTGCGTCACCTCGAACTGGCCGACCATGTTGTGGTGGTTGTAGCCGCAGAACTCCAGGCACAGGATCTTGTAGGTGCCGGGCGTGTCGAGGTCGACGGTCATCGTCGACGTGACACCGGGGAGCACCTGGATCTGCTTGACGAGCTTGCCGTCGGGTGCGTACAGGCCGAAGCCGTGACTCACGTCGTCGGACTTCACCTTGAAGTCCACCGTGCCCGCCGGGATCTGCGCCGGCTGGACGATGAACGCGAACTGCAGTGCGCGGACGTTCGCCGTGGTGTCCGCCTGCGCCCGGTTGAGCCAGGGGATGCCGGCGAATGTCCCGACGAAGAAGACGATGAGGATGACGAGCGCCATCAGCGCCCACCAGTTCTCACCCCTGTGCAACTTGTGGAGCGTTGATTCGGGCAGTGCCTCGCCCTTGCGGCGCGTTGACCGCAGGACGGCGAGCATGCCGACGATGCCGATGAGGGTCACGGCGCTGTAGAGCACGGTGATGAAGAGTTGGGTCCCGTTCATGTGCCGGATTCACGCGCACCCCGCCGGATGCGGCATCCGAAGGCACACCACGGGAGGACAGGGGAACCTCGGGGTCGTCACGCGGGATTCCCGCAGGCCCCCTCGCGGGCGGGCCCGGGCCTCCTGAAGGGTGTCACCGCGGGGACGTGACAGGCCTCCCCCGGTGGTGCCGCACCGCTCAGGACCGGGGGCCGGACGGCATCAGGGCAGCAGGAGCTCCCCGCGCAGCACGGTCACCGCCCGCCCGCCGATCTCGACCCGTCCGTCGCCGGTGCGGACCACCAGCCGGCCGCCCCGGGGCGAGACCTGCTCGCAGACGAGCTCGTCGACGCCGAGCACTGACGACCAGTACGGCCCGATGGCGCAGTGCGCCGAGCCGGTGACCGGGTCCTCGGGCACGCCGACGTTGGGGGCGAAGTAGCGGCTCACCGCGTGGACGCCGGTTCCCGGGTCGCCCGGCGCGGTCACCACCACGCCCTGCCGCCCCGCGTTCGCGATGCGCGGGTCATCGGGATCCAGGGCACGCACGGCGTCCGCGTCGTCGACGACCACGAACCAGCCGGTCTGGGAGTGCGCGACCAGCCGGGGCGCCGTGCCCAGCCAGGCCGCCAGGCCGTCCGGCGACTCGGCCGGCACCGGGGGCGACGCGGGGAGGTCGATCCACACCATCCCGTGGGCGCCCCGCGCGCTGAGCGTGCCGCTGCGGGTGTGGAACCGGGTGAGCATGCAGGCGGGGTGCATGCCCCCCTCCCACAGGGCGTGGGCGGCGGCGAGGGTCGCGTGCCCGCACAGGTCCACCTCCGCGGAGGGCGTGAACCAGCGCAGCGACCAATCGCCGTCATCGCGCGGCACCAGGAACGCGGTCTCCGAGTGGCGCATCTCCGCGGCGATGCGCTGCATGAGCGCGTCGGGCAGCGGCCGCTCCGTCAGGCACACCGCCGCCGGGTTGCCTGCGAACGGTGCGTCGGTGAAGGCGTCGACGACGACGACGGGCAGTTCCATTGGGCCTCCGGGGTCGGGCGCCGGCCGAGCATACGTCGGGCGGCGGGCCTCAGCGCCCGAGCCGCAGCCGGCCCGCGCCCAGCCACACGACCACCCCGGAGATGAGCATCAGCACCGGCGGCAGCCACAGGTTCTGCCCGCCGTCGATGCGGCCCGCGGTGACCAGCGCCCCGGCCATGTTGCCGATGATCACCAGGCCGACGGCCCTCGGGGCCAACCCGGCGAGCAGCAGCAGGGCGCACACGATCTCCAGGCCGCCCACCAGGTACGCCATCGTCCCGGGTTCCGGGAACCCCCAGCGGTCGAACCGGGTGACGTACGCGTCGTGGTTGGCGAACTTGCCGATGCCGGCCGGCAGGAACACGAGCGCGAGCGCCAGCCGGGCGATCAGGGGGGACCAGCGGTCGGCCGGTCCGGGGTCGAGCAGCAGGCGGATCAGGGTGCGCACGGTGGGCTCCGGTCGGGGGGTCACGTGCATTCTCGACCAGGGATCTGACACGGGGGTTACGCAACCCGGGGCGAATGCGTTTGCCGCTCGCCCGAGGCGAGATACCATCGCCCCCCTCCGATCCGGAAGGTTCTCGTGCCCGACGAACCACTCCGTAACGGTCCGCCGACGACGGCGGACGCAACGCATGCCGCGTCCACCCTGGACGGGGTGCCCGATGCCCTGCTCATCCTCACCCCCGTGCGCAGCCCGGGCGGGGCGGTGCTGGACGCCGTCGTGCGGGAGGCGAACCTTGAGGCGGCGGCGCTCGCCGGCCGCGCCGGCGGGACGCTGCGCGACCTGCTGCTCTCGGAGGTGATGCCCGGTGCGTTCCGGGCGGTCACCCGGTGGATCGCGGCGGCCGAGGGCGGCACCGGCGGGGAGGTCCGCGACCGCATCGAGCTGCCCGGGGGTCCGCGCACGGTGCGCTGCCAGGTGAGCCCGCTCGGTTCGGAGGTGGCGGTGGTGATCCACGACGCGGCCGACGAGCTGCGTCAGGAGGGACGGCTGCGCGCGACGCGCGACCTGGGACCGGCCGAGATGCTGGTGCTCGACTCCGTGCGGGACGCCGACGGCCGCCTGGTGGACCTGCTGGTGGGCGACCTCAACGCGCGGGCCGCGGCACGCCTCGGCGGGCACGCGGATGCGTTGCTGGGCCGTCCCATGTCGGAGCTGGTGAGCGGCGACCGCCTGCGGGCGATGCTCGCCCGCCACGAGGGTGTGCTCACCACCCAGCGCCCGGTGGAGCTCGAGGAGCAGGCGGGCGACCGCTGGCTGGTGAGCCAGCTCACCCCGCTCGACGACGCCGTGGCGATGCTGACCCGCGACGAGACCGAACGGCGGCTCGCCGACCGTGAGGCCCGGCGGATGGCCGAGCAGTTCCGGTTCGTGGCCCGCGCGGCGGCGGACCTCATCGCGGTGCACGACCCCGACGGGCGCTTCCGGTTCGCCAGCGACGCCAGCCGCCAGCTGGTGGGGCGCGAACCGGAGGACCTGGTGGGCCGCCATCCGGTGCAGCTCATGTGCGCCCGGGACCGCCGCGAGGGGCGCAGGGTCCTCATGGCGCTCATGGAGGGGCTACCGTGGGCCGGCGTGCAGACCCTTCGCGCGCGCCGTCCCGACGGGTCCACCCAGGTGCTGGACGTGATGGTGCGTCCCCTGCGGGACGCCGGTGGCCGCGTCACCGCCTACATCTCGGTGTCCCGGGACGCCTCCGAGCGCCTCGCCAGCGAGCAGCGCGCCGCCCGGAAGGTGGCCGAGCAGCGGGCCCTGCGGCGGGTGGCCACGGCCGCCGCGCGCTCGGACGGCGGGATGCCGTCGGTGGCGGGCACCGTGGCCGTGCAGCTCGCGCAGCTGCTGGATGCGGGTGCGGCCGTGCTGATCCGGCTGGACGGCACGCCCGCTCCCGGCGTGGTGGTCGCGGCGGCCGGCCCGGAGGCGGCGGTGGCCGCCGACCAGCCGGTGCCGGAGGCCGTCCACCCGCGCCCGCACGACGAGGAGGCGGTCCCCGTGGAGCTGCCGTGGCTGGTGCGCGGCGGGCGCGTGCGCAGGGGCCTGGGCAGCGCGGTGCTGGTGGACGGCCGGCTGTGGGGGCTCCTGGTGGCCACCCCCCGTCCGGGCGCCGAGCTGCCCGGCTCGGCGGCGTCGGTGCTCGAGCGCTTCGCCGAGCTCACCGCGGTGGCCGTGAGCGCGGTCCACGCCCGGGAGCGTCTGGCCGATCAGGCGCGCACCGATCCGCTGACCGGGCTGCCCAACCACCGGCAGTTCCACGAGCGCCTGCGCAGCGAGGCGGCGCGCGCCCGCCGCCATGCCCGGCCGCTGAGCCTCGCGCTGTTCGACGTGGACCACTTCAAGCGGGTCAACACCCTCCACGGCCACCAGAGCGGCGACGCCACCCTGGCCGAGATCGCCACCCGCCTGCGCTCCAACCTGCGCGAGGGGGAGATGCTGGCCCGCACCGGGGGCGAGGAGTTCGGGTGGATCCTGGTGGAGACCACGGCCGAGCAGGCCCTGGAGGCGGTGGAGCGCACCCGGCGGGCGGTCGCCGCGAGCCCGGTGTTCTCGGACGTCGCGGTGACGGTGTCGGCGGGGGTGTGCGACCTGGCCCGCGCCGGGTCCGCCGACGAGCTGTTCCGCCTGGCAGACGGCGCGCTGTACTGGGCGAAGGCCACCGGACGCGACCGCTGCGTGCTCTACGCGCCGGACACGGTGGCCGCCCTGTCGGCCGAGGAGCGCGCGGAGCGCCTGGAGCGCAGCCAGGCGCTGGTGGCCCTGCGGTCGCTCGCTCGCGCGGTGGATGCCAAGGACCCCTCCACGCACGCCCACTCCGAGCGGGTGTCACGAATGTGCGAGCGCATCGCGCACGTGCTGGGGTGGGGGCTGGAGCGGGCGGCGCAGCTCGCCGAGGCGGGCCTGTTGCACGACGTCGGCAAGATCGGCGTCCCCGACGCCATCCTGCTGAAGGCCGGGCCGCTGGACGACGCCGAGTACGAGGTGGTGAAGCGCCACGCCGCCCTGGGGGCCGAGATCGCCGACGAGGCACTCTCGCCCGAGCAGTGCGCGTGGATCCGCGGGCACCACGAGTGGTGGGACGGATCGGGGTACCCCGACGGCCGCTCGGGGGAGGACATCCCGGAGGGCGCACGCATCATCGGCGTCGCCGATGCGTGGGACGTGATGACGCGGGCGCGCCACTACGGGACCATCCGCGACGAGGCGGGCGCCCTCGCGGAGCTGCGCCGCAACCGTGGTTCCCAGTTCTGGCCGGAGGCGGTGGAGGCCATCGCGACGCTGCTGGGTGATCTGACCTGACCCTTGCGCTTGCCCTCCCCGGCAGGCGAGGCTCCAGCGGGACCGCCCGCGCCCCACCCCCGAAATCTCGCGGGCACGACTGGAGGAACTGCATGTCAGAGCGTGACGACGACCGTCGCGGGCCGATCAGCCTCGCGGCGCTCGTGGTGTTCATCGCCGGGCTGGGCGTCTTCTTCGGCGTCACCAGCAGTGATGACGCGAAGCTGCCGGCCCCGGCGGCGACGACTGCGGCCGAGGCCCCGGCGACCCCGCCGGAGGAGCCCGCGACCACCGACGAGGGTGACGCGGAGGTCCCCAACACCGATGAGGTGTCCGCGGGCCTGGACGAGTGCGAGGGCCTGGAGGCCGGCTCGCAGGAGCAGAAGGACTGCGCGGCGGACCTGGTGGGCCAGGCGCGGACCGCGCTCGTGGAGGGCATCTCGACGGGCGCCAACCCGGTGAGCCTGGAGGGCCTGTGGCAGGACCACGCCACGGCCGTCGCCCTGGCGCTGGGGCCGGACGACGACCCGTCGTCGGTGTTCCCCGAGGGCGCGCTGCCCGCGCCGTCGGCCGGGCCGTCCGCCAACACGGTGGCCTGCGCGCCCGCGGCGGGCACCCGTCGCAACCTGGGCGCTCCGGGCACCGAGAACCGTCCGTCCGCGCTCGGCGTGGCGACCTGCGACGCCGACGGCGCCGTGACGCTCGTCGCCCTGTTCCGGAAGTCGGGCGGGTACTACGCCGACGGCGTGGCGACCCAGGCGTGCACCGGCGCCCGGTGCGCGGTGCAGGCGCCCTCCAACAACCGCTGCGGCCGGTACCGCTCCTACGTGGTGGTCTACAACCGCAACGCGAACAACGAGGCCGGGCCGATCAGCGACAAGTGGTCGCCGGAGAACCTCTACTGCAACCCGAAGGCCGCCTGACCGGGCAGCCCTCCCCCGTCCACCGGCCCCGCACACCGCGGGGCCGGGCTCGGGCCGCGGCGGAGCTCCTGTCCGCCGAGTACCCGGAGATCGTGATCCCGCTGGACCACGGCAGCGCGTTCCAGCTGCTCGCCGCGACGATCCTCTCCGCGCAGTGCACCGACGCCATGGTGAACCGCGTGACCCCCGCGCTGTTCGCCCGGTTCCCGGACGCGCCGTCGATGGCCGCCGCCGACCCGGCGGAGGTGGAGGAGCTCATCCACCGCACGGGCTTCTTCCGGGCGAAGGCGAAGAGCCTCATCGGGATGGCCTCGGCGGTGACCGACCGCTTCGGCGGCGAGGTCCCCGGCCGGATGGAGGACCTGGTGACGCTGCCGGGCGTGGGCCGCAAGACCGCGAACGTGCTGCTGGGCCACTGGTTCGGCGTGCCGGGGATCGCGGTCGACACGCACGTGCTGCGCCTCTCCAAGCGCCTCGGCCTGACCGATCAGACCGACCCGGTGCGGGTGGAGCGCGACCTCATGGGGCTGCTGCCACGGCGGGAGTGGGCCGACACCGGCATGCGCCTCATCTACCACGGGCGGCGCGTCTGCTTCGCCCGGACCCCGCGCTGCGGGGAGTGCGTGCTGGCGGGCTTCTGCCCGTCCTCGTCGCTCAGGCGGTGAGGGCCGCCACCACCTCGGCGGCCATCGCCCAGGTCGCCCGGTGGCTGTCGCGCACCAGGCGGTCGTGCACCTCGTGGGCCGGGACCCATGCGAAGCCGTCGTGCTCGGCGGGGTCGCACCGCACCTCGCCCTCCGGGGCCACCGCCGCGTAGACGCTCTTGAGGAGCGTGAGCTGTGGCGAGACCACCAGCGCGAGGCCGTCGGCGACGGGCGCGAGCGCGGCGTCGGGGAGCGCGAGGCCGCTCTCCTCGCGCACCTCGCGCAGGCAGGCCTCGGCGCTCGACTCACCGTCCTCGACGCCGCCGCTCACGGGCTGCCACAGGGCCGGGCGCACGCCGGGGCGCTCGGGCGCGTGCAACAGCAGCACCCGGGCGCCCGACGCGTCGGCACGCGCGAGCCAGCATTCGACGGACGGGCGGATCACGCGGCGAGTCTGCGCGGCGCGCCCGCGTGATGCAAGCCTCACGCACCGGGCGGGAGGTGCGCGGGCGGGGTGGAGCCGATGCCTACTCCGTGCCGTGCCCAAGCGACCAGAGGTGACCCACGTGCCCGTCTTCCCATCCCGTCGTCCGGTCCTGTTCGGTGTCGCGCTGGTGGCGTGTGCCGTCGCCGCCCCCTCGGCGTTCGCCGGTGGGAGCGGCGCGGTGTTCACCACCGACGCGGGAGGCCTGGCGGTGAACGAGAACCTGTTCGGTTCGCCGCTGGAGGTCCATCTGAACGGCGGCCCGCCGTGCAACGCCTCGCGGCGGAGCGCCGCGCTGCCGGACGGCTGGTACGTGTTCCGCGTGACCGACCCGTCGGGCAAGGTGGACATGACCGCCGCCGAGCCGCTCGCCGAGCGCCGGTTCCGCGTCGCCGCCCGGGCGGTGGTGGAGACCGCCGACCCCGTCGACCACCCCATCGCGACGACGGCGTGCGGCGCCGTGCTGCGCGTGGGGCCGTTCGCGACCACCAGCGCCACGGGCGTCTACAAGCTCTGGGTGGCGCCGGACGGCGCGGCCGCCCGGCGGGCGCGCGCGAAGGACCGGGGCGGGGTCTTCAACCCCTGCCGCAGCAAGACCGACAACTTCCGCCTGGAGCTCGAGACGCCGCCGGACGGCGGGGACGGCGGTGGCGGGGACGGCGGCGACGGCGGCGGCGGCACCTACCTGTTCAGCGCGCCGGCGCCCACGACGGGCACCGGTGGGGGCGCGACGCATCCGGGCGGCAAGAAGCCCGGCCGGAGCGGCGGAGGCGGGGCCACCGCCCCCGGTCCCGCGCGCTGAGGCAACGCGTTCGGCCGGGACCCCGTGCCCTGGGTCCCGGCCGGCGCGTTCCGAGGGCCTCAGCCCTCGTAGTTCACGAGCGCGTGGTCCGCCGTGGGCGGGACCGTGATGTCGCTCAGTGAGAAGTCCAGCGGGCTCGCTCCCGGCGGCAGCGCGATGTCGGGGCGGGCCACGGCGCCGACGAACGCTCCGGCGGCGTCGAAGAACGTCACCCACGAGCGGCGCGTCGTGGTGCCGGACAGGGCGCTGTTGACCTGGCCGGTGAGACTCACCTGCGTGACCTGCCCGGCGGTGATGACCCCCGAGATCCTGATGGGGTTCGGGGTCACGATCGGCAGCGGCTGCTTGGTGGCGGTGAGGCCGAACCTCGCCGACGCGGTCGCCTGCGCCGTCGTCAGCGGCGCGCCACCCAGCGGCAGGTCCACGTGGTCACCCACGGTGATCGTCGCCCCGGCCGGAATGCGGCGCACCAGCTGGCGATCGACGAGCTGCTGCCCGGTCGCGTCGGTCATCGTGACGGTGACGGTCACCGAGTAGGCGTCCAGAATCGTGTCGGGGTTCGTGACCTCGGCGGCCCACGCGAACGAGGTGGTGCCGAGACGGCCCTGGAGCTTGGGCCCGCCGATGAGCTTGGTGCTCACCCCGACCGCGGGCGGCCGCACGGTCACCACCGTGACGGTCCGCTTGGCGATGCCGCCACAGGCGGTGACCAGCCGGTACCTGCCCGGCTTCAGGGTGGGGGGCAGCTTCAACTGCGCCCGCTGCCTGCCGCCTCGCGCGGTGAGGCGCGCCGACCCCGTGAGGTTCTTGACGCCCGCGAGGCGCACGGTGCAGTTCCGCGCGCGCCGGAGCGCGGTGGGAACGACGGCCTGGATCCCCACCCGCAGCGTCGTTCCGGCGGCGACCGAGGACTTGCCGGTGACCTTCACCGTCGACGTCGTTTGCGCGTTCGCGGCCACCGGCACCGCCAGCAGTGCCGACAGGGCGGCCGTCGTCACCAGGTGACGCCTTCTCATCTCAACCCTCCGTCCGTGGACGTTCCGCACAGCAGATTTCATCCTCTGTGGAATCACCGAAGAAACGCAAGCACGCGGTGGGTGCGTACGACATGCTTTGGAAGGTTCGGGCAGGGCCGTCAGGCCCCGGAACGGCCTCCGCCCATGCGTCCCGCCTCCACCACGCGCTGCAGGAACTGCTGGGTCCGCTCTTGCGTGGGAGCCGTGAAAATCTGCTCGGGTAGGCCCTCTTCGAGGATCCGGCCGGCGTCCAGGAAGCACACGCGGCTGGCGATGTCCCGCGCGAAACCCATCTCGTGCGTGGCGATGACCATTGTCATCCCCGTGGCGGCCAGATCGCGGATCATCGTGAGCACGTCGGCCACCAGCTCGGGGTCCAGCGCGCTGGTGATCTCGTCGAGCAGCAGGATCTCGGGCCGCATCGCCAGGGCGCGCAGGATCGCCACGCGCTGCTGCTGCCCGCCGGACAGCCGGTCGGGGTAGTCGCGGGCGCGGTCGGCCAGCCCGAAGCGGTCGAGCAGATCCATGGCCTCGTCCCGGGCCTCGGCTCGCGAGCGCCCCAGACTCTTCACCGGTCCCAGCGTGATGTTGCGCAGCACCGACATGTGCGGGAACAGGTTGTAGGCCTGGAAGACGATGCCGATGCGCTTGCGCACGTGGTTGGCCTTCACCCGGCGGGCGGTGATGTCCAGGTCGCCCAGGGTGATGCGCCCGGCGTCGATGGGCTCCAGCAGGTTCACGCAGCGCAGCAGGGTGGACTTGCCCGACCCGGACGCGCCGATCAGGCACACCACCTCGTGCGGCTCCACGGTGAGGTCGATGCCGCGCAGCACCGGCTTGCGGCCGAACGCCTTGTGGACGCCCTCGATCCCCAGCCGGGTGCCGGTGTCCGCCACGGGCATCGTCATGCGACCAGCCCGCCCGCCATGCGTCGCCGCCGGTCGCGCGTCATGAGCCAGTCGGTGAAGCGCGTCATGGGGATGGTGATGGCCAGGAAGAACACGGCGGTCACGACGTAGGGCGTGTAGTTGAACGTGGCGGCCACGTCGATCGACGCCTGGTTCAGCGCCTCCACCACGCCCAGCTGGAAGACGAGCGCCGTGTCCTTCTGCAGCCCGATGAAGTCGTTCAGCAGCGGGGGGATCACCCGCCGGACCGCCTGGGGCAGCACCACGTGCCGCATCGACTGCATGCGTCCCAGCCCCAGCGAGCGGGCGGCGGCGTCCTGGCTGGGATGCACCGAGTCGATCCCCGCCCGGTACACCTCCGACACGTATGCGGTGTAGACCAGCACGAGCGACGCCCCGCCCCAGAACAGCTCGGAGGTGGGGAGGCCCTCGATCTGCAGGGCCGGCACGCCGAAGCCCAGCAGCAGCACCAGCAGGATCGTCGGGATCCCGCGGAACAGGTCGGCGTAGATGATGGCCATCACCCGCAGCGGGAAGAACACCGGCCCCGGCAGGCTGCGCATGACGGCGATCACCAGGGCCGCCACCAGCACGATGGCCTCGATGACCAGGAACATCTTGATGTTCGTCTTGAACGCCTCGGCGATGGCCGGGAGGCTGTCGTCGAACTGGGCCCGGTCGAAGAAGTTGGTCTTGACCTCCTCGTACCCCTTGGACTTGGGGATGAGCCACACGAGGAGGCCCACGACGACCGCCGTGGAGGCCAGCGCGATGAGCGAGGGGCCGATGGCGGCCGTCCAGCGGCCGCCGGCGCCCGCGAGGATGCGCGAGCGCCGGGAGCCGAGGTCAGGCGGCGGTGCGGGGTCCGCCACGGTGCGTCGCTACCTCAGGAACGGAGCGGTCGCGCCGGCCAGCCACTTCTGCTCGATCCTGGCGAGCGTCTTGTCGCGGCGCATCTGGCGAAGCGCCTTGTTGACGCACGGGATCAGCGGGCTGCCCTTCTGGGCCACGGCGCCGAAGTACTCGGGCGTGCCCTGCACGGGCAGCTGCCCCAGGATCCTGCCGTCCGGCACCTGGACCGCGGTGACGAAGTAGGCGGTGGGCAGGTCCACCACGATCGCGTCCACACGCCCGTTCTTGAGGGCGTTCACGGCGTTCACGTTGGTGGGGTACACGCGGGGCGACTTGTCGGGCTTGATGCGCTCGTTGATCGCATCCAGGCTCGTGGTGCCGCGCTGGGCGCCGAACTGGAAGCCCTTGAGGCCGGCGACGGTGCGGACCCGGGCGATCGGGGTGTTCTTGCGCACCACGATGGCCTGCGTGACGTTGTAGTACGAGATGCTGAACGCCACGTTGCGGGCGCGGGCCGGGCGGTAGGAGACCTGGTTGAAGAACAGGTCGAAGTCCTTGTCGCCGGGCGCGAACGACTTGTCGAACGGCGTGTAGATCCACTTCACCTTGTTGCGGGCGAAGCCGATCCGCCGGGCGACCTCGTAGGCCACGGCGGACTCGTAGCCCTTGCCGGTGGACGGGTCGTTGATCTGCCACGGCGGGTTCTTCTCTCCGCCGCCGAACCACGGCGGGAACGCCGGGTTGTCGGTGCTCAGGGTGAGCACGCCGCGCTCCTGGAGCGCGGATGAGCCGGTGAGATTGCACACGGGCTTGGTGGCGGCCGCGGCCTGACCTGCGAGGAGCAGGGGCACGACGGCTGCGGTGGCGGCGAACAGGGACCGGCGCACCATGGGGACCTCCGGGATCGGGGTCGGGAGACCCGGGAAATCTACCGATCCCAGGTGGTTTTTGTGGTGATCCGTCGCGGCCGGGTGCGGGGACCGCGCGAGCGGTCCGCGGTCCGCTCACTTCGGGCCACCCAGCCGCCGATGCTGGGGGTGGATCCCGGATGGATCGCCCCTCCCCGTCACGGACGATGCCCTTGCGCGACGCACCCCGCACCCCGCACACCTGGCAGACCCTCGGCGGTCGCCTGCGCACGCTGCAGCTCGTGCAGCTGGGCGGGTTGCTGGTGCTGTGCGTGACGCTGCTGGGCGCCACCCTGTGGTTCGGCAGCTCGGTCCGTGCGGCCTCCGACCGCCAGGGCGTGCTGGAGGAGCAGTACCGGACGCTGGCGACCGCCAACGGGCGCCTCAACAGCCTCGAGACCGAGGTGTGGAAGTCGCGGGCCGCCGGGGATTCGGGCGTGCCGCTGTCGGTGATCCTCTCCTTCGTGTCGACGGCCGGCGACCTGGAGCGCGTGGGCGCCGAGGACCGCACGGGCCCGCCGGAGGAGGTCGCCGCCCGCAAGCAGGTGCTCGAGACGTTCCGCGAGCTGACCGACATCGCCAGCGTGCCGTCGCCGGACCGGTCCACGGTGGAGGCCGGCTACGAGCTGGTTCCCCGGCTTCTCCCGGCCTTCCGGGTCTGGACCGAGTCCAACGCCAAGCAGGTGGTGGACGCGCGCGAGGAGACGGCATCCGCAACGACCGCGTACACGCGCGGCCTGGCGATCGCCACGGTGCTGCTCATGCTCGCCGCGATCGCACTGTGGTGGGCCATCGAGCGGGCGCGGGCGCGGGCCATCGCCGCGGCCGAGAGCAGCGAGCGCCGCTTCGGCGCCCTGGTGCAGAACTCGTCGGACCTGGTGCTGGTGGTGGACGCGGCGGGCCTGGTCACCTTCGCCTCCCCGGCGTCGCATCGTCAGCTCGGTGAACCGCCCGAGGCGATCGAGGGGCGTCCGTTCGCCGAGATCGTCCACCTGGAGGACGCCGCCCAGGCGTCCCTGCTGGTGAGTCTGCGCGGGGGCGGGCACGGGAGCGACCCGGTCGCGATCCGCCTGCGCCACGCCGACGGCACGTGGCGCTGGATGGAGACCGTGGCCACCGACCTCACCGCCGAGCCGTCGGTGCGCGGCGTGGTGCTCAACACCCGCGACGTCTCGGACCGGCGGGAGGTGGAGGAGCAGCTGGCCCACCAGGCCTTCCACGACGCCCTCACCGGCCTCGCCAACCGCGCCCTGTTCGAGGACCGCGTGGCCCACGCGATCGAGCGGAACCGGCGCGAGGGGCGGCCGGTGGCGATGATGCTGCTGGACCTCGACGACTTCAAGACGGTGAACGACAGCCTGGGGCACGCCGTGGGCGACCAGCTCATCCGGCAGGTCGCGCGGCGCATCCGGGCGGCCCTGCGATCGGGCGACACGGCGGCCCGCCTGGGCGGTGACGAGTTCGCGGTGCTGCTGGAGACCTGCGAGGGCGACGATGACGCCTCCCAGGCCGCGGCCCGCGTGCTGCGGGCGATCTCCGAGCCGTTCACGCTGGAGGGCTACGAGATGGTCGTGCGCGGCAGCCTGGGGATCGCCGTCGCGCGGTCCTCGGAGGCCGACGCCGACGAGATGCTCCGCTCGGCGGACATCGCGATGTACGCGGCCAAGGCGCGTGGCCGCGGCGGCTTCGAGCTGTTCGTGCCCGAGATGCAGGACCTCGCACGGCAGCGGATGGAGCTGAAGGCCGACCTGGACCACGCCCTGGCGCGCGGCGAGTTCTTCCTGAACTACCAGCCCATCGTGGAGCTCGACAGCGGCGCGGTGAGCGGCGTGGAGGCCCTGCTGCGCTGGCGGCACCCGTCACGGGGCCTGGTGGGCCCCGACGAGTTCATCGGGCTGGCCGAGGAGTCCGGCCTCATCGTGCCGATCGGCCGGTGGGTGCTGGAGCGCGCCTGCACCGACGCCCGCCGGTGGCTCACCGTGGCGTGCAACCCCGACACGTTCTACGTGAGCGTGAACGTCTCGCCGCGCCAGCTCGAGGACCCGGACCTCCCGGATGTGGTCGATGCGGCGCTGCGCGCCGCGGGGCTCCCCGCGGGGGCGCTCGTGCTGGAGGTCACCGAGAGCGTGCTGATGAGCGATCCGGAGCGCACGATGCGGACGCTGGAGTCGCTGCGGGACCTCGGCGCGCGGATCGCGATCGACGACTTCGGCACCGGCTACTCGTCGCTGAGCTACCTGGGCCGCCTGCCGATCGACCTGGTCAAGATCGACCGTAGCTTCGTGAGCGGCGTGGGTAGCGAGGCGCGCGACAAGGACCTGGCGGCCATGATCGTCCAGCTCGTCGGGGTGATGAAGTTCGAGGCCATCGCGGAGGGCATCCAGGCCGTCGAGCAGGTCCAGGACCTGCAGCGCCTGGGCTGCGCCCTGGGCCAGGGCTTCTACTTCTCGCGCCCCGTCGCCCCGGAGCAGATCGACACGCTCCTGGCGTCCGAACGGCGCGAGCGCGGATTGGACGTTCTGGCGCCGTAACCGGCGCCGCTCGCCGGGATCGGCCCGGGGCTGGCCGGGCGGCGGGGTAGCATCGCGGAGGTCAGGCCCCACCCCCGTACGGAGCCCGCTCCCGCATGCGACGCAGCTGGACCCCATGGCGATGGCAGCTCATGGCGCCCCTCCTGCTGGGCGTGTCCCTCGCCGGGACCGCCGGCGGGTGCGCCCTGGTGCAGGCGGACGTGGCGGATCGCGCCCGGGCCGCCCTGGGCGCCCAGGGCATCGAGGGCGTCGAGGTGTCGGCCCGGTACCGCGACGTGACCCTCCGGGGACCCGCCGACCTGCGTGACCGCTCGCTGGCCGCCGTCGACGGCCTGGGAGCCGTGCGCGAGGCCCGCTACGCGCCCACGACCCAGGCGCCGGTGGCCGTCGCCCCCGCCCTGGGCGCCCGGTACGACGGGACGCGGATGGTGCTCACCGGGACGGTGGCGTCGGTCGCCGAGCGGACCGCGCTCGCCGACGCCGCCCGCGCGGGCCGGCCCGCGGTGCGGCTGGACGACCGGCTGGACGTGGACGCCGACGCCCCCGGGATCCCCGCGGCGCGCCTGCGCGCCTTCACCGCGGTCATCGCCGCCATGCCGGCGGCCCTTCGCAGCGGCACCGCCAGCCTTCAGGACGGGCGCCTGCTCGTCGCCGGCGAGCGGCGCTCCGCGGCCGTCGGACCGCTCGCCCGGCCGCTTGCCGCCGCGGCCACCGGCGGGCTGGAGGTCACCGACAACACCGTCGCGGGAGCGGCGCCCGCCGCCCAGCCGAGGGCCGTGGAGCGCCGGCTGGCCGACCTGCTGGTGGGCACCACCATCCAGTTCGACACCGCGTCCGCGGACATCCGGCCGGAGTCGCAGGCCATCGTCGTCCGCGCGGCCGAGATCATGCGGCCCGCGCTCGCGGCGAACCCGGTGCTCACGGTTCGCGTGGAGGGACACACCGACAACGTCGGGAGCCCGGCGCGCAACCGGAACCTGTCGTTGCGCCGGGCACGGGCGGTGGTGGACGCGCTGGCCGCCCGCGGGGTGCCGCGGTCGCGGATGGTCGCGGTGGGGCTCGGGTCGGCGCGGCCGGTGGCGAGCAACGACACGGAGGCGGGCCGGTTCCAGAACCGGCGAATCGCGTTCAGGGTCCTCGGGGGCTGATCGATGGCGTACGTGTTCGGTGAGGTGTGGCCGCTGGTGATCGTCGCGCTGCTGGTGGGCGTCGCGATCGGGTGGTGGATCCATCGCGGGGTCGTGCGCGACCACGACCACCACCACGAGGCGGAGATCGCGGAGCGCGAGGACCGCATCGCGGTGCTGGAGTCGCAGGCGTCGATCCTGGGCGCCACCAGCGACGACCTCGCCACCGCCAGGGCGCGCATCGTCCAGCTCGAGGGCGAGACGGCGCTCATGGACGACCTGCGGGCGCGGATCGCGGGGCTGGAGCGGGAGGTCGCCGACGGCGCCGCCCTCGAGCCGGAGGCGGGGCTGGTGCCGGGCCTGCGCGAGGAGGCCGCGCAGCTGGAGGAGAAGGTCGCCGAGCTGGAGAGCTTCCGCACCCGGTTCGTGTCGGCCGACCGCGAGGCGAGCACCCTCCGGGCCCGGGTGGCCGAGCTGGAGTCCGAGGACCGCCTGCCGGCGCTGCAGGGCCGCATCAGCGAGCTGGAGTCGGCGGCGCGCGAGCGCGACGCCCTGCGCGGGCGCGCGGCCGACCTGGAGCGCCAGCTGGCCGCGGCGCAGGACGCGGGCGGGGCCCAGGAGGTCTCCGAGGCCCGGCGTGAGCTGGAGCGGCTGCAGGCCCGCCACCGCGAGGAGGTGGCCATGGTCGCCGCGGCGCGTCAGGAGGCCGATGCCCTGCGGCGCCGGCTCGCGGAGTTGGAGTCCGGCCGCCCGGCCGGCGCGGCGCCCGCGGCGTTCGCCTCGGCGCCGGCGGAGCCCGAGCCCGGCCCGGTGCTGGACCTGCACATGGCCGCCCGCGTGCTTGGCATGCGCGTGCGGATGGACGACCTCACCATGGTGGAGGGCATCGGCCCGAAGATCGGGCGGCTGTGCCGGGAGGCCGGGATCGGCACGTGGCGGGCGATGTCGGGGGCGTCGGTGGACCGCCTGCGGGAGATCCTCGACGGCGCCGGCCCGAACTACCGCATGCACGACCCCACCACCTGGCCCCGCCAGGCGGCGCTGCTGGCCGACGGCCGGTGGGAGGACTTCAAGGCCTACACCGCCGAGCTGCGGGCGGGCCGGGGCTGAGTCAGGCGGGGGCGGGGCCCTCGTACCCGCCGATCCCGGCGGCGTCGAGGGCGGCGATCTCCCGGTCCAGCTCCGCCACCGACCGCGATGCGGGCCCGTCGCCGTAGGTGGCGTACATGTGGCGCACGATCCGCTGGGAGCCCACGATCACGCGGTCGCCGTCCACCAGCACCGGCACGCGCGCCTGCCCGCTGGCCGCGAGCACCTCGGTGCGCTGGTCGCGGTCATAGGGCACCTCCACCAGCTCAACCGCGGCACCGGTGTTGCCGATGCCCTGGCGTGCGGCGGCGCACCACGGGCACTTCCAGCGATGGAACAGGCGTGGGGCGGCGGTGCTCATGCGCGGCAATCTAGCGTCATGCCGCTCCCCGGACGTCCGGGGGGCCTCCAGACCTTCGGGGGTAGCTGAAACACCTCCGGGTCGGGGATGGTGTTGCTCACATGCCGGTCAACCGCCCCCGTTTCCGCATGCCCATCTTCGCCGCCGCCGTGGCGGTCGTCGCGCTGTCCGCATCCGGCAGCGCCTCCGCGGCGCCGGGGCCCATCTCGACGTTCGCCGGAGGCGGCACCTCGCTGGACGAGGGCGTCGCCGCGACCAGCGCCTTCCTGCGGCGCCCACGGCGCGTGGCGTTCCCCCCGGGCGGTGGCGTCCTGGTGGTGGAGTTCGCGAGCCAGGATCCGGATGCGCCGGTGACGGAACCCGGCGGCCGGGTGCGCCGCATCCAGGGCGGCACGATCACCACCGTCGCCGGCAGCGGTGTCCTCGGGTTCTCCGGAGACGGCGGTCCCGCGACCGCGGCCGACATGTACGGCCCCTCGGATATCGCCGTGACCCAGGACGGCGGGTTCCTCATCGCGGACGAGTTCAACCACCGGGTCCGCAAGGTGAGTGCGGGTGGCACGATCAGCACGGTGGTGGGCACCGGCAGCGACAGCTGCAGACGATATGTGCCCAGCGGGGATCCCGGCTTCAGGATCGGCGACACTCCCGGACCCGTGCCGGCGACCTCTGCCGCGCTGTCGTGGGTGCGCGGGCTCGCCATGTATCCGGACGGCAGCTACCTCGTCATCGACGAGAACTGCGGCCTGGTGCACCGGGTGGCGTCCGGCATGCTGCAGACGGTCGCGGGGACCGTCGGTCCGGCGGGCTTCGGGGGCGACGGCGGCCCCGCCCTGTCGGCCAGGTTCAACCAGCCGCGCGGCGTCGCGGTCGCCAAGGACGGCGGCTTCTACATCGCCGACTCCAGGAACGAACGGGTCCGGCGCGTGTGGCCGGACGGGAAGATCACCACGTTCGCGGGCACCGGCTCCCAGGGATACGACGGCAACGGCCGGCCGGCGACGAGCGCTCGCCTCAACACGCCCCGCGACGTCGACGAGGCGCCCGACGGGAGCCTGGTGATCGCCGACAGCGGCAACAACCGGGTGCGACTGGTCGCCCCCGACGGCACCATCACCCTGCTGGCCGGGACCGGCAGCTTCTCTGCGTCCGGCGATGGCGGACCGGCGACATCGGCGGGGATCTCCCAGCCGCACGGGGTGAACATCGCCGCGAACGGCGACCTGTACATCTCGGGCTCCGGTCTGACCGGCGACATCGTCACCTTCGCGGCGGCGGGGAACTTCCGCGTGCGCCGGGTGCCGACCGCGGTCTCGGCCACGAGCGCCGCGGCGCTGCCCGCGCCGCCGCGGATCACCGGGGGCCCGGTGGAGGGCGCCACCACCACCGATCGCACGCCCGCCTTCACGCTCACGGGCATGGCGGACTCCACATTCGTCTGGCGCGTTCGCGACGCGGGGACCGGCGATCTGCTCGCCGGCGCCGCCGGGGAGGAGGACGACGGCACCCTCACCCTCCCGGCGCTGGCGGACGGCAACTGGTTCCTGGAGGTCCGCCAGCGCACCGCGCCGACCGCGTCGCCCGCGAACACACCCGGCGTGTGGACCACGGCGCGCTTCACGGTGGCGGCGTCGGCCCCGCCGGCGCCGCAGCTCACGGTCGTGCCCGGGCCGTCCACCGAGACCCGCCCCACGTTCGCCTGGACCGGCGACGGCGCCATCGGCCCGGCGGCATTCACGTGGCAGGTGCTGTCGGCCGGCGGCCAGGCCGTCCAGGGGCCGTCGGACACCGCGACGCCCACCGTGCGGCTCCCACAGGCGCTTGCGCCGGGCACGTACACGTTCCAGGTGCGGCAGCGTGACGAGCTCGGAACCCCCGGCGCCTGGGCGTCGGCACCGTTCACCGTGAATGCGCCGCCCGTTCCCGGCCCCGGCCCCGGACCCGGCCCGGGTGGCGGTGGCGGAACCGGAGGCGGCGTCACCCCGACCCCACCCGAGACCCCGCCCGCGACCCGGAACGCCGCGCGCCTGGTGCCGCGCGCCGGCGTCACCGTCCCCCGGGCGGCGACCGCGCTGCGGTGGGTGGCAACGCGCGGAGCGGCGGGCTATCGCATCCGCGTCTACAGGCTCGCCGGGACGCGGCGCATCCTGGTCGCCACACTCGACACCCGGGGCCGCACGGTCACGGTGCCGCGCGCCAAGCTCGCCCCCGGGACGCGCTACGTCTGGACGGTCAGCGTCCGGCGCCGGGCCGATGGCCGTCTGGTCACGGCACGGACCCCGGTCGCCGTGAGCTGGTTCCGCACGACCACCGCGGGCTGACCCGGCGGCTCAGCCGGCCGGCGTGCTCTCCGGGAAGCACGCCGCCACCACCATGTCGTGGATCCGCTCCACCTCGCGGCCCAGCGCGACCGCCCCGGCGTGCAGCGACTCCGCGTCGTCGGCGCCGGCCAGTCCCTCCAGGATCTCCAGCGCGTCCTCGCATCCGGCCAGCAGGCGCTCGGCCATCGGGAGCTCCGAGACGGTCTGGGTGATTGACGTGAGGCAGTAGGCCACCGACCGGGGGAACGTGGCCTCCAGGATCAGGAACCGCATCGCCGGGATCGCGGCGACCGGCACCCCCGAGGAGCGGTGGTACATGTGGAGGGCCGACAGGGAGCGCAGCACGCCGATCCACTGCACCTCGTCGTAACGGGCGGGCTCCGCCGGGCCCAGCAGCTGCCCGGCGCGGACGTCCAGCACGCGGGTGATGAGCAGCACCCGCTCGATGTGCCGCCCCAGCCGCATGAGCGTGAACGCGGCGTCCCGGGACATGTTGCCGAGGAGGATCCCCAGGAACAGCTGGTGGTCCTCGATCACGCGATCCAGCAGCCGCGCGCGGCTGCCCCGGTCGATGCCCTCGTTGCGACGGGCGTCCAGGTACAGGTGCAGGTCGTTGGCCACCAGCCACGCCTCCACCGGGATCACCTCCCGGCAGGCACGCAGGTTCTCCCGGGCGCGGGTCGCGCCCTCGGCGATGCTGTCCGGGTTGTCGGGGTCGCCCAGCAGGTGCCGCACGATGGCCGCCTCGGTGGGCGGTGTCCCGTCCCCGGGGAAGGCGGCGGAGCCGCCGATGGCGAGCAGGGGCTCCCAGGTGAGCGGCACGGAGGTGGGCATGTCGGCGAGCAGGAAGGTGTGCTCACGCATCACCCGCGCGAGCCCCTCCGCGCGCTCCAGGTACCGCGCCGCCCAGTACAGGTGCTCGCCGACCCGGGCGAGCAGCGTCACCCGAGCGCCGTCCGTTCCACCACCCAGGTGTCCTTGCTGCCGCCGCCCTGGGAGCTGTTGACGATGAGCGACCCGGGCCGCAGGGCGACGCGCGTGAGGCCGCCGTTGGTGACGTCGTGGCCGTCACCGCTCAGGATGAACGGGCGCAGGTCGACGTGGCGCGGCGCGATGTCGTCGGTGGTGAGCGTGGGCGTGGTGGACAGCGACAGGATCGGCTGGGCGACCCAGTTGCGCGGGTCGGCCTCGATCGCCGCGACCGCCGCGTCCAGCTCCTCCTGGGTGGCGCGGTCGCCGATGAGCAGCCCGTAGCCGCCGCTCTCGTTGGCGGGCTTCACCACCATCCGGTCGATGTTCTCGATCACGTGGCGCCGCTCCGCCGGGTACAGGCACCGCCACGTGGGCACGCTCGCGATCGCCGGCTCCTCGTGCAGGTAGTACCGGATGAGGTCCGGAACCCACGCGTACACGGCCTTGTCGTCGGCGACCCCGGCGCCCGGGGCGTTGGCGATGGCCACGTTGCCGGCCCGCCAGGCCCGCATGATCCCGGGCACGCCGAGCACCGAGTCCGGCCGGAAGACCTCCGGGTCGAGGAACGCGTCGTCCACGCGCCGGTACACCACGTCCACGCGCTCGCGTCCGCCGAGGGTGCGCATGAACACGCGGTCGTGCTCGTCCACCACCAGGTCCCGGCCCTCCACCAGGGGCACGCCCATCCGCCGGGCGAGGAAGCTGTGCTCGAAGTACGCGGAGTTGTAGACGCCGGGGGTGAGCACCACGACGTTCGGCGCGCTCACACCCTCGGGCGCGAGGGAGCACAGGATGCGGTGCAGGCGCTCGGGGTAGTCGTCCACCGGCAGGATGCTCTGGCGGCGGAACAGGTCGCCGAACACACGCTTGGACACCAGCCGGTTCTCGAGCATGTAGCTCACCCCGGACGGGATGCGCAGGTTGTCCTCCAGCACGTACAGCGTGCCGTCGGCGTCGCGCACCAGGTCGCTCCCGCAGATGTGTGCCCACACGCCGAAGCGCGGGCGCACGCCCCGGCACTGGGGCAGGTAGTTCACCGAGTTGGCCAGCAGCTCGGCCGGGAACACGCCGTCGGCGATCACGCGCTGCTCGCCGTACAGGTCGTCGATGAAGCGGTTGAGGGCCGTGAGCCGCTGGATGAGCCCGCGGCGCACCCGGCGCCACTCCGCCGCCGCGATGATGCGCGGGATCACGTCGAACGGCCAGGAGCGGTCGATGCCCCGGCCGTCGGAGTAGACGGTGAAGGTGATTCCCGCGGCGAGGATGTCGAGGTCGGCGCGGTCCTGGCGCTCCCGGAGCTCGGTGAGCCCCATGCCGGACAGGTGCGACACCAGCGCCGCCGCGGCCGGACGCGGACGGCCGTCCTCGGCGATGAGCTCATCCCACATTCCGGGCTGCACGAGGAGCCCCGGCAGCGCCGCCTCCGTGGGGGAGTGCGCCCGGGTGTCACGCCCGATGGTCGTCATCGACTCTCCGTTCACATCGTTCCGGAGCAGTCTCCCGACCCGGCGGCGCGGATCGCTTGGGCCATCCGAACATGGTTTGCCCGGTTCCCTTGGCCCGGTGAACGAACCGTGCGGCACGTCCCGCACGCGCCTGCGGGACCGCCGTGGGCCCGTCGCGGCGTCCGCCGGACGCGGGTTGCGGACCCGTTGCATCCCGGGGGTGGCTCCGGCGGACCTCCTGCGCATAGTTTGGTCCCGGGGTGGTCGATCCCGGCCGCCCATGTGCCCGAACCAGGGGGAGCACACATGAGACCTCGCGTCCGACGCCGCCGCGTGGCCGGCGTCATCACGGCCGGCGCCCTGTTCACCGTCGTGATGACGGCCGGGTCCGCCGCCGCCGCTCCGGGCCATGGCCCGGCTCCGGTGGACCTGCAGATCCTGTCGTTCAACGACTACCACGGGCACCTGGAGGCCCCCACGGGCGGCAACTCCACGCTGCCCGGGCAGGGGACGACCGCGTTCGGCGGCGCCGCGTACCTGTCGCAGACCCTCGCCGGCCTGCGCACCGGCAAGCGGCACACGCTCACCGTCGCGGCGGGCGATCTCATCGGCGCCAGTCCCATCGTCTCGGGGTTGTTCAGGGACGAGCCCAGCGTCGAGACCCTCAACGCCATGGGGCTGGACGTCTCCGGCGTGGGGAACCACGAGTTCGACGAGGGCGCCACCGAGCTGCTGCGGATGCAGTACGGCGGCTGCCACCCGGTGGACGGCTGCTACGACGCCGACGGGTACTCGGGCGCGAAGTTCCCGTGGCTCGCCGCCAACGTGGTGTGGAAGCCGGGCGTGCTCACCCCTCGGCCGGTGCGGGGGTACGGCGAATGGTTCCGCAGCCGGACCGGCCGCACGGTGCTCCCGCCCACGTGGGTGAAGGAGGTCGATGGCATCAAGGTCGGCTTCATCGGGATGACCCTGCGGGACACGCCGCAGCTGGTCGCGCAGGCCGGCATCAGGGACCTGGAGTTCAAGGACGAGGTGACCAGCGCCAACCTGGCCGCACGTGACCTGCGCCAGCGCAATGTCCGGGCGATCGTGGTGCTCATCCACGAGGGCGGTCTCCCGCCGAACGGGTCGGCCTACGACTACCAGTGCAACGCCCCGGGCACGCCCGCGGCGATCTCGGGTCCCATCGTGGCCATCGCGCAGGGCCTGGACCCGTCGATCGACATGGTCGTCTCCGGGCACACGCACCAGCCGTACATCTGCAACATCCCGGACCCGGCCGGCAACCCGCGGCTCGTGACCAGCGCGTACGCGTTCGGCCGCCTGGTCACCGAGACCAACCTCCAGCTCGACCGGCGCACCAAGGACGTGATCCGCACCTCGGTGGCGTCCCGCAACGTCCCGGTCACCCGGGCCGCGGCCGACCCGGTCGTCGAGGCGATCGTCGCCAAGTGGAGGACGCTCTCGGCGCCCATCGCGAACCGCGAGGTCGCGCGGGTGAACGCGGACGTCCGGCGCGGCGCGACCCGCGACGTCGAGAGTTCGCTGGCGAACCTGATCGCCGACGCGCAGCTCGCCCGGACCACGGTGAACGGCGCGCAGATCGCGCTCATGAACCCGGGCGGCGTCCGCGCCGATCTCATCTTCGCCGGCAGCACGGCGGGCGAGGGCGACGGGGTGGTGACCTACGGCGAGGCCTTCCTGGTGCAGCCCTTCGGCAACACGCTGGTCACCATGACGCTCACCGGCGCGCAGCTGAAGACCGTGCTCGAGCAGCAGTACGCGACGCGCACCACCGGGAGCCCGGTGGAGTCGCGCCTCACCCTCGGCGTGTCGGCGGGCCTCACGTTCGACATGGCCGGGTACTCGGCCGCGACGAGCCCGGGCACGCCGTTGTTCCCCGGAACCCCGGGGAACCGGATCGCCAACATCCGGCTCAACGGCGTACCCGTCGACCCGGCCGCGACCTACCGCGTCACCGTGAACTCGTTCCTCGCGGACGGCGGTGACAGCTTCGCGGAGCTGCGCAACGGGACCGCCCGGACCGGCGGCGGGCAGGACCTGGACGAGTTCGTCGCGTACCTGGCGGCGAACAGCCCGGTCGCCCCGGCCCCGATCGACCGCATCACCGAGCTGCCGTAGCACCCGCACCGGTGGCGCCCTCCGGGGCGCCACCGGTGACGCATCAGTTCGGCCGCAGCACCAGCGCGAAGGTCTTGCAGCTGATGCGCCCGTCGCGGACCACGAAGGTGTCGGCGGCGAACGGGATGTCGGTGCCGCGGCAGCTGGCGTGCCAGGTCAGCAGTGCGATCTCCCCCTCGGTGACCAGCGCGTCGAGGGTGAAGGTGTACGTGCCGGGTGCGAACAGCCCCGACAGGAGCCGCCGGCAGCCGTCGAGGATCTCCTCCCGGGTGGTCATCGGGCCCTCCGGGCTCATCACGACGGCGTCATCGGAGAACGTCGCCATCAGCGTCTCGAGGTCCGCGGCGAGCAGCGCCTCGACGTGTCGTTCGATCACGGCGCGTGTGTCCACTGTTCCATCCCAGGAGGTGTCTCGCCGGACCCTATTCCGGGGACCTCCCGGTACGCCAGTGGCTCAGGACTCCTCGAAGATCGCCGCGAACGTCTGCGCCGCGATGCGGCCCTCGCGCACCACGTAGGTCTCCGTCGCGAAGGGGATGACGGTGCCGTCGCACGTGGCGTGCCAGACCAGCTGCCCCGTGTCGCCCCAGGTCTGGAACGACTCCAGGATGTAGTCGTATCGGCCGGGCGCGAAGAGGCCGTCGATGAGGCGCTCGAAGCCCTCGGTGATCTCCACCCGGCCCCGCAGGACGCCGTCGCAGGCCATGAGGACCGCATCGTCGTGGAACCCCGCCATCACGGCGGGCACGTCACCCCGCCGAACGGCCGCCAGATGGCGTTCGATGACCTCGCGCGTCCCCACGCTCCCCCCGTCCCGCTCCGCACTGGCATGCGGCATCACAAGCCTACCCCGGGCCGCGGCGACGTGAGGGGTGCGGAGCGCCGCCACGACGATGCCCGGGGTCTCGCGGGGGTGGCCCGGAACCCAGCGCCGCGCGTCTCCGGGGGGGCGCGCCCATCGTCGGCGCCGATGCTGCGTGTCGCGCGCGAGAACCCCCGGCGTCGATGCGCCGCTGAGCAGGGTCAGCGGCGCATCGGTCCGATCCCCACGACCTGCAGGCCCTCGTCGCCCGGGCCGGACGGCTCGCACCCACCGATGTTGCCGGTGATGAGGGCGAGCAGCACGACCGCGACCAGCACCAACGTGACCATCGCCTGCACCAGCGCCGCGATCGCCTGAGCGAGCGCCTGGGCGACCACCCCGAGCGCGCGCACCACCATGAACAGCGCGAAGAGCAGGATGAGGAGGCTTGTCCCCGAGCCCATCCGCGAGCTCCTTCGTCGTCCCCCTCCCGGACCCCGAGGGGCCGGGCGATATGCGAAGGCACGAGCCGTCGAGTGGCGGATCGCGCATCCGTTGCGGATGGTCTCGTCCGCCGTGCTCCGGGGACTGTGGGGATTTCCCCACACGTCCCACAGCGATCTCCTCACCACGGGGTGAGGGAGCGGCCCCGTCCGCGCCGCGGCCGTCGCCGGGACTGGCGACGTGATCCGGATCGGGGCACCGCCCCCGGGATCACCCGGGGGCGCTGCCGGAGCGGCCGCCGCGGCTCAGCCGCGGATCGCCGTGCCGTCGGCGTCGAACAGGTGCAGGCGGTCCACGTCGACGCAGAGGTCGATGGCGTCTCCCACGCGCACCCCGCTGCGCGGACCGAAGCGCACGGTGATGTCCGAGCTGGTGCGCGCCTCGGCCGGGCCCAGCGGCTCGTCGGACGTGTCCCGGATGTCGTCGGTGAGGACGGGCCGGGCATCGACCCGCATGTGGATCATCATGTCCGAGCCCAGCTCCTCCACCAGGTCCACCGTGCCGGGCAGCCGCTGGTCGGCGGGGTGATCCGGGCGCTCCGCCGGGTTGTGCAGGTCCTCGGGCCGGATGCCCATCACGATCGTGCGTCCGGCGTGGGCGCGCAGCGCGGGCCGCTGGGCGACGACCGCGTCCGGGATCCTGATGTCGCGTCCCGCCACCCGCAGGGCCAGCCCGTCCCCGGCGTCCACCAGGTCGGCGTGCATGAGGTTCATGGACGGCGACCCGATGAACGCCGCCACGAACAGGTTGTCCGGGTGGTCGTAGAGATGCTGCGGGGCGTCCACCTGCTGCAGCACGCCGCGCCGCATCACCGCCACGCGGTCGCCCATGGTCATGGCCTCGACCTGGTCGTGCGTGACGTAGATGGTGGTGACGCCCAGCTCGCGCTGGATCCGGGCGATCTCGGACCGCATCTGCACGCGCAGCTTCGCGTCCAGGTTCGACAGCGGCTCGTCCATCAGGAAGGCCGCGGGGCGGCGCACGATGGCCCGGCCCATGGCCACCCGCTGGCGCTGGCCGCCGGACAGCTGCCCGGGCTTGCGGTCGAGGTACTCGGTGAGCTCCAGGATGCGGGCGGCCTCCTCGACGCGGGTGTCGATCTCGGCGCGGTCCACCTTCTTGAGCTTCAGCGCGAATGCGATGTTCTGGCGCACGGTCATGTGCGGGTACAGGGCGTAGTTCTGGAAGACCATCGCGATGTCGCGGTCGGTGGGGTGCACGTCGTTGACCACCCGGTCGCCGATGCGCAGCGTTCCGCCGCTGATGGTCTCCAGGCCGGCCACCATCCGCAGCGCCGTGGACTTGCCGCAGCCCGACGGCCCCACCAGCACCAGGAACTCCCCGTCGGAGATCTGCAGCGACAGGTCGGTGATGGCGTGGTAGCCGTTGGGGTAGGACTTGTTGACGTCTTCGAGGACGACCTGGGCCATCGAAGGCCCTCCTTTCAGCCGAGCCTGAGGGTGCCGTCGGGGGCGATGCCGACCGGGATCGGGTCGATCAGCTCCCCCGCGAATGAACCGGTGCTGTCGTGGAGACGCCATGCCAGGAAGCGCGGCCCGGCATCGGTCTCCACGATGCGTCCCGCGTAGGTGGTGGTGCCGTCGCCGGGGCCCAGCGGGTCGCCGTCGACGAGCCGGAACGGCCCCGAGGGGTCGTCGGCCACCGCGTAGTAGGTGCCGGTGCGCGGCGTGGCGCCGGTGCGGGCACGCCAGGCCGCGCTGTGGGTGTCGGCCGCGGTGCAGAACAGCAGGTACCAGCGGCCCTCCAGCGCGATGAGCTGCGGCACCTCCAGGTGGCCGTACTGGCCGGCCGGCTCGATGCGCAGCGGGTCGCCGACCTCCCAGCGCACCAGGTCGGGCGACGCGCAGCGCGCGACCACGCCGCGGGCGTCCGCCGGGCCGGTGGCCGCCCGCGCGGTGAGCAGCGCCTCGTAGTGGCCGTTGCGGGCCATCACCCACGGGTCGCGCCACGCCTGGTCGTGCCAGGCGGACAGGTCGAGCTCCTCGTAGCGTGCCGGGTCGAGCTCCATGAGCGGGTTCGCCGGGTGCTTCTCCCAGCGCACCATGTCGTCCGAGACGGCCGCGCCCACGCGCTGGATGAGCCCGTCCTCGCCGAGGCGGGTGCCGGTGTAGAAGCACCACCAGCGCTCACCGGCCCGGATGATGCTGCCCGTCCACACTGCGCGGTCGTCCCACGCCCCGGGCGGCCCCGGCAGGAGCGCGTCCCCCAGGACCGTCCAGTTCGTGAGGTCGCGCGACACCGCGTGGCCCACCGTCGCCCGCGCGTGGCGGAGCTCCGGATCGCCCAGCGACCTGGGCGCCTTGAGGTACATCACGTGGTACTCCGGCCCGCTGCGCGCGAGCCAGAAGTCCCACAGCCAATCGTCGGGGAGTCGCAGCACGTGTCCTCCGTCAGCCCTTCAGTCCGGAACGCGCCACACTCTGGATGAACCACCGCTGGAACAGGAAGAACACGATCAGCAGCGGGATGGACGTCATGGTCGCGTAGGCCATGATGTCGCCCCATTGGATCGGCGGCTGGGTTCGGAACACCGACATGCCGAGCGGCAGCGGCCGCACGCTCTCGTCGGTGGTGACCAGCACCGGCCACAGCAGCTCGCCCCAGATCTGCAGGAAGTGCAGGATGCCGACGGTGGCGAAGGCGGGCTTGGCCAGCGGCAGCACCACCTGCAGGAACGTGCGCACCGGGCCGCACCCGTCGATGCGGGCCGCCTCCTCGAGCTCTTCGGGATGGCGAGGAAGAACGAGTAGAACAGGTAGATGAACAGCGGCTGCGCGATGAACGGCAGGATCTGCACGTACAGGGTGTCGCGCCATCCCCACTCCGACACCATGAACAGCAGCGGGATCGCCACGGCCTGGAACGGGATGATGGTGAGGGCGATGACCCCCAGCAGGAAGCCCTTGCCCAGCTTGAACGGCAGCCGGGCCAGCGCGTAGCCGGCCATCGAGTTCACGACGAGCCCCAGGGCGACGGTGACCACGCTGATGATCACCGAGTTCTGGAACAGCGTCGGGAAGCTGGCGCGGTCGATCGCGTCGCCGAAGTTCTCGAACGAGAACGGGAAGGGCCAGAAGGCCCGCAGGGTGTCCCCGTCGGCCAGGACCGTGTTGTCGGGCTTGAAGGCCCCCGCGAACATGAACAGCAGGGGGAACAGGAAGAACGCGGCGAGCACCGTGAGGGCCGTGTAGCGCGGCCACCTGCGCTCCGTGATGCGCTTGCCGCCCGGCGCCTCGGCGCCGCGCGCGGGCTCGGTGGGTGCGGTGGTGGCCATCAGTCCCTGTTCTCCTTCAGCAGCACCCGCTGGATGAGGGTGAGGGTGAGCACCACCACGAAGAAGACGACGGCGATGGCGGACGCCTGGGCGATGAGCTTGCGCTCGTAGCCGGTGTTCACCAGCTGCACCATCATGGTGTCGGTGGCGCCCAGCGGGCCGCCGCGGGTGGTGGCCCACACCTGGTCGAAGAGCCGGAACGCGAGGATCAGCGTCACCGTGATGACGAAGATCAGGGTGTTCCGCAGCTGCGGCAGGGTCACGTACAGGAACTGCTGCCGCTTGGTGGCGCCGTCGATGGACGCCGCCTCATAGAGCTCCTGCGGGATGTCCTGCAGGCCGGCCAGCAGGATGATCATCTGGAAGCCGGCGCCCTGCCAGACCGACATGATGATGATCGCCAGCAGCGCGGTGGACGTGCTGTCCAACCAGCCCGGCTGGACGGTCCCGAAGGTGACGAGGTCGAGGAACCCGTTCACCAGGCCGCTGTCGGGCGAGAACAGCAGGAACCACACCACCGCGGTGACGGTGAGCACCGTGACCACCGGCAGGAAGTAGATGGCCCGGTAGGCCTTCACGCCACGGAGCTTCTGGTTCACGAGCGTGGCCATCCACAGCGCCAGCGCGGTCTGCACCGGCACCACGACGGCCGCGAAGATCATGTTGTTCTTGAAGGCGTTCCAGAAGTCGGAGTCGCCCAGGATGCGCGAGTAGTTGTCGAACCCCACCCACTCCACCGGGAGCGGTGAGGCGAGCCGCTGGTTCGTGAACGACAGGTAGATCGCGAGCACGAACGGGGCGATCAGGAAGATCCCCAGCAGGATGAGGCCGGGGAGCGTGTAGAGAATGCCCCAGAGCTCGTTGCCGAGCCGTCCGCCGCGCAGGCGACTCCGTACGCCGAGCGCGCGAGTGGTCATGTCCCCTCCGTGAGGATGACGTTGGAGGTGCTGCGCGGCGGCCGGGGACGTAGGGGGGCTGCGTCCCCGGCCGCGCGCCCGTGGATCAGGTGCCGGGGTCGGGGTAGCCCCCGTTGTCCTCGATGTCCTGATCGATGGTCTCGACGGCCTTGTCGAGCGAGCCCTTCACGTCGGCCCCGTCGATGATGTCCTGGATCGCCTGGTTGAAGGCGTTGGACACCGTGTCGTAGGCGGGGGTGGTGGGACGCGGCACCGAGACGCCGCTCGCGTGCTGGTCGACGAAGAGGCGCAGGTCGCCGCCCTCGGCGAACTTGGGGTCGGCGTCGGCCACGGACGTCCGGGCCGGGATGCCGCCGGATGCCGCGGCGATGGCCTTCTGCTGCTCGGGCTGCAGGGTGAACTCGATGAAGCGCCAGGCGGCGTCCGGGTCGGCCGTGCCGGCGCCGACGCCCCACTGCCACGAGCCCTGGCCGGTCTTCACGCCGGAGCCGAAGTCGGGCAGCGGCACGACGACCAGGTCGTTGCCGAACTTCTCCTTGTACGGGTTGTACATCCAGTGGCCCACCCAGCTGACGGCGGCCTTGCCGGACACGAAGTCGGTGTCGTCGGCGTTGTCGCCCACCAGCCCGTCCTTGAACCAGGACTGGAAGGTCGTGAGGCCCTGCACCACCGACGGGGCGTTGAGCTGGCCCTCGGCGGTGCTGTTGTCCTCGCTCAGCAGGTTGCCGCCGGACGACCACACGATGGGCGCGAAGCCGTAGGCGTACCACTCGCCCTGCCCGTAGTTCTTCTTCAGGTCCAGGGGCTTGGAGAAGCCGGCGGCCTTGAACTTCTTGAGCGCGTCGGTGAACTCCGCGGCGGTCCACGGGTCGTCGAGGGTCGGCGCGGTGAGGCCGGCCTTCTTGAGGGCGCTCTTGGTGGTGTACATGCCGAGGCCCGAGTCGAACATGCCGACGGCCCAGATCTGGCCGGCGTACGTGCCCTGCCGCACGATGGACGGCAGGAGGTCCGACTTGACGGCCTCGGGGATGCAGTTGGTGATGGGCTGCAGATCTTCCGACCACGCGTACCGGAAGGCCTTGGAGGCGTCGGTGTCGACGACGTCCGGGACGCTGTCGGAGTCCGCCTGGCCGGCGAGGCTGGTGGCGTAGTCGGCCTCCGGGACGAGCTTGAGCTCGGCCTTCACGTCGCTCTGGCTCGCGTTGAAGTCGGCGACCATCTTCTCGACGGCCTTCACCTCGGCCTCGGCGCCCTGGTGCCACTGCACGGTGATGTTCGTGCCCGACTCGACCTGCCCGTCGCAGGCTCCGCCGCTGGCCGCCGCGTCACCCGTGTCGTCGTCACCGCCGCCGCAGCCGGCCACGATGGCCGCCGCGGCCAGGGCGCCGGCCATGAGGGCCACGCGCTTGCTCCGAATCCTTCTCATCGTCGAACCTCCGTCCCCTGAAGGTATGTGTGTCTGTGAATCCGCGTCCGGCGCATGCGCCGCCTGCCGCGGGGGTCAGTGCGCCGGCCGTCGTCGGGTTGCCCGCGTGCGCGGCCGGCCGGTGGTGAGCCGCGGCACGAGTGTCAGTGGGATGTCGATGCGGGCACCGGTGCGGGGTCCGGTGCCCTCCAGCACGGCGAGCAGCAGCTCGGCGGCGCGCCGGCCGGTCTCGTAGAGGGGCTGCCGCACGGTGGTGAGCCCCACGAACGATGCGATCTCGATGTCGTCGAAGCCGACGACCGAGAGCTGGCCCGGCACCTCCAGGTCCCGGGCGCGGGCCGCCTCCAGGACGCCCAGGGCCTGGGTGTCGGAGGCGGTGAAGATGGCGGTGGGCGGCGCGGGGCGGTCCAGCAGCCGCCCGGCCAGCTCGGCGGCGGCCTCCCGCGAGTGCTCGCCGCTCACGACCAGGTCCGGGTCGGCGTCCACGCCGGCGTCGGCGAGGGCGGCGAGGTATCCGGCGCGGCGGTCGTCGCTGGAGGTGAAGGCGAACCGGGCGTCCGGCGCGTCCCCCAGGAAGGCGATGCGGGTGTGGCCGAGCTCGAGCAGGTGCTCGGTGGCCATCCGCCCGCCCAGGATGTTGTCGATCGTGATGCAGGGAAGGCCCTCGGTGACCGCGTCGACCACCACCACCGGCACGCCGACGGTGCGGAGCGTCTCCAGCTCGTCCGGCGTCGGCGGGATCGAGATGAGGATGGCGCCGTCCGCCCGGTCGCGCTGGCACAGGCCGACGATGCGGCGCTGCCGCTGCTCGGGGGTCTCCACCGTCGCCAGGCTCAGGTCGTACTCGGAGGCGTCGAGGCCGGCGACCACGCCGCGGATGCGCTCGACCACCGACGGGCGGGTGAGGAAGGGGGCGGTGACGGCGATCGTGGACGCGCGCCCTCGGGACAGGGCCCGCGCCGCGGGACTGGGGCGGTAGCCGAGCGCGGCGATCGCACGCTCGACGCGCTCCCGTGTGCGGTTGCTCACGCCCTGCGAGCCGTTGAGGACCCGGGACACCGTCCCGATGCCCACGCCGGCCCGCTCCGCAACGTCCCGGATCGTCGTCATCCGCCAGTCGCCCTCCGGTTGGAACCGCTTCCAAATGGAAGCGGTTCCAACCTACGCCCGGTCGGGAGTTCGTGTCAATCCGCACCCACGTGTTTTCTCCGGCGATGGCCGCGGGGAACCGGATGGGCCCCCTCGTCGGGCGCACGGGCCTATCGTCCGGCCTCATGTGGAGCTTCGGTGGTGCGGGCGCCGTGGGTGCGCTCATCGGGGCGGCCCTGCTCGCCTCAGGATGCGGCGGAGCCCCCCGGGTTTCCGACGGCGACGCCCGCGCCGTCTTCGGGGCCGTCGAGAACGAGGCGCAGCTCGTGGCCCGCCAGGACTGCGGCGGCGTCAGCCGGCCCGTCTCGGCCGGGACGCGGCGGGCGGTGGCCCTCACCATCGACGTGGCGCGCAAGAACCCCCGCGCCCTGCTGCCCAGCCCGGACTTCGCCGGACTGGAGTGGCAGATGTCCGACTACGTCGCCGATTGGGCGGGCGTCATCGAGTACTGCGTCGGCAACGGCCGGCGTGTCCACCCGAGCTGGCGGAGCCTCGAGCGGAGCATGGACCAGGCCGTTGCCGAGATGTCGAGGTAACACATCGCCTTCCTGCGGTTCGCGAGCACGGCGAAGGGCTTCAACTCACCGGACGACTGAGACGGAGGCGATCGCCCTCATCAACCGTGATCAGCGGCCCCGGGCGAACGGCCCGGGGGGAACGGCGGCTAGGCCGTTCCCCGCGCCGCCCAGGCCGTTCCCGAGACGGTGAACGGCGCGGGCGGCAGGAGCTCGCGGCACGCCTCGCGCAGCGCCGCCCGCCGGTCTTCATCGAGCGACGCCGCATAGACGCCGGACGGGCCGACTCCCAGCGTGTAGGGCTCCCACCATTCCTCGAACGTCCCGTGGGTCACGCGCACGGTCAGGGGTTCCTCGTGCACGTGGGTCAGGCCGGCCGCGGTCATGAGGCGCGTCAGGTCGCCCTCGCGGGTGCCGGCGAGCTCCCCCTCGTCGCGCACCCCCGGGTCGATGCGGCGCGCCGCCTCCCAGAAGGCGGCCAGCGGTCCGTTGCGCCCGGCGTGGTCCCAGACGCACGCGGCCACCGTGCCGTGCCGGCGGGTCACCCGGGCCATCTCGCGCAGACCCGCCACCGGGTCGGTCATGAAGTGCACGACCAGCTGCGCCAGGGCCGCGTCGAACTCACCGTCGCGGAACGGCAGGTCCTCGGCCGAGCCGTTCCGCACGTCGGCCCGGGGGTGGCGCGCACGCACCGCATCCACGAGCGGCCCGGATGGGTCGGCCGCGCTCACCCCGGGCTCGCCCACCCGCGCGATGAGCTCGTCGGTGAGCGCGCCGGACCCGCAGCCCACATCCAGCACCGTCAATCCCGGAGCGATGCGGGCGAAGTCGGCGAACAGCGATGCGAGCGGTCGCGAGTACCGCCCCATGAACCGCTCGTA
>LNFL01000127.1 GCA_001464275.1 Actinobacteria bacterium Ga0077560 | reverse complement strand
CCAGCTCGAGCTCGTCCGGGGTCCAGCGGTGCGCCTGCTCGGGCAGGAACCGCTCCAGGTGGTCGGCGGTGTCGGATCCCAGCCGGCGCATCAGGGCCGCCGCGTCGCGGGCCGTGCGCTCTTCGGCCGCGCTCAGGTGCTTGCCGGCCCACAGGACGGTGACATCGGCCATCGGCGCTCCCCGGGAGGTGGTTTCGGGCGATGCTATCGCCGCGAACCGCGATCCCGCCAACGCCTACACGGCCTCCCCGCGGCAGATCCTCGCGTAGAGGTCCGCGCTGCTCGACGAGGGCGTCACGCGCATCCGGGCCAGGCGGTCGGCGAGGGCCCGGTACTGCCGCAGCGCGAGCGAGCGGCGGTCGAGGCGGGCGTGGCACACCATCAGCGTCCGGTGCGCCTCCTCGTTGTCGGGGCTGATCTGCAGGATCCGCCGCGCCGCCTCCGAGGCGGCCGGCGCGTTGCCGTCGGCCAGGTGCGCCGCGCCGAGCCAGTCCAGGGCCCGCAGGGCGGCGTCCTGCAGTCCCCACCGGTGCGGGGCGACCCAGTCCGAGTAGGGGTCGTCGCTGAACAGGTCCCCGCGATACAGGTCGGCCGCCTCCTCGTACCAGCGGGTCGCGGCGGCGCGGTCCCCGAGGCGGGCCGCGGCGTCGCCGGCGGCCACGCACCGCAGCAGCTCCTCGGCGTCCACCCACCAGGGCAGCGCTGGGTTGAGCCGGCATCCGTCACCGCCGCGCTCGATGAGCGGGACGTCGTCCGGGACCGCGGGGCGCAGGGCGCGCCGCAGCTCGCAGGCGGCCACGTTGAGGGAGTTCCTGGCGCGAGCGGGGTCCGCTCCGGGCCAGAACGCCTCCATGACCGCGTCCCGCGGCACGCGCGCGGAGCGGTGGATCACCAGGTACTGCAGCAGGGACCGCGCCCGCCCCGGCCGCATCGGCAGCTCGGTGCCGTCGGCGAAGCAGGCCATCGGGCCCAGGCAGCACACGGCCAGCTGGACCGCGGGGGCGGCGGTGCGATCCGGAGCGGCTGCGGGCGTGGTGACGGTCATGGCTTCCCTGCGACGCGGGACGACGGCCCTCAGCGTGAGTCTCCACGCTCCCCGCCCGGCACGGGGAGCGCCCCTTGGTGTGCGCGTGCCTTACCCGGTCAGCGCACCCGCACCGTCCGGTAGGGGGGACGCCGCCGTCCCATCGCGAAGGCCCGGGGCTGCCCGGCGCCGACGGCCATCGCCGCGTCGGCCGCCGGGGCGGCGGCCGGGTCGGACTCCACCATCGTGTTGGCGGCGATGGTCAGGAGCGCCAGCGTGTTCCAGTCGCCCGCGGTCAGGTGGTCGGCCCCGGGGGACTCCAGGATGTCGGCGAGTCCGCGGAAGCCGTCGACCACGTCCTCGCGGCTGAACGGCCCGATCTCCTGCTCGGGCTCGGGCTCCTCGACGGGCTGCGGGGGGTCGGGGGGAGGTGTCATCTCGGTCTCCTCTGGTGGGTGTACGGGGTCATCTCGGGATCAGGGCGGACGCGCGCCGCGCGGCGACCGGGTCGCGGGCCAGCCGGGCGTCGGCCTCGGCGACCAGCGCGGTGTCGCCGGCGCACGCTCCGCAACGCCAGCGGCGGATCGTGCCGTCCTCGGATGCGGCGGTGATCCGGCCGTCGTCGGTGACGCGGACCGCCACGATGGGCCCGCCGGCGCGAAGGACCGCGGGGATCCCCCAGGCGCCGTCTGCGGACCACACGCCCACGCGTCCGTCCACGGTGCCCGCCGCCACGAGCCGGCCGTCCGGGCTCAGCGCGACGGCCCGGGCGGGGCTGCCGGTGCTGGCCACCACCCGCGCGCCGGCGCCGGAGGTCCAGACGGTGACCGACTTGGTGGTCTCGGAGGCCAGGGCCACCGCGCGGCCCGCGGGTGCCACGTCGATCTGCGCCGCCCACCCGGTGGGTCCGAACAGCGGCGTCACGCGCCCGGACGCCGGGTCGAACCGCTCCACGCGGACGCGGCTGGCGGCGCCGTCCCGGAAGCGGGTGATCACCAGCTCGTCCGACCCCGGCAGGTATCGCGCCGAGCCGACCGGGTCGCGGCCGGGGGGCGTGCGACCGGCGGATCGCCCGCCGGCGGTGTCGAGGATCCGCAGGCGGCCGCCGTCGACGACGGCCAGGCGGCGCCCGTCGTCGGTGAGCGCGGCCGCGTAGAGGTCGGCCACCGGCACGCGCAGCGCCGCCCGGCCGGGGCGCCACACGCCCACCGCGCCGCGCAGCGCCACCGCGACCGTGGTGCCGTCGGCGCTGATGTCGGCCGCGGCCACTCCGCGGAACGGCGCGGTCACCGCCGTCCCGCCGTCCAGGGGGCGCCGGACCGCCCGGCCGCCGGCCACGACCACCGCGACGTCCCCCGTGGCGTCGAACGCGTTGCCGGCGCCACCGGCCGGGACCCGCGCGACCACGCGCGGCAGCGCCGCCAGGTCCCACACGCGCAGGGTCCCGTCGTTGTGCGCGCTCACGGCGCGCGCGCCCCGCACGTCCGCGGCGCGGGTCTCCCCGGACTGCGGCAGGCGCGCCGGTGGGCCGTCCCGGGGGATCACCAGCAGGGCGTCGCGGGCCGCGTCGTTCGTGAGGTCGGCCCGCGCGCCGGAGGCCACCAGCGGCAGGTCCGGGGATCCGGCGGCCTCCGGCCGCGGGGCGCTCCCCGGTGCCCACGAGGCCACGGCGCCGGTGTCGGTCGTGAACGTCAGGGACCCGTCCGGCCGGGCCGAGAGGCCCACCACCACGCCGTCGGCGATCCGCGTGGCATCCCGGGGCGAGCCGCCGGTGCCGCGGAGCTCGATGCGGTCGCCGGAGGCGACGGCCAGGTCACCCGCCGGGGTGAACGCCATCGCGCCCGCCGCGGGCACCGGGATGGTCCGCAGCACGCGCCAGCGGTCGGTGTCCATCACCAGCACCCGGGGCCCGCCGCCGACGGCGAGTCGCCGGCCGTCCGGCGAGGCGGCCAGCACGACCGGCGTCCCCGCATCGGGCAGCGGCACGACGCGGGCCCCGCCGTCGGGGACGGACACGATGAGCCGCCCGTCGGTGCCGGCGCTGGCCGACCACCCGGGACCCGCCGCGACCGAGGTCACCGGCCCGGCGTGGCGGCCCACCTCGGCCACCGCCCCGGTCGCCGGATTCCACCGCACCACCCGCCCGGCGGCGTCCCCTGCCACCACGCGGCCGCCGGGGGCGACCGTCACGGCCAGCAGCTCGGTGTCGCCCACGCGGACGGCGGCGCGTTCGGGGCTGGCGCTCATGGCCAGGCGCAGCGCGCCCAGGGCGCCCGGTCCCGGCGCGGCGCGCACCGCCTCCCGCGCCACGGCCACGGCGGCCGCCGGGTCGCTGGACAGCAGTTCCCGGGCCCGCAGCACCAGCACCTGCGCGCGCGCCCGGTCGCGTTCGGTTGCGGCCTCGGACCGCTGCCACAGCGCCACGGCCGAGATCCCCGCGAACACCGCCACCGCGGCGACCGCTCCGGCCGCCACCAGGCGGCGCCGGGCCCGGGCCCGCTCGGCCTCCCGGCGCTCGCGGGAATGGGAGGCGTCCAGGAAGCGGCGCTCACCCGGGGCGAGCCCGTCCTGGCCCCGTTCGGCCCATTCGGCCAGCACCGCGCCGCGGTACAGGTGCGCCTCGTCACGGCCGCCGGTCTCCCAGTCGCGGGCGGCGGTGGTGAGCCGCCGCTCGGCCCGCAGGCGGTCGCGGTCCGCGTCCACCCAGCCGCGCAGCACGCCCCAGCCGCGGATGAGTGCCTCGTGGGCAACCTCCACCGTGGGCGCCCCGCCCGCCGTCGCGCCGAGCGTGAGCAGGCGTGCCCGGGCGAAGGCGTCGACGACCTCGCGCACGGCGTCGGGTTGGCCGGCGGCCTCCAGCTCGTCGCCGGCGACCCGGCGACGGGTGTCCTCGGTGCCCTCACCGGGCTGCACGAGGCGCAGCAGGATGCGGCGCGCCACCTCCCGCCGGTCGGGCGGAAGCCCGGCGAGCACCTCGTTGGCGCTGCGCGCCAGCGCCCCCTCCACGCCGCCGCCGGCGGCGTAGGCCTCCAGGGTGAGCGTGCGTCCGCGCCGCCGGCGCCACAGCTCGCGCAGCAGGTGCGAGAGCAGCGGCAGCGCGCCGGGCCGCTCGGCCACGTCGTCGGCGATGCGCCGTGCCAGGCCGGGCTCCAATGCCAGGCCCGCCCGCGCGGCGGGAACCTCGGCGACGCGCCGCACCGTCGCGGGCGACAGCGGCCCCACCGGGAAGCTCCAGCGTCCCAGCACGGCCGCCAGGACCGGGTCCCGACCGCACACCGGCAGGAAGTCGGCGCGCACCGCCAGCACCACCCGCAGCGGCCGGTCGGGCGCCGCGGCGGCGGTGACCCCGGCGATGATCGCCGCGCGCCGGTCATCGGGCGTGTCGGGCGAGAAGACCTCCTCGAACTGGTCGATCACCACCAGCCGCCCGCCCTCGGCCGGCGGGCCGAGCAGGTCCGGGTCGAGGTACCCGGGGGAGGCGACCACGACCTCCCACGGTCCGTCCGGCAGCCCGCCCGCGCGCACGGCGGGCACGAGCCCCGCGCGCAGCAGCGAGCTCTTGCCGCTGCCGGAATCCCCGGTCACCGCGACCACGCCGGACCGTCGCACCAGGGCGAGCAGCGCGGCGGTCTCGTCCTCACGGCCCACGAACCCCGCGGCGTCGGCCTCCTGGAAGGCGGCCAGGCCCGGATACGGGCACCCGGACAGGTCGCCCGCGGCGGAGGCGGTGTCGGCGCCCGCGAGGGCCAGCAGGCGCCGATGGCCATCGGGATCGTCGAGCCCGGCCCGCAGATCAACCACCGGCCGTGCGCCGCGGGCGGCGGCCTCGCGCAGCGCGTCCTCACCGGCGCCGGGGACCACCACCGCCGCCGCGCCGGGCCCGGCCGCGTCCCACAGCGCGCCGCCGCCGGAGCGCCCCAGCAGCACGGCCCGCGCCGTGGCGGTGCCCGCCGCGTTCCGCACGCCGCGCGGGTCGTCCGCGGCCCGATCGCTCCACCACGCCTCCACACCGTCGGCGGCGAGCGCGGCGGCCAGCACCCCGGCGTGCGCCGTCGTGGACGGGTCGTGCAGCAGCACGATCGGGTGCCGGGCCGCCGCGGCGGCGGCGGCCAGGGCGCCCGCGCCTGCGGGCCGGTCCTCCGGGTGCTTGGCGAGCGCCCGCCGCACGACCTCGTCCAGGGCGGGCGGCAGGCCCGGCGCCCGTGCGGTCACGCGGGGCGGGGGATCGGCGAGGTGCCCCGCCAGCGCCGCGTCGCGGCCGCCCAGGAAGGGCGGCGCGCCGGTGAGCGCCTCCACCAGCAGGCATCCCAGGGCGTAGACGTCGGTGGCGGGGGAGGCGCCCGCGCCGCGGATGAGCTCGGGCGCCGCGTAGGCGGCGGTCCCCGCCCAGCCCAGGGGCCGCAGGATGCCGGGGCCCACCGCCGTGCGGGCCACCAGGCCGAAGTCGGACAGGTAGACGTGGCCGTCGCCGGTCATCAGCACGTTGGCGGGCTTCACGTCGCCGTGGACGATGCCGCGCCGGTGGGCCGCGTCGAGGGCGGCGGCGATGTCGCCCACCACCCGCACCGCCTCCGCGGCCGGCAGGCCACCGCCGGCGCGGATGCGTCGCGCGAGGGTGTCCCCGTCGACGAAGCGCATGGCGATGTAGAGGCGGCCGTCGTCCTCGCCGCGCGCGTGCACGGGCACCACGTTCGGGTGGTCGAGCGCGGCGATGGCGCGCGACTCCTCCATGAACCGGGCGCGCCACCTGGGGTCCCCGGCGTACTCGGGGACGATCAGCTTGAGGGCGACGTCCCGGTCGAGCTCGGGGTCGTGGGCGCGGAACACGACCGCCATCCCGCCGCTGCCGGCGCGCTCACGGATGACGTGGCCGCCGATGGACTCGCCCACGGCGGCGATGCCCGCGAGCCGCGTGGGCGCGGCGGGACCGATGTCGGGAACGGTGCGGTCGTCGGCGGGTGCCATCCTGGTCATCCCACGGCGCGCCGACACTGGGGGCGTCGGGTTCGGCGGACACGCCGCCCGGTGCCGGTGGGCGGCTGTGCGATGCTACCCCCGCGGCGGCGGGCCGCGCCATCCGCGCGGAGACGACGGCACTGATGAGCGCACTGGGATTCGCCCACCGGAACCAGGACGAGTTCCGCGTCCTGCGGGACGCGGAGGCCACGGGCCTCCCGTTCCTGCTGGCGCGCGACGCGGAGGACGTCCTGCGGGCGTTCCCGCTGCACGATGCGACGCGGCCGCTGTCGGTGGGCCGCCAGGAGGGCTGTGACGTGCGGCTGGGGTGGGACGAGCGCGTGTCGCGCATCCACGCCACGCTGGAGCACGCGGGCGGCGACTGGACGGTGCTGGACGCGGGCCGGTCCCTGAACGGCACGTTCCTGAACGGGGAGCGGGTGACCCGCCGCGCCCGGCTGCGCGACCGGGACGTGCTGCGCATGGGCGGGGTGGACCTGCTGTTCCGCCGTTCCCGGGCCGTGACGTCGGCGATCACCGCCGACGTGAGCGAGGACCCGCGGCTGGGGCTCCTGCTGGGGTCGCTGACCGCGCGTGAGCGGGCGATCCTGGAGGCGCTGTGCGCGCCCATGGACCCGGTGACGGGTGGCGTCCCGGCCACCAACCCGAGGATCGCCGAGGCGATGGGGATGGAGCTGGCGAACGTGAAGGCCGCGCTCACCGTGCTGTTCCAGAAGTTCGGGCTCGCTCGGGAGGAGCCGACCACCAAGCGCGTCCTGCTGGCCGAGATGGCCATCAGGTACGGACTCGCCCTGCCCGGTCGCCACGACGTCCGGTACATTGCGGCGGCCCGCGGATGTAGCTCAGTTGGCTAGAGCGTCTGCTTGCCATGCAGAAGGTCGAGGGTTCGAGTCCCTTCATCCGCTCCTCCGAAACGCCCCCGGAACCGGGGGCGTTTCGCGTTCCGGGCCCTCCGGGTGTGACCGTCAGGCGCTGACGTCCGAGCCGGCCACCACGACCGTCACCGGCGACGCGCCTGATCCGCCGCTCAGGGGACGGGCTGCGCCGGGCGCTCGCGGCGGCGCGAGGCCGCCCGGGGACGCGCCGCCCGGGTCTCCGCGAACACGCTGCGACCGAGCCAGCGCCAGAGGTCGCCGGCGTCAGGATGCGCACCGACGACCCGGATCGCCCGGGACCGGGTGGCCTCCTCGGCCTGACGGTCGCCGGTCCAGACCTCGGTGAGCGTGCGCAGCGTCGATTCGACGATGAGCGTGACGTCGTCGCCGGGATCCTCCCTGCACAGGTCGACCTCGCCGTCCTCCACCACGAGCCACCAGAGACGTTCACCCGACGGGGCGTCGGTGAACCGGAAGTGGATCACCAGGCGGCGTCCCCGCGGGCACTCGTCCACCAGGATGAAGCGGCGGATGTCCCACATCAGGAAGCCCGCGTCGAGCTGATCCCGCTTCAGGCGGCTCCCGATCCACCGCGCGCCCCAGTGCCCCAGCGCCATGATGATCGGCCGGAGCTCCTCGCCGGCGGTGGTGAGCTGGTACTCCACGCCGGCCGGTGTCGTCACGCGGCGCAGCACCCCGACCTCCTCGAGTGTTCGGAGCCGCTCGGTGAGGAGGGACCGGGACATGCGGGGGACGCCACGATGGATCTCGTTGAACCTGGTGCTGCCGCACAGCAGCTCACGCACCACCAGCGGGGTCCAGCGCTGCCCGATGACCTCCGCGCCCCGGGCGACGGTGCAGAACTGTCCGTAGTCGATCATCGCGCCACGCTACGCCCATTCGCAGCGGGAATGCCAGTTCAGAAAGTGGACTTGAAGGGGTGCTCGGTGCGGGCGGAACCTCGATGGGTCAGGCACCCATGACCAAGCGAGGTTTCCCTCATGAGCACCACCACCCCAACCGCCTTCGACGCGTCCGCGTTCAAGGTGACCACCCGCGCCCAGTGGCAGGCGGCGGCCGAGGCCTGGCACCGCTGGGGGCCGCTGGTGGGACGGTGGCTCGGCGACGCGACCGAGGCGATGTTCGACCTGGCGGGCGTCGTCCCGGGCGCCCGCGTGCTGGACGTGGCGGCGGGGGCGGGCGAGCAGTCGATCACCGCCGCCCGCCGCGTGCTGCCCGGTGGCCGCGTCCTGGCAACCGACCTCGCCCCGGCCCTGCTCGAACGGGCGGCCGCCGATGCCGCCGCCGCCGGGCTCGGCAACGTGGAGGTCCGCGAGCTCGATGGTGAGGCGCTCGACACGCTTCCCGAGTCCTCGTTCGACGCGGCGATCAGCCGCGTCGGGCTCATCTACTTCCCCGACCAGCTGGGGGCGGTCCTCGGGATGGCCCGTGCCGTCCGATCGGGCGGACGTGTCGCGGCGGTCGTCTACTCCACGCCCGACCGGAATGCGTTCTTCTCGATCCCGGTCCGGATCATCCGCGAGCGCGCGGGCCTGGCGGCACCCGCGCCCGGGCAGCCGGGCCCGTTCTCGCTCGGCGCCGACGGTGCGCTCGAGTCGCTCTTCTCGAGCGCCGGACTGCGCGACATCGAGGTCCGCAGGGTGCCGTCGCCGGTCAACCTGCCGAGCGCGGCCGAGTGCGTGCGGTTCGAGCGCGAGTCCTTCGGGGCGCTCCACCAGATGATGACCGGCCTCACCGACGCCCAGCGCGAGGAGGTCTGGATGGAGATCGAGGAGGCGCTGACGCCGTTCCAGGCGGACGGCGCCTTCTCGGGGCCCTGCGAGATGCTGGTCGGCGCCGGCACCGTGTAGCGGAGGGGGGAGGCATGCCGTCGGGTACGGACGACGGCATGCTTCCCCGGGGATCGGCCCGGTCACGGTCCGGGCACGTCTGCTCGATGTTCACGGCGCCGGTGCCGGTGCCGTTCCGCCGGTCTCGACGGCCGTGACCGGCGCCGGCGGAGTCTCGGCATCGGGAGCGGAGGCGCCGCCCGCGCGCTCGCCCGGCGACGTCCGCAGCGGCAGCAGCATCGCGACGACCAGCAACTGCTCGGCGTCGGTGAGCTCCCGGCCGAAGGCCTCCCGCTGGAGCTGCAGGAAATCCGCGTCGCCGGTGTCCCGGGAGGGCACCGAGCGCCACGTGGCGTCCGGTTCCAGGCTGTACATGGGGGCCCCGATCGGCAGGGCCTCGCCGTTGGTGAGCGCCCGGCACCGCAGGCCGGCGGCATCGACGCAGGTGATGAAGCGCCGCACGCCTGGCGGGGGGACGCGCTCACGCCCCGGGGCGTCGGGGTCGCCGTTTGAGATCGTGCCGCCCTGCACGCTCACCAGCAGGTTCATGCCGCGCCAGAAGTCCTCGGGCGCGCGGTCCGCCAGCTCGATCACGCGCGCCACCGACGCCCGGTAGCGGGCCGGGGCGTCGGGGAACAGGATCTCGTCCGGATCGCGATCGGACAGGACGCTCCGCAGCAGGGCGGGAGTCAGCGTCGGCCGTTCCGCCACGCGGGTCATCAGGCGGTACGAGCGCTCGCCGGCGCGGATCTCCGCGACGGTCTCGGGTCCGCCCGTGCACGTCTCCGCGACACTGCCGCCGGGAAGTGTGGTGCGCGTGCAGTCGGGATCCGGCACCCGGCGGCATCCCACCTCGCTGCCGTCGATGCCTGCCGGGCACAGGATCTGCTCGGTGAAGTCACCCTCCACCCGGCGCCCGTCGTCCGGCGCCACCCGCAGCTCCCGGGCGGGGTCGCCGCCGCGCAGCCAGTCCAGTGGATTGGTGGCGGTGGCCGCCAGCGCCACGCCGCCGGTGCCCAGCACCGCGAACGCGACGACCGCGGCCAGCCGCGGACGGGGCCGCCGGCGCGGGGATGCGGCGCGCGCGTGCGCGGCGGCCATGAGCTCGTCGTGGAGGCGGTCCAGGTGGGGCGGCAGCGTCATCGGTCCTCCTGTGCGGTGAGGCTGTCCCGGACGCGGCGCACCGCCCGGGTGATGCGCATGCGGGCGTTCGGCTCGCTGATGCCGAGCGCCAGGGCGACCTCACGGTGCGAGCGCTCCTCCAGCACGTGCAGGGCGAGGGCGTTCCGAAGCCCCGCGGGCAGGTCGTCCATGGCGGCGCGCAGGCGCTCCGAGAGGCGCTCCGCGTCGATGCGGTCGTCCACCTGGGAGACCTCCTCCGGCACCCAGGCCGGCGCCGACATGCCCAGGCGGGCCCGCGCGGCGTCCGCGACCCGGCGCTCGTGGTGCCATCCGCGGATGAGGTTGCGGGCGATGCCGAACAGCCAGGCCACACCGCTGCCGGGGTAGGCCCTCCAGCGCGACGGCGAACGACTCCGCGGTGATGTCCGTGGCCGTCTGCGCGTCTCCGGTGGCGCGCAGCGCCCACAGGTAGAGGCGCTCGGCGTTCTGGACGTAGAACGCCGAGAACGCGGCGGGATCCGACCGCGCGGCGCGCAGCTGGGCGACGTCTTCGGACACCGTGTCGGGATGGGGCGCGATCGGGGGCATCATCCCAGAGTGCGCCGGGGCGGCGATCCGCAACACGGCGCCTCGCGATCACCCTCCCGCAGTTTTCTCCAGGGGGGCGTCATGCATTTCGGGGGGGCGGCCGATACACCGCGTGACCAGCCGAACTGGCCGCGCATCGACCTCCCGCCCACGCCCGCGCTCCGACCGACGGACCGGTCGGCCGTGGACGACCCGGAGCCCATGCGCGGTGCCGACGACATGGAAGGTGTGCGGCATGAAGTTTGTGAACCCGATCGAGGTCCTCCTGACCGACCCCCGCCGCAAGAAGCCCCACCCGGCGGGCGTCGAGCTCAAGCCGAGGGGGATGGTGCGCATGGGTGACCCCGCCCCGGCCGTCCCGGAGGTGGACCCCAACACGGTGTTCATCGCCGCCGACACGCTCCTGCACGCTGAGGAGACCGCCCGTGAGCTGGGCCTCAAGCCCGGCGAGTGGCGGGCGCTGCTGAACGCCGAGGACCTGCACTGGTACCACCCGGGCCACGGCGCCAAGATCATCGAGGCCGGGTGCGCCGCCGGCCTGTCCAAGCAGATCCACGAGGACTGCGACTGACGACGGCTCCGGCGCCGGCCGCGTGCCGGGACGTCAGGGGACGGGGGACAGGCCGATGAACGGCCGCAGGTGTCCCAGCAGCTCCTCGAAGGCGTCCCAGAAGAGCATGTGGCCGGCGTCGATCCCGACCTCGCGGAACCGGTCGCCCAGGTCGCGGCGCAGCCGGTCCCGCAGGCGGTCGTTCACCAGGTCGGCCTGAAGGGCCGTCACCAGGAGCAGCTCACCGCCGAACCCCTCGAGGACGGCCGGGGGCCGGGCCATCTCACCCCAGGCGGTGACCGCCGCCGTCCGTGAGAACGCGAAGCGGTAGCGGCCGTCGTCGTCGCGGCGCATGAAGGTGCGCAGATCCTCGTCCACGCTGTCCAGGGCGTGGGGCGGGCGCATCGCGGCCCGCGCCTCGCGGGCCTCCTCGGGACTCGCCCAGCCGTCGTCGCGCCGGGTGCTCTCGGCGTTCTGCGCCGCCGCGGACGGCGCGATCGCCACGGCGGGGTCCAGCAGCGCCGCGCGGGTCACCCGATCCGGCGCGGCGGCCACCAGATGTGTGGTGAGCATGCCGCCGAAGGAATGGCCCACCACGGTGGTCCGTTCCAGGCCCAGCGCGTCCATCGTGTCCAGCAGGTCCGCCACGTGGGTGTCGGCTCCCCACGGCGGATCCCAGGTCGAACCGCCGTGCCCGCGCAGATCGACGGCCATCACCCGCGCCTCGGGCAGGCCCTCCTGCGCCACCCGGCGGAACCGGACCCCGGTGTTCTGCACGCCGTGGATGACGAGCACGGGAACCCCGTCCGGGGGACCCCATTCGTGGACGCGCAGCACCGCCATCGGGTGATCCTCCCACGCCGGTTCCGCGGGCCCAACGTGGCGGGTCCAGGCTTTGGTACCGTCTCCCTGCCAGGCGACGTGGCGAAGTGGCTAACGCAGCGGTCTGCAAAACCGTTATTCGCGGGTTCAAATCCCGCCGTCGCCTCTCATCTCAATGGGCGAGACTCTGGATGCAGACAGGGATCTCGGCAATGCCGGCAAGCCATCTCTTGTCCGGCCAAGTCCGGTCGAAACCGTTCGGGACGGGTGGCGACTGTACTTGGACTGTCCCTGTTCTCGTGCCGTGTCGCCCATCCACGGCTCCCGCGACTTCGGGCGCTGGGCTCGTGGTGGCCGCTCGGGGTGCCCTTAGGCCATCGGGCTCGCGGGACTCGGCAGGCGACGTGGTGACCCTCGGCCTGGAAGGCCCGAAACGACGAAGTCGGCGTCTGAAGGTGGAGCGGCTTGGGAAGCAGGATCCCAAGCCGTAAGCCGGTTCTCGGCGTGTTGATCGTCGGGCCGTAGTGGGCCAGGTTGGGCCGTCGCTCAGGGATGCCGTCGAGCTGTGAGTACTCGTGGATCCCAAGCGAGGGCCACCACCAGACGGACCCACACCGGCACCCCGGTCCGCACCCTCCACGCCGGACGGGCACGACCTCGACGACCGGTCCCATGCCCTCAACCACGCCAATGCCGTCGCCTTCGAGGCGGCGTACGACGAGTGCCGCCGTGACCCGCTGACCAGCAGCCTCCTCGGCGGGTTCGTCCTCGCGATCCGCGCCGGTGGCGGCCTGGGGGCGGGGACCATCGTGATGTCGACCCGGGCCTTCAGAGATCCGGTAGACCACACCGGCGGGGCCCGGGGCAACGGCCCCCGCTCGCCGCTGCCTCGCTCACGATTCCTGAGGGCCTACCTCCTGGAGGGCAACGGGGGCGTCGCGGGCGAGCTCGGCCACTGGCAGGTCTCGGACGCCGACCTGCGCGAGGTGTTAATCGGCAACTACACCGGACTCACGCCGTTCGCTCCAGGCGATGCACGTGCGGGGGGACGCGGTGCCTGGACCTGTTGTGAGCGGCACGGCGGTGATTAACCTGCTAAGGACATCCGGGGTGCCCATGCCGGACTGCCGCAGGGCACCGAGCGGGCGCCGACGAGCATCGTGCATCGGATCCTCAAGGAGTCTACGGACGAACGGATCATCCGGGCGCTCGGTGACGCGGGGCGGCTCATCGGGCGGTCACTCGCAGCGCCGGTCCTGATGTTGAATCCCGCAGGGATCGTCCTGAGCGGGTCCCTCGCCCTCGACCACGTCAAGCACGCGATCGAGCGGGGACGGACCCTGTGGCAGCACCTCAACGAGCCCGCGCCGGGGCGGCTGGACGTTCTCCCGCCGCGCGAGAACACCTATTCGGTGGCACGGGGTGCCGCTCTGGCGGTCTTCCGCGGCCAGCTGGTTCCGCAGGTTCGATGACCCCGATCTCGATCTGCACGGAATGACGCTCCGGCTGGGCGAGGAGGACATCCGAGCCCTGGATGACGGCCGGGACGGGTGACGAGGGCGACGACCCGGCCTCGAATGGCCTTCGGCCTCCCCGGCCTTCCCGCCCGCCGGGCCACGCCTGCTTAGGCTAGTGCCGTGTCAGGCAACGTTTGCCCTGTTGACGACCTCCCGGAGCCTTTTGTCGTTTGCGTGGCGGTTCCGCCAAGCGATGTAGCGGCGGATCATGCTGGTCTGGGCCTTGTGGCTGGTGTGGTCGGTGCCGTCCAGGGCGAAGTAGCGCAGAGCGGTGAACTGCGCCTCGATCCGGTTCAGCCAGCTCGCGTAGAAGGGCACGTAGGCGAGCTCGAGGTTGTTGTCGGCGGCCCAGTCGCCGACGCGCGAGTCGGTCCGGGTGGACAGGTGCGGGCTGAAGTTGTCGAGCACCAGAGCGACCCGAACCTCGGGTAGGTAGAGCGATCTCAGGTAGCGACAGAACTCCAGGAACTGGGTCCGGCCCTTGCGCGCCTTGACGTGCCCATAGAGGCGGTCGCGGCCAAGGTCGTAGGCGCCGAACATGTGCCGCACCCCGTGGGGGCGCGTGGAGGTGGCCCGTCGCCGGCGGCGTGGCCGTGGTCCACCACCGCCGCGGGTGGCCCACTGGCGACCCGGATGGGGCTGCAGGTTCAACGG
>LNFL01000126.1 GCA_001464275.1 Actinobacteria bacterium Ga0077560 | reverse complement strand
ACGACTTCAGGGTTTCGTTGAGCACTGCCTCACGGCCGTACCGCTGGACGACGATGTGCGGCGGCACCTTGCCGGGCCTGAACCCGGGGATGCGGACCTCGCGGGCCATCTGGGAGAGGGTCCGCCCGAACGCCTCCTCGACGGTCTCACCGGGAACGGTGACGTCGAGTTGGGCGCGGTCGTCGTCGAGCTGGGTCAGCTGAGTATTCACAGGCATGCCAATGCGGGTGAGAGGATTCGAACCTCCACGGGTTGCCCCACTAGGACCTAAACCTAGCCGCCTTGTGAGGCGGCCGGAGGAGGGTGAACGATGGGACTCGAACCCACGACCGCCTGGACCACAACCAGGAGCTCTACCAACTGAGCTACGTTCACCGAGCACCCGGGGTGGCCCGGGCCGCGAGAGGATAGCGCACGGTCATGAGGCTCACCGCGTTCATCCGGCAAGCCGCATTGCGGATCGGCGGCAGGTGATGGGGCACGTGCGTCGCAGGGCCGGCGAGGGCTGGGACGGCGTGGTGCCGAAGGCCTACGGGAACGGCGCGGAGCGTCACGTGCTGGCATCCGCCGCGGACGGCGCCACCCAGGTGGAGCTGCGGGTCTTCCGGCTCCCGGCGGGCACCGCGTCGGCCCGCGAGCGCCACGCCCACGAGCACGCGATCCTGGTGCTGGAGGGCCGGGCCCGGGTCCTGCTGGGCGAGGTGGAGCACGAGGTGGGGCCCGGCGACCATGTCTTCGTGTCGGCCTGGGAGGAGCACCGCCTCACCGCGCTCGGCGAGGGGCCCCTGGTGTTCGCCTGCACCGCCCCGGTCACCCGCTGAGGTCGACGACCACCTTCACGGCCTCGCCCGTGCGGGCCAGCCGGAACGCCTCGCCCACCCGGTCCAGCGGCACGCGGTGGGTGATCACCGACTCCCCGTCCACGGCCCCCGAGGCCAGCAGCCGCAGCGCCTCCCGCGTATCGAAGGGGCCCGCCGAGTAGGTGGCGGTGATCGCCACCTCGCGGAACCACGCCGCCCCGAGGTCCACCGGCACCGGGTGCCCGGGCCGCGGCGGCGCGAACAGCTGCACGGTCCCCCCGGGCGCGGCCAGGCGCAGACCCAGGTCGATCGCCGCCGGCGCGCCGGTGGTCACGAACACCACCTCCGCCCCGTCCCCGCCCAGCGCCGCCACGGCGGCCTCGTGCCCGCCGTCCTCGGGGCACACCGCGCCGGCGGCCCGCGCCATGGCCCGCCGGTCCTCGCGGGGCTCGAGCGCGACCACGACGCGCGCGCCGAGAGCGAGCGCGGTGCGGATCTCCAGGAGCCCCATCGATCCGGCGCCCACCACGGCCACCCGCGTGCCCGGCCCCACGCCGGTCGCGCGCTGCCCCCGCACGATGCACCCCAGCGGCTCGATGAGCGTCGCGGCCACGTCGGACATCCCGTCGGGGATCGCCAGCACGTCCAGACGGGCGTTCTCGGCGGGCACCCTGATGAGCTCGGCCAGCCCGCCCGGATCGATGCGGGTGGCCCGGAACGTCTCGCACAGGGTGTGCAGCCCGGCGCGGCACCTCCCGCACGTCATGCACGGCACGTGGTGGTGCACGAACACCCGGTCCCCGGGGGCGAAGGGGGCGCCCTCCCCCGCGGCCGCCACCACGCCCACCGGCTCGTGGCCCAGCACCACCGGGGCGCGGGGGTCCTGGTACCAGGTCATGAGGTCCGACCCGCAGATGCCGCACAGGTGCACGCGCACCACCAGCTCCCCCGGGCCGGGGGGCCCGGGCGGGTCCATCTCGACGAGCTCAAGGACTCCCTCGCCGAGGTAGCGGGCCGCGCGCATCGGTGCTTTCTACAGACCGCCGGCGACGGGCCGAAACGGCCATGGGCTGTGAAAGGCTAGGACCGTGACGAACCTCGGACACCTCGGCTTCGACGGACGGCCCGTGCGGGCGGTCCGGCGGGACGCCTCCGAGAACCGCAGGAAGGCCGTGGACGCCGCCCGGCGCCTGTTCGCCGAGCGCGGGCAGCAGGTGACCATGGAGGAGGTCGCGGCAGCGGCCGGCATCGGGAAGGGCACGCTCTACCGCGGGTTCCCGGGCCGGGCGCAGCTGGCCCAGGCGGTGCTGGACGACCTCTCGCGGGAGCTGCAGGGCGAGCTCATCGCGGGGATGGGCGTGGCCGAGGCCTGCCCGGTGGGCGTGCTGCGGGCGTTCCTGCGCCGCACCTACGCCTTCCGGGTGCGGCACCTGGACCTGCTGCTGATGGCCCACGACGGCGATCGCGCGGAGATCCGGAGCTCGCCCGCGTACCTGTGGGAACGGCTGGCGGTGGCGGGGCTGCTGCGCCACGCGATGGACCGCGGCCTGTCCGACCCCCCGGACCCCGACCTGTTGCCCGACGCGGTGATGGCCCTCCTGGACCCCGACCTGGTGCGGCATCAGCGGGACGTGCTGGGCGTGGACCCCGAGCGCGGCGCGGATGCGCTGGTCGCCATGGTGTTCGGCGCGGCGGGCATCGGCGGCCTTGCGCAAAGTGGAGGGTTTTCCCGCAACTGATCCCGATTGCGGCGGCGGCCCGGGACGCATAACGTCGGTGCTCACCAAGAGTTGTCCAGGTTTTGCACCGGGATCGACTCGATGAGACGGGAGCACACCGATCACCCGGACCGACCAGGGATACGTCCGAATCGGGGAACTCAGCCGCCGCGTGGGCGTGAGCCACGACACGCTGCGCGCCTGGGAGCGCCGGTACGGCCTGCTGCAGCCCGAGCGCACGGCGGGCGGCTTCCGGCTCTACACCCCTGCGGACGAGCTCCGGATCTCGCAGATGCTGGAGCTGCTCAAGCAGGGGCTCGCGCCGGCGGAGGCCGCCCGGCAGGCGGTGGACGCCGTGAGCATGACCATGCCGGCGCCCACGGTGGGCGACCCCATCACCGCGCTGCGCGACGCGCTGGAGGGCTTCGACCAGGCGACCGCCCACGCCCTGCTGGACTACCTGTTCGCCCAGTACGAGCTCGACGTGCTCATCACGCACTTCCTGCTGCCGTACCTGCGCGACCTGGGCGAGCGCTGGGCCGATGGCACGGTCACCGTGGCGCAGGAGCACTTCGCCACCACCGTCCTCCGGGCGCGGCTGCTGGCCAGCGCCCGCGACTGGGACGAGGGTGACGGCCCGCGGGCGCTGCTGGCGTGCCCGTCGCGCGAGCTGCACGACATCCCGCTCATCTGCCTGGGCCTGGCCCTGCGCTCCCGGGGCTGGCGGGTGACGCTGCTGGGCAGCGACACGCCGCTGGACACCATGGTCGAGGCCAGCCTGGCCCTGCGCCCCGACGTGAGCGTGGTCTCGGCGGTGTTCACCGAGCACTTCGAAGCCGAGCTGGACGCGCTGCGCAACCTGGCGGCCACCACCGAGCTCACCATCGCGGGCCCCGGCGCCAACCAGGGGATCGCCGAGGCGGTGGGCTGTGCGGCGGAGCCGGGCGATCCGGTCACCGTGGCCCGGCGGCTCACCGAGGCCCGCAAGGCCTCCTAGGCGCCGGCCCTGCGGCGGTCGGTGCGCCCGGCCGCCAGCAGGATCGCCGCGCCGAGCAGCCCGGCCACCAGGGACGCCCCCACGATCCCCACCCGCGCCTCGTCCACCAGGCCGGGGTCCGAGAACGCCAGGCTGGAGACGAACACCGACACGGTGAACCCGATGCCGGCGAGCGCCGCGACCCCGGCGACATGCGGCCAGCGCACGCCCGCAGGGAGCACTCCGAGCCCGAGCCGCACCGCCATCCACGTGCCCAGCGTGACCCCGAGGAGCTTGCCGGCCACCAGGCCCAGCGCCACCCCGAGGGTGACGGCGCTTCCCGCCGCATCCCCGAGGGCGCCGCCGCCCAGCGGGATCCCGGCCCAGGCGAGGGCGAACAGCGGGAGCACGACGAACGCCGACCAGGGGTGCATCACCACCTCGAGGCGCTCCGCGAGGGGCACCGCCTGGCGGCCCAGATCATCCATGCGGCGCCATCCCGCAAGGGCCTCTCCGTGCGTGACCGAGCCGTCGCCCAGATCGGCGGCCACATCGGCGGCCTCGTGTGCCGTGGCGTCCGGGTCGGCCCAGGGACGCACCGGCATGAGGAGCCCCAGGGCGACGCCCGCGATCGTGGGGCTCACCCCCGACCCCGCCATGAACGCCCACGCGCCGATCGCGAGCAGGGCATATGGGACGACCAGCCGCACCCGCCACCGCAGCATCAGCCACACGCCGGCCAGGCACAGTCCGGCGCCGAGCAGCCAGAGCGGCGCCAGGCCGCCCGAGTAGAACACGGCGATCACCAGGATCGCGCCGATGTCGTCGATCACGGCGATGGCGAGAAGGAACGCCCCCAGGGTCACCGGGACCCGGCGGCTCAGCAGGCTCAGCACGCCCACCGCGAAGGCGATGTCGGTGGCCATCGGGATGCCCCAGCCGTCCGCTCCGGCGCCGCCGGCGTTGAACGCCGCGTAGATGAGCGCCGGCACCACCATCCCGCCCAGCGCGGCGAAGAACGGCACCCGGGCGACCCGCCGGTCGGCGAGCTCCCCGATGGTGAGCTCCCGCTTGATCTCCAGGCCCACCACGAAGAAGAACACGGCCATGAGGCCGTCCTTCGCGAGCTTCTGCAGCGTCGTGTGGGCCGACCAGTCCCCCACCGACAGGTCGATGTCCGTGGTCCACAGCTCGGTGTAGCTCGATCCGTGGACGTTGGCCCAGACGAGGGCCACCGCGGCGGCCAGCGCCAGCACGACCCCGCCGGCGGAGGCTGTGTGCAGGAACTGCTGGACCGGTTCCATCAACCGGCGGGCCCGCGGCGGAGGGGAGGATGCGGGTGGCAGAGCGGCGGTGTCGTTCAACGTCTCAATCGTACCCCCGCACCCCCTTCCCGGCAGCCCGGTCCGCCGGGACACTGTCCCGATGGGCGAATCCCCCACCGTCGTCTGGTTCCGCCGGGACCTGCGGCTCGCCGACCACCCGGCCCTCCTGGACGCCGCAGCCGCGGGGCCGGTGGTGTGCCTGTGGGTGGCCGACCCAGGCATCCTGGGCCGGCGCCACCACGACGCGCCGGCCCGCCTGCGCTTCCTGCGCGCCGGGCTGGAGGCGCTGGACGCCGAGCTGCGCGAACGGGGCTGCCGCCTGGTGGTGCGGGGCGGCGACCCGGCGCGGGTGCTCCCCGCGGTGGCGGCCGAGTGCGGCGCCACCCGGGTGCGATGGACCCGCGAGATCTCTCCGCTGGGCCGCGCCCGCGACGAGCGCGTGGCGGCGGCCCTCGCCGCCGCGGGCGTCGACGCCGCGGCGATGCCCGGGGACCTGGTGGCCGAACCGGAGGACCTGCCGGGGTCCTCCGGCGAGGGGTACCTGGTGTTCACACCCTTCAGCCGCGTGTGGATGGAGACCCCGCTGCCCGCGCACCGTCCGGCGCCCGACCGGCTCGGCGGCCCCGAGCTCGCCTCCGACGGGTTCGGCGCGCTCCCCGCCGGCGACCCGCTCATCCCGGCCGGCCCCGCCGCCGCCCGCGAGGCGCTGGTGGCGTTCATCCGCGACGGTGCCGCCGACCGCTACGCCGCGGGCCGCGACATGGTGGCCGAGCCCGGGACGTCCCGCCTGTCGCCGTACCTGCGGTTCGGCATGGTCACGGGCGCGCAGATCGGACGGGCGCTGGGGCTACCGGGCGAGATCTCAAAGGGACGGCTCGCGTTCTGGCGCCAGGTCTGCTGGCGCGAGTTCTACCACCACCATCTGCTGCGGCATCCGGAGGTCGCGCGGGCGGCGCTCAAGCCCGCGCTGCGCAGCATCCGGTGGGACCACGACCCCGCGCTGCTGGCGGCCTGGCGGGACGGCCGCACGGGCTACCCGTTCGTGGACGCCGGCATGCGGCAGCTCGCCGCGGAGGGCTGGGTCCACAACCGGGCCCGGATGGTGGTGGCCTCGTTCCTGGTGAAGGACCTGCTCATCGACTGGCGCGTCGGGGAGACCGTCTTCATGCAGGGGCTGCTGGACGGCGATCCGGCCAACAACAACGGCGGCTGGCAATGGACCGCGGGCACCGGCACGGACGCCGCGCCGTACTTCCGGGTGTTCAACCCCGTGCTGCAGGGCAAGCGCTTCGACCCGGACGGGGCCTACGTGCGCCGCTGGGTGCCCGAGCTGCGGGACGTCCCGGCGTCGCGGATCCACGAGCCGTGGCGCATGAGCGCCGAGGAGCAGCGCGCGGCGGGGTGTGTCCTGGGGACCGACTACCCGCATCCGGTGGTCGACCACGCCGAGCGGCGCGAGGAGGTCCTGGCGCGCTACCGGGCGGCCGGCGACACCGTCGCCTGACCCGCCGCCGCTGGCGCCCGGCCGGCGCGAGCCGCCGGACGGACGCCGTTCGTCACCGGGACCGTCGCCCGGTGACGCCCGTCATCAGGCCACGTAGAGCCCGCGGTGCGCGGGCGGCAGCACGGCCTCGAGGTGCTTGTGCGAGGGGCAGAAGCGCGAGCCGCGAAGGGGCTCCCGGCCGCAGGGCTTGCCCTTGCGGTTGATCGACGCGCACCGCAGCGCGGTGGCGCGGCCGGCATCGGGACCCACCTCGGACTCCAGGCGCTCCAACGCCGCCTGCACGTGGTCCTCGATGATGCGATACGCCTGCAGCTGCTCCTGGAGCGGGAACAGGAAGCGGATCTGGCTGAACAGGTGCCGCGCGGGGCGCGGATACCTGCGCAGGTCACGGGCGATGCGCTCCACCGTCTGCTCGCACGCGGCGAGCAGGAGGCGCTCCGCACGGCCCGGCTGACGGGGGTCCGGGATGACGCTCGGCTTGAGCGCGCGGTACAGGTCACGACTGAGCTCGTACACCTTCGCCTCCGATTCGCCGCCTTGTCGTCCTCAACTGGACGCACTGTCAGCGTCGCAGGCACCGCCGCGTTCTGTCAAGAGGTTGTCCAGATTTTGTCCGGACTCTGGTCAGGACTCTGGACGGTCCTCCACCTCGCCCCAGGGACGGGAGATCTCGAGCCGGGCCGGGTCGTCCTCGGCGGCGTTCGGGAAGCCCGCGAACGGCCCTGACGGACCCGCTCCGGGCCAGGTTCCGGGGATCTCGCGCGCAAGACCGGGCACTGCGACGATCGGGTCGTCGCCCATGGTGCACCTCCGATGGGGTGGCGTGGTCGGAGCCTGACAGCGGCCGCACGGCCGGTCAACGCACGGGCCCCCGAACCGTGCGAACGGTCAGCCCGCCCCGTCCACCCCGGTCACCTCGCCGCCGGTCAACCGGCGCTCCGCGCCGTCGTCTCCCACCACCCGCAGCGCTCCGTCGGCGTCCAGCCCGGCGGCGGTGCCCGAGATCTCCCCGCCGGGTGTGCCGAGCCGCACCGCGCGGCCCGCCAGCGCGTCCATGGCGCCGAACGCGGCGATCACGCCGGCGGCGTCGCCGGCGTACCAGGCGGCGGTCCGCGCCGACAGCGCCGACAGCACCGCCGCCAGCAGCGCCTGCCGCGGCACCGGCCCCGCCGGGCCCTCCGCGACCGACGCCGGCGTCCAGCGCCCCGCGGTGAGCCGCGGCACCCCGGCGACGTTGAGGCCGATGCCCACCACCGCCCAGTCCACGCGGTCGCGGTCCGCCGCGATCTCGCACAGGATCCCGCCCAGCTTGCGGTCGCCCAGCAGCAGGTCGTTGGGCCACGCGATCCGGACGGGCACCCCGCATTCCGCGAGCCCCTCGGCGACGCCCACCGCGGCGACGATGGGCAGCAGCCCCGCCCGCTCGGGCGGCATCGGGGGTCGCAGCAGCACCGAGAACAGCAGCGCCTCACCCGGCTCGGCCTCCCACGCGCGGCCGCGGCGCCCCCGGCCGGCGGTCTGGTGGTCGGCCCCCATCACCACGCCCTCGGGGTCGCCGCGCCGTGCGCGGGCCGCCAGCAGGTCGTTGGTGGAGGTCACCTCCGCGGCCCACAGCACGGGCCCGCCCACCGGCGGCGTCAGGTGCGCCGCGACCGCAGCGGGGTCCACCGGGTCAGCCGCCACCGTGGGTCACCTCCCCGCCGCTCACGGTGAGCAGCACCGGCAGGGCCGGCAGCTCGTCGGCCGGCAGCTCCACCGGGTCCGCGGCGAACCCGGTGAGGTCCGCGCGCATCCCCTCCGCCACGCGGCCGCTCACGTGCTCCTCCCCCGCCGCCCACGCCGCGCCGGCGGTGTAGCCGGCCAGCGCCTGCTCGGCGGTCATCGCCTGGTCGGGCCGGTACGGCGGGTCGGCGCCGCCGGGCCGGCGGCGCAGCCGCGCCCACGCCAGGCCGATGCGCGGGTCGGCCGGCGTGACGGGCCAGTCGGAGCCCAGCGCGATGACCGCCCCGGCGTCCATGAGGTCGCGCACCGGCCACCCCCAGCGGTTCCGGGGTGTGCCCAGACGGCGCGACCATGCGTCGGTGCCGTCCTCGCGCACGCCTTCGCAGTGCAGCGGCTGCATGCTGGCGACCACCCCGTGCGCGGAGAACCGCGGCAGGTGGCGCGGGTCCAGCAGTTCGGCGTGCTCGATCCGGTGGCGGGCGGTGCGACCCGCGACCGCGGCGGGCGGCGCCGCCGCGTATGCCTCCAGGGCGACGTCGATGGCACGGTCCCCGATGGCGTGGGTGGTGCACCCCACCCCCGCCGCGGCGGCGTGCGCGACGGCCCGGCGGTAGCGGTCGGGGTCGGGCCAGAACGGGTGGGTCCCCTCACCGAGCGCGTCGGGGGCGCTGAGCCACGCCGTCCCGCTGCCCACCACCCCGTCCAGGAAGAACTTGGCCGCACCGGACCGCCAGCGGGCGCCGCCCGGGTGCCCGGCGCGGGCGACGGCGTCGGCGATGGCGGGGTCGTCCATCTCCGGCTTCATCCAGATGTGCAGCAGCAGGCGCACCGGCAGCTGTCCGGCCGCGTCCATCGCCTCCAGGTCCCCCACGTCGTTGGGGTGGTCGTCCATGACGTGGGCCCCGGTGATGCCCATGGCGGCCATGTCACGCAGGGTGCGCAGGTAGCGCAGGCGGCGCTCCTGCGGGGTCTGCTGGGGGAACGCGGTGCGCACCGCCTCCATGGCGCTGGGCTCCCGGAGCTCCCCGGTGGGCCGCCCGCCGGCGTCGCACACCACGCGCGACGCGTCGCCGAACGTCTCGGCGCCGGTGATGCCCGCAGCGGCCAGGGCGGCCCGCGTGGCCAACGCGCCATGCCCGTCGCGGAATGTCAGGAACGCCGGACGTCCACCCACGGCATCGTCGACGGCGTCGGCGCGGGGATCGTCCCCGAACCAGCCGCGGCGCAGGCCGTGGCCGATGATCCACTCCCCCGGTGCCCGTCCGGCGGCGATCGCGGCCAGCACGCCGCGGGCCTCGTCCAGGTCGCGTGCCCCGGACAGGTCGGCGTCACGGGCGGCCCGCGACCCCCACAGCGGGTGGCAGTGGGCGTCCACCAGGCCCGGCACCAGATGCATGCCGCGGCCGTCGACGACCCGCGTGGCCGCGTCGCACGCCGACCGCACACGGTCGTCGTCGCCCACTACGGTGAAGACGCCGTCGCGCACGGCGGCGGCGGTGGCCCACGGACGGGCCGGATCGCCGGTCCGGATCCGCGCGCCCACGACCGCCAGGGTGGCGGCCGTGGAACGCGAGGGCATCCGGGTCAGCCGTGCTTCTTGATGCGCTCGACCGCCTTCCAGGCGAGCGGAAGCAGCGCGCCGGCGAGGTACAGCTTGAAGATCTCGCCGGGGACGAACGGGTACAGACCGGCCTCCAGGACGTCGGACAGCCCGTTGGGCAGGCCGTTGTCCCCGAGCCACCATGCGAGCCACGAGAGCCCGACGGCGAAGATGATGACGTTGCCGGTGAGCATCGCCGAGACCGAGCTGCTGAAGCTCTGGTCCCACTTGCGCTCGGCGAGGAAGCCCACGACCAGGGCCGCGACGATGAAGCCCATCAGGTAGCCGCCGGTGGCGCCGCGCACGATCTCCCAGCCGCTGGACTGGTCGGCGTACACGGGAAACCCGACCATCCCGAGGAACAGGTACGAGAGCATGCTGAGCGAGCCGAGCACGGTGCCGAGCGACGCGGCGACCAGCAGCACGCCGAAGGTCTGGCCGGTGAGCGGCACGGGCGTGAACGGCAGCGGAATCGAGATCTGCGCGGTGAGCGCGACGAAGAGCGCGCCGCCGAGCACCAGGAGTGCGTTGGTGGCGACGTTGACGCGCGGGAAGACCGCGCGCCGCAGGGTGGCGGTGGTGGCTGACATGGGCGGGGATCCTACAGTCCGGCCCGGCCCCGGAGGCCGCCCCGCGATCAGGTGAGCGCGGAGTACAGCGCGTCGCCCGCCCAGACGCCCACCAGGGCGGCCAGCACGTAGACGCCGCCCAGCACCAGCCGTGCCCTGCCGCTCATCCGGCACCTCCGTCGAGGATCCGGTCCTTCGCCGCCCGGTATTCGTCCTCGTCGAGCGCGCCGGTCCGATGCAGCTCGGCCAGCCGCTCGAGGGAGGCGACCATGTCCTCGGCGGGTGCGACGGCGGGAGCAGGCGGCGGAGTCGGTGCCGGAGCGGGAGCCGACGCCGATGCCGCGGACGCGGCCCGGTTCGCCACGTCGAGCATGCTCAGCGCGCCGCCCAGGCCGCCCATCCCGGCCGTGCCGGTGAACAGGCCGGGACGCGGCGTGGAGGAACCGACGAGGCGCTCTCGGAGCGTCCGCGACGCCAGCAGCGCCAGCAGCGGGACGCCGCCCATGATGAAGAAGATGATCCCCGGGACGAGCCACCCCGTCACCGTGCCACCGCCGTCCGGCGGGTCGAGGGCGTAGCTCACGAAGTTCCAGCCCAGCGAGATGAACAGCGCCGGCCACAGCAGCAGGATCGGCCGCGGCCCGCCACGCGGCGCGCACACCACGTGCAGCCCGGCGCCCACGAGGGCGAGGGCGGCGCCGCCGAAGAACGCCGCGCCCAGTCCGTCCGGGCACTCGCGCACCAGCCGGAGCGACGTGTTGCCGCTGCCGCAGGCCCCGCCGATCTCCATGACGTCCCGCATCCCGAGGAACACCATGGTGATGCCCGCCGCGATCCCGGCAAGACCGAGGGCAGACAGCGTGGTTCGCACGGGTGACGCGGGTGCCGACATGTGGTGGGATGGTAGGTGCACGCACGCGGACGAATCCCCCCGCATTCGTCCAGTCCGGCGGGCATCGAGCAGAGGGGGCGAGCCATGAGCGGCGACACGATCAACGTGATGGTGGTCGACGATCACCGGGTGCTGCGGACGGGCCTGCGCCTCATCCTCGACCGCAGCCCGGGGGTGCACTGCGTGGGTGAGGCGGCCACCGCCGAGGAGGCCTTGCGCGTCGCGGACCGCGAGCATCCGGACGTGGTGGTGATGGACATGCGCATGCCCGGCATGGGTGGCCTGGCCGGCGTTCGGGAGCTGACCCGCCGTCACCCGGGAACCCAGGTGGTGATGCTCTCCATGCATGGCTCCGGAGAGGACGTGCGCGACGCCTTCAGCGCCGGCGCCCAGGGCTACCTGCTGAAGACCGCGGCCGACGAGGAGCTGGTGGACGCCATCCGCGCCGTGGCATCGGGCGAGCGGTACCTGCATCCGAGCCTCGGTGCCGCGCTGGCCCAGCCGCCGCCCCCCGATCCGCTGGAGGGGCTCACCGACCGGGAGCGGGAGGTCCTGCAGCTGCTGGCGCTGGGGTACGGCAACCAGGAGATCGCCGGGCGCCTGCACCTGTCGCCGCGGACCGTGGAGACCCACCGGGCCAACATGATGAACAAGCTGCGCATCGCCAGCCGGGCGGACATCGTGCGGGTGGCCCTGGAGGCCGGCCTGCTCACCGCCGACGTGGCCGGCGCCGGGCACTGATGCGCGGCAGCCGGGCGGCGGCGGCCGTGATCCTCATGGCCGCCGCCGCCCTTGCCGGCTGCGGGGACGGCGGGTCCGACGACCCGCCCGGCAGCACCGCCGCCGCGCCGCTGCCGGAGTACGTGGCATCCGCCAACGCCGCGTGCCGCGCCTTCGCCGACGAGAAGGCCGCACTGCGGGCCCTGGTGCCCGACGACCGGGCGGCGGTGCTGGACTGGCTTCGGCGCAGCGCCACCCTGCTGGACCGCGAGGTGGCCGCGGTGCGGGCCATCCCGGCCCCGGCCGAGGTGCGTGCCGACGTGGACGCCGGGCTCACGCGCCTCACCCGCGCGGCGCGCCTGTTCGAGGGCGCCCGGGAGCGCATCGCCGGCGGGGCCGACTGGGAGAAGGTCGTCGCGGAGGTGCTGCCCCGGCTTCAGGCGCAGGGAGCGCCGGCCGGACGCGCCCTGACGGACGCCGGGCTGGTGGAGTGCGCCACCTGATCCCGCGCGTGCTGGCCGCCCTGGCGGCCGCCGTGCTCGTGATCGGCGCCGGTTGTGGCGACAACGACCCGGCACCCGCCGGCGATGCCGCCACCCTGGCGGCGGCGGCCCGGGGAGACGCCGCCGAGGTTCGGCGCCTGCTGGCCGCCGGCGCGGACCCCGACGCCCGTTCCGACTCCGGGCGGACCGCGGTGATCGAGGCGGCCTACGGCGGTCACGCGGACGTCGTGCGCATCCTGGTGGAGGCGGGCGCCGACGTGGATCTCCAGGACGACACGCGCGCCAACGCGCTGCTGTCCACCGGCGAGACGGGCGACCTGGCGGTGCTGGAGGAGGTCCTGCGGGCGGGGCCCGACCTCACGCGCACCAACCGCTTCGGCGGGACCGCCCTCATCCCCGCGGCCGACCGGGGACACGTGGCCGTGGTGCGCCGGCTGCTGGACACCGCCATCGACGTGGACCACGTGAACGACCTGGGCTGGACCGCCCTGCTGGAGGCGGTGATCCTGGGCGACGGGGGGCCGCGGCACGTGGAGATCGTGCGGCTGCTGGTGGACGCGGGCGCCGACACGGGGATCGCCGACCAGGACGGCGTGACGGCGCTCGAGCACGCCCGCAGGTCGGGGTACGCGGCGATGGTGAAGATCCTGGCCGGGGCTGGGCAGGGCGCCTGAAGCTGCCATAGGCTCACGGCGTGCGCCGGACCCCCGCAGTCGTCATCGCCGCGCTCGTCGCCGTCGTGGCCGCCCTGTCAGGGTGCGCCGACGAGGCCCGCGCGCCCGACCCCGATCCGCCGGGCCCGGTCCGGACGGCCGCCCTGGTGGTGAACCCGGCCCGCCCGGCGATCGTCCCGGGGCAGGCGCTGCGGCTGATGGCCGTGGAGCGGGGCACCGACGGCTCGGTGCGGGACGTCACGGCGCGGGCGCGATGGCGCGTGATCGCCCCGGGCGTGCGCCTCACCGGCCCGGGACGCATCGAGGCCGTCTCGGCGGGCACGGCCCGCGTGGAGGCGCGCACCGGCGGGCGCCGCGCCGTCGCGGAGATCCGCGTGGATCCCGCCGCGGCCGGCCCGCTGCGGTTCATCCCGAGCCGTCCGTTCCCGGTGGACCCGCTGGGACGCAGCATCACCCTCGCCGGCGCCCACACATGGTCGAACGTGCAGGACACCGGGACCCGGAACCCGCCGCCGCCGTTCGACAACGAGCGGTTCCTGGACAGCCTCCAGGTGCACGGCCACAACCTCACCCGGCTGTGGACCTGGGAGCAGGCGCGCTGGACCACCGAGACCCCCGAGGACTACTACTTCAGCCCC
>LNFL01000125.1 GCA_001464275.1 Actinobacteria bacterium Ga0077560 | reverse complement strand
GAGCAGAAGCTCGCCGTGGGCCGCGCCCGCCGTATCGAGCGCTTCCTCTCACAGCCGTTCTTCGTGGCCGAGGCGTTCACCGGCACCCCGGGCAAGTACGTGACGCTGTCGGAGACGATCCGCGGCTTCAAGGAGATCGTGGACGGGCTTCACGACGACCTTCCGGAGCAGGCGTTCTTCCTGGTGGGCACCATCGACGAGGCGATCGAGAAGGCCGCCTCGATGAAGGCCTGACGTGTCCACCCACGCCACCGACCGCAAGCGTCTCGGCATCCGCCTCCTGACCCCCGAGGGCACCGTGTTCTCGGGGCAGGGGGGGGG
>LNFL01000124.1 GCA_001464275.1 Actinobacteria bacterium Ga0077560 | reverse complement strand
GATGCTCGACGACAGCGAAGAGGTCTTCGCCACCACCGACGGCTACATGGCGGTGGAGGAGGACCAGGTGCTCATCCTGGTCGAGCAGGCCGAGCGGGCCTCCGAGATCGACGCCCACCGGGCACAGGACGCGCTCCGTCGCGCCGAGGAGGCCATCGCGGCCGCCGGCGACGACGAGGCCGCGATGGTCGCGGCCGTCAGCAAGAAGCGCCGCGCGGAGAACCGCCTCCGGGTGGTCGAGAACCGCAAGTAGCATCGCGTTCGGTGCGGGCCCACGTGGCCCGCACCGAAGCGTTCCGCCTCAGCAGGCGGGGAGCGGGATCTTCACGAGCGTCTGCTCCGCGGTGGAGATGACCCATCCGGTTCGCGGAGCGACCGCGAGGATTGGCCCCGCCCAGTTCTCCAGGAGCGGTCCGGTGACGCCGCTGAGCGGGATGGGCGTTCCGTTCGGTGCGGCCCCTTGCCGCAGGCGGACGAGGGCCGGTCGTGGGCCGGACGTGAGGCCCCAGACGCAGCGCCCCGTTCCGGTGATCGCGGCGAACTCGCCCTTTGCGACCCCCGGCCCGGTGGTCCCCACCCACAGGACCGAGCGGAGGGCACCGCGGAACCACAGCCCGCCGTCCACGGCCAGCGCGTCGGCCACGTGCCCGCCGTGGTAGCCCAGCAGGCCCTGGGCGTCTCGGGCGACGGGTGGGCCGCCGCCGGGCGATTCGAGAACCGGTGCTGAGTAGCCGCCGCCCTCGTCGCTCGTTCCGGGACCGAAGCCCCACACACGGCCGTCGGCCCCCCTGAGCGGCGCGGTTTGGTACCCGACGCTCCTGGATGCCGCGATCGTGACGCCCGCGGCGGTGACGCGGATCGGCGTGCAGCCGGCAGCCGTGCAGCCACCGGGATCCACGGTGGCCGGGGGGCCGAGGAGTCCCGGGCGGGCTGCGTCGAGCACGCGGCGGCCGGCCTCCTGCTGATCGATCAGGACGGGCCCGCCGGTCTCCACCAGTGACGCCACGAAGAAGGGGCCGCCACCGATCCGCACCGGCCCTCGGCGCAGCCTGCCGGTCGTGGCCTCGAGCAGGCGCAGTTCCTTGGGTGCACCCCTCTTGGTCTGGCTGAGCACCCACAGGTCCCGCCCGGAGACCGCGATGGCCCAAGGCCTCCATCCGGCGACCGCCCGGCGCAGGGCGGTGGGCATGACCGTCACGGCGACGGCGTTGGTGATGCGGCGGAATCCGGGGCCGTAGGCGAGTCGCACCTGGAGACGGCCGGGGCCACCCACCCGCATCTCGACGGCGGTGCCGGTGTCGGCGGTATCGCCGGCCACGGTGTGCCACCGGCCGCCGCGCCGGGTCTGGATGCGCACCGGTGTGGGGCCGGCGTATCTGGTGAACCGCGGGGCCAGCGACAGCACGGCGTACGCGCTGACGGTTGAGGGCGCCGACGGCAGTCGCAGCGTCCCTGACCCGACCGGGTCACCGGTCGTCGCAGTGATGTCAATGCCCTGCAGGACGGCGCCGCCTCGGGGCATGCCGAGCCGCCCCTCCCGGACGTTCCCCGCCCAGATGAGCGTGGCCAGCGGGCCGGCCGGGGATGGCGCGATCGCGGCGCCCCAGACGCCGATCAGGTCCCGCTGGCGGGATGCGATGCGGGCGATGCCCCAGGCACCGGCCTCGGTCTGCCGTGTCCAGACCAGCACGCCGCTGTTGAGGCGACCGGCCACGAGGAGCCGGTCCCCCCGGTCGAACGCCGCCGCGAGCGGCGCCACGGGGGCGCGGGACGAGGCCCACGCGCCGCCCGGGGCGTTCCGGAGGGCGACACCCCTCCCGGCCGACGGCCAGGTGATGGCCACGCGGTTGGCTCCGACGGCGATCTCCGGGGAGTACCCGCCCCCGGCGCGGACGGTGGGGCTCCAACCCCCACCGGCGGGCCGCGTGGCCACCCAGTTGCCGCCGGGTGTCGTCCATGCGGCGATCGTCTCGCCCCCGGGGGTCACCTCGACGTCGGGGTAGTAGCCGCCAGCACTCCCGGGCACCGACGCCGGCGGGGACCAGGTCCCGGCGCTCCAGGTGGCGATGCCGATCGACCGCGTCGCATCGGGGGCGGTCTCCGTCCAGAGCAGGGTTGCGGTGCCGTCCGGCGCCTCGGCCAGCGCCAGATCGGCGGGGTCGGGAGCGAGCCGGCCGGCGACGGCCCCCCGGACGGTGACCGGGGCATCCCATGCCGCCGCGCCGGGCGCGAGGCGAAGGGCGGTGACCGACCCGTCGGGTGTCCCAAATGCGACGAGCGCGGTGCCGTCCGGCGTGACCGCGATGTCGAGCGGGGTGCGGGGGAGATCCGCTCGGTACATCGACGCCGCGTCCGCGATGGTCGCGACGCGCGGCAGGGCGTTCCAGGTCCGTGCGCCGGTGCGGCGGGCGCCCTCGATGGTGACGTTGGTCGTGTCGCCCGCGCTGGTGGCGACCATCCAGACCGCCAGGGTGTCACCCGCGGCGTTCGTCGCGAGGCGGGTCCCCCAGACGCCGCCGTCGACTCCGGACACGATCGACACGGGGCCGGGCCAGAGGGCCGTTCCGGCCCGATGTTCGGTCGATGACACCGAGGCGCCGCGCAGACCGCCCGACCACGCCGTCACCGCGCCGTTCCCCGCGGTGACGGCGAGGGGCCCATCGATGCCGTAGGTGGACCTCAGGATGGTCTGGGGCGTCGCGGGCACGGCGCCCGCGGCGGCGGAAAGCGCCAGCAGTGGCACGAGGGAGAGCGGCAGGACGCGCAGGGCACGGCACGGGACGGCCATTCAGGGTCTCCTGGTCGGTCCCGGGAATTTCCGCCCAGAGCGGGTTCGCGTCAAATACGCCGGTCCTGGGAGCGGGGGGCGTGCGGACCGGATCGGCGTCAGGGGATGACGCCGGCCCCCGCCATGAGCGTGGCCGCGTCGAAGTAGCAGCGCTCGACGGCGATGAGGTCGCCGTCCATCTGGCAGATGCTCACGCCGGGCAGGTGCACCCGCTCGCCGCGCGGTGGAAGCGTGCCCAGGCGGCTGTCGCTGGCCTCGTGGGCCGCGTGGTGGGTGCCCGCGAAGATCCACTCGAGCACGCGGACGTCGTCGTCGCCATGGATGCCGGTGATGCGCAGCGCCGAGTCGGGCACCGCGACGAACCAGCCCTCGATGCGGGCGGCGATGGCCGGGCGGCCCATCAGCTCCACGCCGGGGCGGGCGTGCTCGATGCGCCATCCATCCTCGGTGTAGAGCGCCGCGACGTTCTCGGCCCGCCGCGAGGCGAACGCGGTCTCGACCAGCCCTGCCCAGGTGTCCCGATCCACGTGGTCTCCGTGCTGTGGGGCTCAGATGATCCGCCCGCACCGGGCGGCTGTCCAGGAGGGATTCCCCTCAACCGTCCCGGAGGACGGACATCGCCGCGTTCCGGCCGGGGATGCCGCTCACCCCACCGCCGCGCACCGCGCCGGCCCCGCACACCAGCACCCCGGGCCAGCGCGTCTCGACGCCCCAGGTGCCGGCCGGCTCGGCGTCGTCCGTGAACGGCCACGACAGGTCTCGGTGGAAGATGTGCCCGCCCGGGAGGCCCAGCTCACGCTCCAGGTCCTGCGGGGAGTGGGCCTCGATGCACGGCCGGCCGTCGGCGTCGGTGGCCAGGCACCCGGCGATCGGTTCCTCCAGGTACCGGTCCAGCGACGCCAGGCACCGGGCGACCGCGGTCTCGCGTGCCGCGTCGTGATCCCCGGCGAAGCACTCCGGCGGCATGTGGAGGCCGAAGAGGGTGAGCGTGTGGTGGCCGGAGGCGGCGAGCTCCGGGGACAGGATGCCCGGGTCGGTGAGGCTGTGGCAGTAGAGCTCGAACGGCGGATGCTCCGGAAGATGCCCCGCGGCCGCCTGGGCGTGCGCGCGCTCCAGCGCGGCGTAGCCCTCGTCCACGTGCAGCGTCCCCGCAAAGGCATCCTCCGGCGCGATGCCCGCGCGCAGCCGGGGGAGCCGGCGCAGCAGCATGTTCACCTTCAGCTGGCCGCCCCGCGGGGCGGGTCCGGGGTCGGCGCCCATGAGGCGATCCAGCACGTGGGGCGCGACGTTGACGACGACATGGCCGGCGGCCACCCGGTGCTCGTGGTCCCCGGCGCGCACCACGACCTCCCGCTCGGGACCGTCGGCGTGCACGCCGACGACCTCGGCACCGGTCCGCAGCTCCGCGCCGGCGCGACGGGCCGCCCGCTCCAGGGCGCCGCTGACCGCGCCCATCCCGCCCGCCGGGACCCGCCACATCCCCGTGCCGTCGCCGATGACGTGGTAGAGGAAGCAGCGGTTCTGCACGAGATCCGCGGCGTGCGCGTCGCGGACCGTGCCGATGAGGCCGTCGGTGAGCACGATGCCGCGTACCAGGTCGTCCGCGAACGTGGCCTCGATGACCTCCCCCAGCGGGCGTTCCACCACCGCCTCCCACAGGGCGTCGTCACCCACCCGCGCCCGCAGCTGCGCGCGGGTCGGCAGCGGGTCCAGAGCCGGGCGGTCGCCTCGCCGAACCGCTCCCAGGCGTCGTGCTCGGTGTGGGACCCGGTGAGCACCCGGAACCCCTCGCGCGTGCGCCCGGGGTCGGTGCGGTCCACCAGCAGCCCCGTGTGGCGGCCGTCGCGGAGGACGGGGCTGTACGAGGCGATGCGGCGGGGGCGCAGGTCGACGTCCACGCCGAGCTCGCGCATGATCCGGCGCGGCATGAGGCTCACCAGGTAGGCGTACTTGGACAGCCGGGCGTCGACGCCCGGGAAGACCCGCTCGCTCACCGCCGCGCCGCCGACGACGTCCCGGCGCTCGCACACCAGCACCGACCGGCCGGCGCCCGCCAGGTAGGCGGCGGCGACCAGGCCGTTGTGGCCGCCCCCGGCCACCACCACGTCGTATCGGGCTCGCACGCGGCGATCCTCTCACCCCGCGGCAGGGCATGATGCGCCGATGGCCCCCATTCCGACCGTCCTGCGGATTCCCGGGTTCCGGCGGTTCTGGCTGGCGTCGCTGGCGTCGAACTGCGGCAGCTGGCTGCAGATCGTCGCCTCGGGGTGGCTCATCCTGCAGCTCACCGGCTCGCCCACCGCCGTCGGCGCGCTGGCCCTGGTCGCCCGGGGCCCGGCGTTCGCGCTGTCGACCTTCGGCGGACAGCTCGCGGATCGCTTCGACCGCCGCGCGGTCGGGATCTGGACCTTCGCCGTCCAGGGCGTCGCCGCGGTCGCGATGGCCGTGCTGTCGGGAATGGGGCTACTGGGGGTGTGGACGATCTACGTCCTCACGTTCGCACTGGGCGTGGGCTTCGCGCTGGGCCTGCCGGCGATCCTGGCCCTGGTGCCGGCCCTGGTTCCCGCCGAGCGGCTGTCCCAGGCCGTGTCGCTGAACGCCGCGGGCATCAACGTGGCGCGCTTTCTCGGTCCCGCCGTCGGCGGCGGCCTGTTCGTGACGCTGGGGCCCACCTGGTGCTTCGCGGTGAACGCGGTGTCGTTCCTGGCGCTCATCGGCGTGCTGATGCGCGCCCACCTGCGCGAACACGGCACGCGGGGCCGCGGGGTGCCGATGCGGGTGGCCCTGGCCGTGGCCCGCCATGACCCGGCGATCCGGCGGCTGCTCATCGGGATGGCCGGCTTCGCGGCGTTCGCGTCGCCCATCCAGGAGCTCGCCCCGGTGGTCGCGGAGCGGCTGGGCACCGGTCCCGGCGGGCTGGGGGTGCTGCTGGGGGCCATGGGCGCGGGGGCGCTGCCGGGCGCCTGGCTGCTGGAGCGCCTGCACGCGGGCGGGCTGCGCCGCGGTGTCGCGCTCCCGCTGGCCACCACGGTGTTCGGCGCCGGGATGGCCGGCGTGGCGGTGGCGCCGTCGCTGCCGGTGGCCATCGCGGCGATGGCGTTCTGCCGCCACCAACACGGCGGTGCAGCTGCGCGCGCCGCTGTCGATGGTGGGCCGCATGCTGGGGCTCTACCAGCTCGCCGTGATCGGGCCGATCGCCATCGGGTCGCTGGGCGCGGGCGTGCTGGCCGATCTGGTGGGGATCCGCTGGAGCCTGGCCGCGTGCGCCGCCGTGCTGGTGGCCGCGGGCGCGTGGGGTCTGGCGAACCCGGTGGCCGAGATCGACGCCGGCCGCGCGCCGGAGCCGGTCAGCCCGGGGGCACCCGCGGCGCCACCCCCGTGAGGAGCCACTCGGTGGTCCGCCGGCTCGCCTCCGGGAGCGCGCTGAGCGTGAACGCCCGGCGGGGCAGCCGCACGTGCCGCCGGTCGCGCTCCACCGCCCGCACCACCGCGCGCGTGAGCTGCTCGAGCCGGACGTCGCGCATGATCCCCAGGCGCTTGAGCCGGTTCCACGCGTCCCGGAACGGCGGGTATGCGAGCCCGGACGCGGCCATGTCGGTGGGCTGGACGATGCCGACCTCCACCACCGTGGTGCGCACCGGCAGACCCCGCAGCTCGGCCCGCAGGGCCGCGGTGAAGTGGGTGAGGCCGGACTTCGTCGCCGAGTAGACGCCGATGCCCGGCAGGCATCCGTACCCCGCCAGCGATGACACGTTCACGATGTGGCCGCCGCCGCGCTCGACCATCCCCGGGATCACGCGCCGGGTGAGCTCCACGGGGGCGGTGAGGTTGAGGTCGATCGTGCGCCGCACCTGGTCCGGCGTCATGGCCGTGAGGGATCCGGTGCTGTCGACCCCGGCGTTGTTGACCAGCACGTCCACCGGTCCGGCCTCCGCCTCGACCCGGGCCAGCAGGCCCTCCAGGACCTCCGGATCGGTGAGGTCCGCCGTGATGGCGACGGCGCCGGTCCTGGCGGCGACCTCGGCCAGCGCGTCCCCGGACCGGGCCACGACGGTGATCCGGGCGCCCCTGGCGGCCATCGCCTCCGCGATGGACGCCCCGATGCCGCGCGATGCGCCCGTCACCAGGACATGTCGCCCCTCGAGCTCCATGCGCGCTCCTTCGTACGGGGTCGGGGGAGCTGGTCGCCAGGCGCGGCGCGTACCTGCGGTCTTCACCCACCGGGGAGGGTGGGTCCGTCCACCCAGGGTGTCGCCCATCGGAAGCGCCGCCGCACCTGGCGCCGGCATGCTGCCGGGCCGCGGTGGGTGGTCGCACCGGGGGTTTCCCCAGGTTTCCCCGTGCGTTGGGAGGTGACGCCGGGCACCCCCTAGGGGGGCGTGCGACATGCCATAACCTGACACTAGGTTGCGATCCATGGGCCGAATCGTCGGGCGCGCCTCGGAGCGGGCGCAGATCGAGCGCCTCATCGCGGGCGCCGTCGCCGGGCGCAGCGGATCGCTGGTGCTGCGCGGCGACGCGGGCATCGGCAAGTCCGCGCTCCTGGACGACGCGGTCGATTCCGCGGGCGGGATGACCATCCTCCGGGTGGCCGGGCTCCAGCCGGTGGCCAACGTCCCCTTCGCGGCGCTGGGGGAGCTCCTGCGCCCGCACATGGGGCTGCTCGATGCCCTCCCGGGTCCCCAGGCGGTGGCGCTGCGGGCCGCCCTCGGCCGCGACCGCGCCGAGCAGACGGACCGCTTCGCCGTGTACGCCGGGGTGCTGGGGCTGTTGGGGGCCATCGCCGAGCGCGGTCCCGCGCTGGTGGTGGTGGACGACGCGCATTGGCTCGACGCGGCCTCCGCCGAGGCGCTGCTGTTCGCCGCGCGGCGCCTCGACGCGGAGGGCATCGCCATGCTCTTCACCACGCTGGCCGACGGCGCCGGGCCCTTCGCGCCCGACGACCTCCCGCACCTGGCGGTGGACGGCCTGGACGTAGCGGATGCGGCGCTGCTGCTGGCGACCGCGGAGGTGAGCACCCAGGTCCTCAACCGGCTGGTGGAGGGGACCGGCGGCAACCCGCTCGCGCTCACGGAGATCGCGCGGTCGCTCACCCCCGGGCAGCTGCGGGGCACCGAACCGCTCACCGATCCCCTGCCCACGGCGGCGACCCTCGCCGAGCGCCTGGCGGAGCGGCTCGCGGACCTCGACGACGCCACCCGCCGGGCGCTGATGGTGGCGGCGGCCGGCGAGAGCGGACGGCTGGAGCACGTGGTGGCCGCACTGGGGCACCTGGGGCTCGACCCGGTGCTGCTGGAGGAGGCCGAGCGGCTGGGGATCGTGATGCTCGACGGCGCCCAGGTGCGGTTCGCGCACCCGCTGATGCGGTCGGCGGCCTACCACGCTCCGGACGACGACGCGCGGCGCGCGGCCCACCTGGCCTATGCGGCCACCGCGCAGCACGGCGACCAGGACCGCCGTGCCTGGCACCTGGCGCAGGCGGCGACCGGCCCCGACGAGGCGGTCGCCGCCGAGCTGGAACGGGTGGCCGCCGGCATGGCCGCTCGCACCGCCTTCCTGGCCGCCGCCGAGGCCGCCACCCGGGCGGGAACGCTGAGCGCCGATCCGGTCGCCGCCGCCCGGCGACTGGAGTCCGCGGCCCGCAACGCCATGCTGGGCGGCGACCTCGACCGGGCGCTGGCCCTCACCGAGCGCCTGCTGGAGCAGGCCCTGCCGCATCCGGTGCGCGGGCGGGTCCTCAACCTGCGGGGCCGCGCGCTGCTGAGCCGCGGACCCATCGGCTCCGCGGTGGGCGCGTTCACCCACGCGGCCGATCTGCTGGCGCCCACCGACCGGGCGCAGGCGGCGGAGGCGCTCACCGCCGCGGCGCATGCCGCGGTGCTGGGCGACACCGCCGCCACGGCCGCCCGGTCCGCCCGCAGGGCCGTCGAGTTCGCGCCTCTGTCCAACGCCCGCGTCCGCGCGTCGGCGCGCACGATGCTGCTGGCCTGCCGCTTGCTGGTGGGCGACCCGGGCTGGCGGGACGTGATGGCGCTCGGCGACCCCACCGGCGACGTGCCCGACGAGGACCTGTCGATGGCCGTCGACGCCAACCTGTGGCTCGGCGAGTTCGGCGGTGCCCTGCAGGCCCTCGACCGCGTCCTGGATCCCGCCTCCCCGGTAATCGCCGCGGGCACGCGGGTGGTGGCATTGGCCGACCGGGCCCGCGTCCGCGCCCAGCTGGGTGAGTGGGACGCCGCGCTCGCCGATGCGCACGACGCGGCGCGGCTGGCGGCCCTCACGGGCCACCGGACCGTCCGGGTGCGGGCCCTGGCGGTGATCGCCCGCATCAGCGCGGCCCGCGGCGACGGGGAGACCTCGCACGGCGCGGCGGCGGAGGCGATCCGGCTGGGTCGGGACGTGTCGATGGTGCCCGCGCCGGCGCTCGCGTTCGCAGCCCTGGGGCTGCTGGAGCTCTCGCGGGGCGACGCGGCGGCGGCGCTCACGCACCTGGAGGCGACGCGCCACCGGCTCCTGCGGATGGGCGTCGGCAACCCGGCCGTGGTGCCGTACCAGGCCGACCTGGTGGAGGCGCTGATGCTGACCGGCGCCCGCGACCGCGCGATGCGCGAGGCGGCGCGTCTGCTCGCCCAGGCGCGGCGCCTGGACTCGGACCTGGCGCTGCTGCTGGCCCACCGGTGCCGGGTGAAGCTGGTCGCCGACGACGGCCTGGAGGCCACGTTCGAGGACGGATGGGCGCGGTTCGGGACGCTGCCGTACCCGTTCGAGCAGGCCCGCACCCTGATGTGCCTCGGGGAGCGCCGGCTGGCGCAGGGACGCGGCATGGACGCCCGCGCGCCTCTGGAGACGGCGATCGCGACCTTCCGGCGGCTGGGCGCCGAGCCCTGGGCGGGGCGCGCCGAGTCGCTGCTGGCCACCTCCGGCGTGCGGGTGAGCACCCCGGCGCCCGACCGTGGCCTGCCGCTCACCCACCAGGAGCTGCAGGTGGCGATGCTCGTGGCGGAGGGGCTCAGCAACAAGGAGGTCGCGGCGCGTCTGTACCTGTCCACCAAGACCGTCGAGTTCCACCTGTCCAACGCCTACCGCAAGGTGGGCGTGCGCTCCCGCGTGGAGCTGGCGCGCCGCGTGGCGGAGGGGGAGCTGGGCGCCCAGGGCGGGTGAGGCGGGGTGCCCGCGCCGCCGGGCCGGCGGGGTTCGGGGGGCGGAACCGGGGCGGTCTCTCGGTCCGAGGGGTGCTGGGTTATCCTTTCCCGGTGGACGAGGCCCATCTGGCCGAAGAGCTCATCTCGCTCGACACGTCGCAGCATGAGGGCCTGGACCGCGCCATCGACTTCGTGGCGGGGTGGTTCGACGGCCGCGGCGTGCATGTGCGCGAGGTCCGGCTCGACGGCCGCCGTTGTCTGATCGCGACCGTGGGATCCGGTCCCGTTCGCGTGCTCTTCAACGGGCACCTGGACGTGGTGCCCGGGCACCCGGACCAGTTCGTGCCGGTGCGCGAGAACGGGCGCCTGTACGGCCGCGGCGCCTACGACATGAAGGCCGCGCTCGCCGCGATGATGATGGCCACCGCCGAGCTGGGCGCCCGCGGCCTGGAGGGCGCGGAGTTGCAGATGGTGGTGGTGCCCGACGAGGAACGTGCCGATCCGGGGGCGAACTGCTCCGAGATGCTGGTGCGCGACGGCCTGCGAGCCGACTTCGTGGTGTGCGGCGAGCCCACCGACCTGCACGTGGGGGTGCAGGCCAAGGGCGTGCTGCTGCTGGAGCTCGAGGTGCCGGGCCTGGCGGCCCACGGCTCCACCCCGTGGCTGGGTGAGAACGCCGTGCTTCGGGCCATGGACCTGTACCGCGAGATCGGGCTGCTGCCGTTCATGGCGGAGTCCACCGAGATGTTCGCCGCGCCGTCGCTGAACCTCGGCCGCATCCAGGGTGGGGACGCGCTGAACAAGGTCCCGGACGAATGCCGGATGTGCATCGACGTGCGGACGCTGCCGGGCCAGGACACGGGCGAGGTGCTGGCACAGATCACCAACCTTGACCCTCAGGTCAAGGTGAAGGTACTGCTGGACAAGGCCGCCGCCGACGTCCCGTCGGACCACGCGATGGTGGAGGGGCTCCTCGCCGCGGTGCGGCCCATGGAACCGGGCGCCAGGGCGGTCGGCCGCGACGGATCCTCGGACGCCATCCCGTTCCTGGAGGTCGGGGTGCCGGCCGTCGAGTTCGGGCCCGTCGGCGCGGGGCACCACGGCCCGAACGAGTACGTGGAGATCGAGAGCCTCGGCCGGTACCGCCGGGCCCTGGTGGAGTTCGTCGGCAGCGTGGCCGCCGGCGTGGAGCGGGCCACGACCAGCGCATGAGCACCCGGCCCCCCACGACGCCCCCCGGCGGGCGGGGCGGCGGGCGCCGCGCCCCCGACCTGCACCGCAACGCCCGGTACTACCGGATGCCGCGCCGCACGCCGCGCTGGATCACCCTCGGCCTGTGGACCATGTGGATCGGCCTGGCCGTGGCGGCCGGCTCGCTGTGGGCGGGCTACCAGTTCGTCGAGGAGACGATCGCCACCATCAGTCCGAACACCACCCGGGTGAAGGAGGCGCGCAAGGTCGTCGACCCGGTGGAGCCCGGCAAGCCCATCAACATCCTGCTCATCGGGTCCGACAGCCGCGGCAGGGACCAGGGCGACCCGGGCCGCAGCGACTCGATCATCCTCGTCCACATGGACAACCAGCTCGGGTTCATCTCGATGCTGTCCTTCGCCCGCGACCTCTACGTGAACATCCCGGGGGTCGGCACCGACAAGATCAACGCGGCCTACACGTATGGGGAGCAGAGCGGAAAGGGAGGTCCTGCCAAGGTCATCGACACCGTGCAGGAGCTCACCGGACAGCGCGTGCATGCCTACGTGAACGTCGACTTCAAGGGCTTCGGGAACCTCGTCGATGAGATCGGCGGCGTCTACATCGATGTGGACCGCCGCTACTTCAACGACAACTCGGGTCCCGAGAAGTACGAGATGATCGACCTGGAGCCGGGGTACCAGAAGCTGAACGGTGACGACGCGCTCGACTACGTGCGCTACCGGCACACCGACTCGGACTTCGCCCGCATCGTGCGCCAGCAGACGTTCCTGTCGGAGCTCAAGCGGCGGACGCGGGGCCAGCTCACCGAGGGTCCCCGGTTCGTGCGGCTCATCGCCAAGAACGCCGAGACCAGCATCAACGACTCCGGGCAGCTGCTGAACATCATCCGCCGGGCGATCGACACGCCCGACAGCAGGGTCTCCCGCGTGCAGGTCAACGGCTCGCCCACGATGACCAGCCAGGGCGTCTCCATCAACGCGCTGAGCCAGACCGAGCTGCAGGACGCCATCGAGGCCTGGCTCAACCCGGAGTTCCTCAACAACGCCAACGCGGGCCCCAAGGTCGTGCCGGCCAACACCTCGGTGACCGTGCTCAACGGATCCGGCCGGTCGCTGGTGGGCGAGGACATGGCCGACCTGCTGCGCGGCAAGGGCTACAAGGCGCTGTCGGGCGGCAACGCCGACAACTTCGGCTACACCAGCAGCGCGATCCTCTACGACGAGAAGTCCGCGAAGAGCCTCGCCGCCGCCCGTGCGCTGCGGGTGCTGGTGGGCCCGAGCACCGCCATCACCCCCACCGGCAAGAGCAAGCTCGCCGGGGCGGACGCCGTGGTGGTGGTGGGCGGGGACTTCGCCGGCGAGCTCTTCACGCCCCCGCCGCCGCCCAAGCCGGAACCGCCGGACACCGTCAGCACGGCGCGCCTGGTGCCCATCTTCAAAAACATCTCCAGCACCACGGGGATGAAGCTCATGGTGCCGCTCAAGGTGGCGCGGGGCTCCGAGGTGCGGCAGATCAAGGTGTACCGGATCGACGCGCCGGGCGGGAGGAAGCCCTGGGCCGTGAAGATCGTCTTCCACCGGTTCGTCGGCGGCAGCAACCAGTACTGGGGCATCACCGCGACCCAGATGAAGGACCCGCCGATCCTGGAGGGCGAGACGGGCACCCTCAAGAAGGGCAAGGGCCTCGTCCCGCTGCGGACGTTCTACAACGGCAAGCTGCTCACGCGCGACGCCTTCTCGTTCCGGGGCGTGAACTACTGGGTGAGCAATTCCCTGGACAAGGATCGGGCCCTGTCGGCCGACACCATTCATGAGATCGCGCGGTCGTTCCGCCCGGCCGCCACGGCGAAGCTGCCGAGGGGCGAGACCGACGCCGGGCTGTCGGTGGAGTACGACGCCCCCACGCCCTAGCACCACCCCTTCGTCCCCGAACCCTCGAGACCAGATCCGATGACCGAACCCACCGCCGTGCCCGAGACCGACCCCGCGCAGGAGGAGTCCGCCGTGACCGCAGACGCCCCCGTCGAGGCCCCGACGGCCACCGACCCGTCCCCGTCGTTCACGCCCGCCCGGGTGGGGGTGATCGGCGCCGGATACGTGGGGCTGGTGACCGGGGTGTGCATGGCGGCGCTGGGGCACACGGTGACGCTGCGCGACATCGACGCCCGCAAGGTGGCGGCGCTCAACGACGGCGGGGTGCCGATCTACGAGCCGGGCCTGGACGACCTGATGGCCGAGCACCGGGAGCGGCTCACCTACACGCTCTCGCTGGAGCGCCTGCTGGAGCGCAGCGACATCGTGTTCATCGCGGTGGACACGCCGCCCAGCTACTCCGGGGACGCCGACCTGTCGCGCGTGATGGGCTTCATCGAGGAGCTCGCGACCCTGGGCGGGGACTCCCGGCACATCCTGGTGATGAAGAGCACGGTGCCGGTGGGGACCGGCAAGCGCGTGCGGCAGCTGCTGGAGGCCCGCGGCCTCCACAACGTGGGGTACGTCAGCAACCCGGAGTTCCTGAAGGAGGGCGACGCGATCGCCGACTTCATGAACCCCGACCGGGTGGTGATCGGCGCGTCCGATCCCGACCAGGCCGACCGCGTGGCGGGGCTGTACGAGCCGCTGCAGGCCAAGATCCTGCGCACCAGCGTGCCGACGGCGGAGATGGTCAAGTACGCCTCCAACGCGTTCCTGGCGACCAAGATCAGCTTCATCAACGAGATCGCCAACGTCTGCGAGGAGGTCGACGCCGACGTCGCGGTGGTGGCCGAGGGCATGGGGATGGACTCCCGCATCGGCAAGGCCTTCCTGAAGGCCGGCATCGGCTTCGGCGGGTCGTGCTTCCCCAAGGACGTGACCGCGCTCAAGCAGCTGGCCGGCAACTCCGGCTACCACTTCCAGCTGCTCACCAGCGTGATCGAGGTGAACGAGCTGCAGAAGCGCCGGGTCATCGGCAAGCTCAAGAAGCACCTCGGTGACCTCCGCGGCACGCGCATCGCGCTGCTCGGGCTGGCGTTCAAGCCGGGCACCGACGACATGCGCGAGGCGGCGAGCCTGGTGCTGGCCGGCCGGCTCATCGCCGAGGGCGCCCAGGTGGTGGGATGGGACCCGGTGGTGAAGTCGCTCGACGGCGTCTCGGGCGTGCACATCGCCGCGACCGCCGAGGAGGCCCTGGAGGGCGCCGACGCCGCGGTGGTGGTGACCGAGTGGCAGGAGGTCACCGACCTGGAGTGGACGCACCTCACCGCGTCGATGGCCCGCCCGGTGGTCATCGACGGCCGCAACGCGCTGGACCCCGAGCTGATGGCGGTGGCCGGGTACACCTACGAGGGCATCGGGCGACTGCCCGGCCTCGGCATCGCCGCCCAGGAGCAGCGCTGACGTGCAGGCGGTGATCCTCGTGGGCGGGGAGGGGACGCGGCTGCGGCCGCTCACCGCCACCCGCCCCAAACCGATGATGCCGCTGGTCGACCGGCCGTTCGTGGCCCATCAGATCGACCACCTGCGGCGTCACGGCATCACCGACATCGTGTTCAGCTGCGGGTACCGCCCCGATGCGCTGGAGGCGCACTTCGGCGACGGGGCGCGCTTCGGGGTGCGCCTGTCCTACGTCGTCGACCCCATGCCGCTGGGCACGGCCGGCGCGGTGGCGAACGCCATCGGGCTGCTGGGCGACGAGGACGTCCTGGTGTTCAACGGGGACATCCTCACCGACCTCGACCTGGACGCCTTCGTCGGCGCCCACCGCGAGGCGCGTGCACGGGCGTCGATCGCCCTGACCCCGGTGGAGGACCCGTCGGCCTACGGGCTGGTGCGCCTCAACCCGGACCGGTCGGTGATGGAGTTCCTGGAGAAGCCGTCCCGGGACCAGCTGCTGCCCGACGAGCCGTTCCTCATCAACGCCGGCACCTACCTGCTGAGCCGGTCCGTGGTGTCGGCCATCCCCACCGGCCGCTCCTGCTCGATCGAGCGCGAGGTGTTCCCGGACGTTGCGGCCGGCGGCGGCCTGTTCGGCTATCCGAGTCGCTGCTACTGGCGCGACATCGGCACGCCCGTGTCGTACCTGGACGCCCATGCCGACGTGCTCTCCGGCCGGGTGCGCACCGAGAGCCCCGCGGGGGAGGCGTTCCTGGGTGACGGCACCGAGGTGGCCGCGGACGCCCGGGTGGACGCGCGGGCGAGCCTGGGCGCCGGATGCCGCGTGGCCGCCGGCGCGGTCGTGAGCGGGGCGGTCGTGGGCGCCGGCGGCGCGATCGGCGCCGGGGCGGTGCTGTCGGGCTGCGTGCTGGGCGAGGGCGTGGCGGTGGGTGACGGCGCGGTGCTGGAGGGCCTGGTGGTGGTGGGCGACGGCGCTCGCGTCGCGGCGGGTGCGCACGTGCGGGGTCCGGCGAGCATCGATACGGGCGAGCACGTCTCGGCCGGGGTGGAGGTCGCGTCATGAGCGCGGAGATCCTGGACGGCGCGGAGGCCTACGGGCTGGATTCCATCGGCCTCATCGCCGGGATGGCGGGGTCGGGCACCGCGTTCGACGAGGCCCGCGCGGGCGCGGAGGCCGTGGACCTGCGCTGGCCGGCCGACGCCATCGCCAACGTGGCCATCTGCGGCATGGGCGGGTCGGCGATCGCCGCCGACATCGTCGCCGGGACCTGGCGCGAGCGCCTGCGCCGTCCCGTGAGCGTGCTGCGCGACTACTACGTGCCGGGCTGGCTGGGCGAGGACACCCTGGTGATCCTCTCCTCGTACTCGGGCGAGACCGAGGAGACCCTCACGGCCGCGATGCAGGCCCTGGAGCGCAACGCCCTGTGCGTGGCGATCACCAGCGGCGGCAAGCTCGGCAGCTTCTATCGCAACGAGGGCATCCCGGTGATCGACCTGCCGCCGGGCCTGCAGCCTCGCGCGGCGATCCTGCGGCTGCTGGTGCCGCTCGTGGTGGTGCTGAGCCGCTTCGGGATCATCCCGGAGGCCTCGGGCGAGCTGGACGACGCCCGCGCGGTGATCGACCGCTCGATGGCCGCCAACAACCCCGCGGTGCCCTACGGCGACAACCTCGCCAAGCAGGTGGCCGGGCTGCTGCTGAACTCGGTCCCCATCTTCTGGGGCGCCGAGGCGACCGCCGCCGTGGCCCAGCGCTGGAAGGGGCAGGTCAACGAGAACGCCAAGGCGCCCGCCTACTGGGGCGTGCTGCCGGAGCTGGACCACAACGAGATCTGCGGGTTCGAGGGCATGGGCGCGTTCGGCCCGCTCTCGCGCCTGGTGCTGCTGCGCGACCCGCGGCACCACCGGCAGGTGGAGCGGCGCTTCGACTTCACGCGGGACCTGGTGGCCGAGCACGTGGGCGGCGTGGTGGAGCTGGCCGCCGAGGGCGACACCGCCCTGGGACGCGTGATGGACCTGGTGATGCTGGGCGACTACGCGTCCCTGTACCTGGGGCTGCTGCGCGGCGTCGATCCGGGCCCGGTGGAGATGATCGGCAAGCTCAAGGGCCGGCTGGCCGACACCGGGTACGGGCGGGCGCAGGGTCCCTCGTAGTGGTGCGCTGATGCCGGTCAGCGACGTCGCGGACCTCGCCCTCGCACCGTCCGGGCGGCGGCGCATCGAGTGGGCGGACCGCGACATGCGGGTGCTCGCGGCCATCCGCGAGCGCTTCGCCGTGGAACGGCCCCTGGAGGGCATCCGGATCGCGGCGTCGCTGCACGTGACCGCCGAGACGGCGAACCTCATGCGCACGCTGCGCGCCGGGGGCGCGGACGTGGTGCTGGTGGCCAGCAACCCGCTGTCCACGCAGGACGACGTGGCGGCGGCGCTGGTGGCCGACCACGCGGTGACCGTGCTGGCGCTGCGCGGTGAGGACACCGCCACCTACTACGGGCACATCAACGCGGCCATCGACCACGCGCCGCACATCACCATGGACGACGGCGCCGACGTGATCGGCGTGATGCACGGCGAGCGTCGGGAGATGCTGGCCGGCGTCATCGGCGGCACCGAGGAGACCACCACCGGCGTCATCCGGCTGCGGGCCCTGGAGCGCAGCGGGGGGCTGGCGTTCCCGGTGGTGTCGGTGAACGACGCCGACACCAAGCACATGTTCGACAACCGCTACGGCACCGGGCAGTCCACCGTGGACGGCCTGCTGCGCGCCACCAACATGCTGGTGGCCGGCAAGCGGGCGGTGGTGGGCGGCTACGGGTGGTGCGGCCGGGGCGTGGCCTCCCGCCTGCGCGGCATGGGCGCCGCCGTGGTGGTGACCGAGGTGGACCCGCTGAAGGCCCTGGAGGCGGTGATGGACGGCTTCGAGGTGATGCCGTTCGCCGCCGCCGCCCGCGTGGGCGACCTGTTCGTGACCGCGACCGGGGACGTCAACGTGGTGCGCGGCGAGCACATCGCGGTGATGAAGGACGGGGCCATCATCGCCAACGCCGGGCACTTCAACGTGGAGATCGACCTGCCGGCCCTGGCGGAGCTGGCGGTGTCGGTGCGCGAGGTGCGGCCGTCGGTGGAGGAGTACCGGATGGCCGACGGGCGCGCGGTGTTCCTGCTGGCGCAGGGGCGGCTGGTGAACCTCTCGGTGGCCGAGGGGCACCCGGCCGCGGTGATGGACATGAGCTTCGCCAACCAGGCCCTCGTGGTCGAGCACATCGTGCGCCAGCGGGGCCACCTGGACGTGCGGGTCCACCGGGTCCCGCGCGAGATCGACCGCGAGATCGCACGGCTCAAGCTCTCCACGCTGGGGATCGGCATCGACGTGCTCACCGAGGAGCAGCGCGACTACCTGGCCTCCTGGGACCAGGGCACATGAGCGGCGACGCGCCGTCCGGCGCCGGCCTGGAGCCGCAGGACATCATCCACCTGGGCGACGGCGAGGTGCTGCTGCTCGACCAGACCCTGCTGCCCGGTGAGGTCACCCACCGCCGGTGCACGCACTGGGAGGACGTGGTGGACGCCATCCGCACCATGGTGGTGCGGGGCGCGCCGGCCATCGGCATCGCCGGCGCCATGGGCGTGGCGCTGGCCGCCCAGCACGCCGACCACGACGACCCGGCGGGGCACCTGGCCGAGATCCGTCGCGCCGCCGCGGTCATCCGCGAGGCCCGCCCCACCGCGGTGAACCTGGCCTGGGCGGTGGACCGCCAGCTGGCGATCGCCGCGGACCACCCCGGGCCCACCGAGGCCCTCACCGCGTCGCTGCGGCTGTTCGCGCTGCACCTGCACCGCGACGAGGTGCTGCGCTGCAGGGCGATCGGCGCACACTCGCTGCGGCTCCTGCACCGCGGGGCCCGCATCCTCACCCACTGCAACGCCGGGGCCCTGGCGACCGGCGGGTACGGCACCGCCCTGGGCGTGATCCGCGCGGCGTACGCGAAGGATCCGACGGTGCGCGTGGTGGTGGACGAGACCCGCCCCCTGTTGCAGGGCGCCCGGCTCACCGCGTGGGAGCTCGACCGCGACGGCATCCCGTTCACGCTCATCGCCGACAACATGGCCGCCGCACTGATGGCCGAGGGGCGGGTGACCCACGTGGTGGTGGGCGCCGACCGCATCGCCGCCAACGGCGACGTGGTGAACAAGATCGGCACCTACGGCCTGGCGATCCTCGCCCGCGAGCACGGCATCCCGTTCATCGTGGCCGCGCCGACCACCACGGTGGATCTCTCCACGCCCAGCGGGGCCGATGTGACGGTGGAGGAGCGCTCCGCCGAGGAGGTGCGCGGCGTCGGGCTGTTCGGCCGTCCCGCCGCCGCCCCGGACGCGCCGGTGGCGAACCCGGCGTTCGATCGCACACCCGCCCGCCTGGTGAGCGCGATCGTGACCGAGCAGGGCGCTCACCGGCCGCCCTACGACCGCACGCTCGCCGCGGCGGTCGCCGCCGCCGGGACCGGCGCCTGACCGCCTAGGAGCGCACGACCTCGACGCCGAGGATCACGTCGGCGACGGGGGAGGGCGGCACCTCGGCGCCGCCGGCGTCCAGGCTGGCCGAGCTGGCCCGCACGACCTTGCCGATCAGCGCCAGGTCGCGGCCGGGCCCGCCCACGAAGCGGTTGCCGGCGGAGCGGTCGATCAGGCGGTCGCGGCCGGGACCGCCCATCAGGACGTCGGACCCGCGGCCGCCGATGAGCACGTCGTCCCCGGGGCCGCCCAGCAGCGCGGCCGGCGTGGTGCTCGAGAAGGCCCGCAGGACGTCGTCGCCCTCGCCGCCCTCGATGAGGCCGTCGGCGGTGATGCGGTCGTCACCCGTGCCGCCGGCGACGCGGGGCGCGAGGATGCCGCCCGGGGCGCTGGAGGGGCGGGTGAAGCGGACGCGGTCGTTCCCGGCGCCGGTGCGGACGTCCAGGCGCATCCCGGCCATGGCGTCGTCGGGACGGCAGATGGCCGTGGCGGGATCGACGCGGTTGCACACCACCCCGCCGGAGCCGGCCTCGATGCGCGGGTCCAGCGTGAGGGGGCCGGCGGCGCTGTGCACGCGGACGGTCTCGGAGGCCGGGAAGCCGATCACCAGATCGTCCGCGGCGCCCGCGGTGTCGATGATCGCGACCCCGCCGGGGGCGGGGATCACGGTGGCGGCGGAGGCGTGGGCGGCGGCGGTCAGGAGGCCCGCGACGGCGAGCACGGCGATCCTGCGGGCCGTGCGGGTGGCGGTGCGGGTGGGGCGGATGTGCACTGCGGGGCTCCTGTTCGGCGCGTTCACATGTCAGAACGCCGCCGAGACCCGGTTCATGCCGGGCCATTTGTAAGGGAATGGTGAAGGGGCGCGCGGTCCGGTTCGCCGTCGGCGCGATCCGGGCGCCATCGGTGCGTGGTCCGCAATCACCCTGACCGGGTGATCGGCCGCACGGTTACGCGCATCACCGAGCTGCTGGCGCCGCGCACCTGTGCGGTGTGCCGCATTCCCGGGGCCTCGCTGTGCGCCCGCTGCGTGGCGGCCATGGCGGCGCCCGACTGGCCGCGCTGCGCCCGCTGCGGCTGCCCGCAGTCACTGCCGGTGGACCGGTGCCCGGAATGCCGGCCGTCCCTCGCCCTGGCGCGGCAGGCGGTGGCCTACGACGCGGCCGCCGCGGCCGCCATGCGCGGGCTCAAGGACCACGGCCGGCGCGACCTGGCGGCGCCCCTCGCCGGTCTGGTCGTGGCCCGCTGCCCGCCGCCCCCGCCGGACGCCGTTCTGGTTCCCGTCCCGCTGGGCGCCGCCCGGCGCCGGAAGCGCGGGTACAACCAGAGCGCCCTCATCGGCGCCGAGCTGGCCCGGGTCTGGGGCGTGCCGGTGCGGCACGACGTGCTGGCCCGCACCCGTGAGGAGCCGCCGCAGCGCGGGGCCGGCCGGACGGTGCGCGCCCGCCAGGCGGCCGGGGCGTTCGACGTGGTCCCCGGGGCCCTGGTGCCCGCCCACGTGTGGCTGGTGGACGACGTGGTGACCACCGGGGCCACGCTCGGCGCGTGCGCCGCGGCCCTGCGCCGCGCGGGCGCAGAGCGGGTGTGCGCCGTGGCCGTCGCGCGGGCCGTCCGTCCCTGACCGCTGCGGCGGGCCGGTGCCCCGCTAGGATCCGTCCACGGATTTCGGCTGGTGAGGGGGACGCGATGCAGCTGCAGGTCAAGGGCAAGAACATGCCGGTCACGGATGCCCTGTTCGAGCACGCCGAGCGCAAGCTCGAGCGGCTCACCCGGATCCTGCCGCCATGGGACGAGGCGCCGATCGTGGAGCTGGAGCTCTCCATCGAGCGCAACCCCAAGATCGCGCACCCGCAGACCGCCGAGGTCACGGTGCGGGCGAAGGGGACGGTCCTGCGGGTGCGCGAGAGCGCGGAGGACATGTACGTCGCGATCGACCGCGCCGCGCGGAAGCTGGAGCGGCAGGCCGCCCGCTACCGAGAGCGTCGCCGCCGGCACCGCCCGGCCCACGAGCAGGCGCAGGAGCCCGTGGAGCTGGTCATCCCGGAGTTGCAGCACGAGGCGGAGGCCGAGGCGCCGAAGCTGGTGAAGACCAAGCGCCACGAGCTGAAGCCCATGAGCGCCGAGGACGCCGCGCTGCACATGGACATGCTCCACCACGACTTCTACGTGTTCCGCGACGCGGAGTCCGGCGACGTGAACGTGGTGTACCGCCGCGGCGACGGTGACTTCGGGCTGATCGTCCCAGAGGGCTGAACCTCGGAAACGCCCTCCGCCCGGATCCGGGCGGAGGGCCGTCTCCCACGCGCCCGAACCTCAGACCCGCCGCGCCGGGGCCGATGGACAGGCCGTTGCTACGATCCGAGCATCGTGCCCGTATTCCGCCCGACCATCTGAGGCCCCATGTCCACCGACCTGATCAACGTGCGATGAAGAGCATGCAGTCCCTCGTCGCCCGCGTCGGCGAGCGCGAGGCCGAACTGCAGAAGCTCTCCGACGAGGAGCTGCGCGCCAAGGGCGCCGCCCTGCGGGAGCGCGGTGGGAACGGGGAGCCGCTGGACGACCTGATGGAGGAGGCGTTCGCCCTCGTCCGTGAGGTGGGCCAGCGGATCATGGGCATGCGGCTGTACGACGTGCAGCTCATCGGCGCCCAGGTGCTGCACAGCGGCAAGATCGCCGAGATGAAGACCGGTGAGGGCAAGACCTTCGCCGCCGTGCCCGCCGTGTACCTCAACGCCCTCGCCGGCAGGGGCGTCCACGTCGTCACGGTGAACGACTACCTCGCCCGCCGCGACGCCGAGTGGATGCGCGACGTCTACGACGCCCTCGGCGTGAGCGTTGGCGTGATCGAGTCGATGATGGACCCGGCCACCCGCCGCGAGGCC
>LNFL01000123.1 GCA_001464275.1 Actinobacteria bacterium Ga0077560 | reverse complement strand
GTCGGGGCTGCGCAGCACGGTGTCGAACGCCAGGTCCCAGTCCGAGGCACCGGGCAGGTCGATGTCCTTCAGCACCGCGCGGAACTCGGGCTCCCCGCCCGCGCCGGCCCCGGAGCACAGGATGCCGATGACCCCGCCGGGCTTCAGCGCCCGGGCCATGGAACGTGCGGCGGCGTGCTTGTCGGGGAACCAGTGCATCGCCATCGAGGAGATGACCGCGTCGTAGCTTCCGGGCTCGACGTCCATGGACTCCACGTCCTGGGCGTGCAGCTCCACCTCGACGCCATCCAGCGCCCCGAGCTTCTCCTGGAACACGTCCAGCATCCCCTGGGCGGGGTCGACGCCCGTGACGTGGCGGGTGCCGAAACGCTCCACCATGGCCAGCGCCGCCCAGCCGGTGCCGCACCCTACGTCCAGCACCCGGGGGTACTCCTGGATCGGGAAGGCCGACGCGAGGCGCCACGCGCCGTCGATGTTGAAGCGCACCCCGCGGTCATAGTCCTTCGCGGTGCGGGAGAAGTTCCCGGCGGCCTTGGTGTGGAACTCGTGGGCCTGCTTCGACACGGCGGGCGCTCCTGTCGGGGACGGTGTCCCGGCAGCTTGCCAGACGGTGACCGGGGGGCCGGCGCACCGGCTCCGGTCCCCGCGGACGGTCGCGAAGGAGCGGGTCAGCCCGCCTGGGCCGAGAACATGGGCTCCAGGGCGGCGATCTCGCAGGGCTTGGCGTAGTGATAGCCCTGGGCCAGGGTGATCCCCAGCTCGTACAGGCAATCAGCGTCCGCGCCGGTCTCGACGCCCTCGGCGATCAGCTGGGCATCCAACGACCGGGCCGTCCGGGTGACCAGTTCAGCCGGGCGCGGTCCTCGGCGATCCCGCGGACATAGCCGCGGTCGATCTTCACCACCTCGGGCTCCAGGATGATGAGGCTCTCCAGCGAGGTCCGCCCGAAACCGATGTCGTCGATCGCGATGCTCACGCCCGCCGAGCGGAGGGTGGAGAGGTGGTCGAGCATGTATGACGGGTCGCCGAGGATCTGCTGCTCGCTCAGCTCCAGGCACACCCGCCGGCCGCCGGCCGCGCTCACGAAGTCCTGAAGGGTCTCCACCGAGAACGCCAGCAGCGTCGACGGGTAGATGTTGATGTGGCACACCATCGACTCGGGGATCTCCAGGCACATCTCCAGGCACTTGCCGAAGCAGCGCTGGTCGAGCGGGGTGAGCAGCCCCTCCTCCATCGAGGCGCGGAAGAACGTCTGGGGCATGAACGAGGGCAGGAACACACACCGCGACAGCAGCTCCACCCCGTGCACCCCGCCGCCGTCGAGCCGCACGATGGGCTGGGCGACGACGCTCAGCGCCTCCTCGTCCTCGATGAGCCGCATGAGCGCCGGCTGCATGCCCGAGACGTCCTGCACCTCCTCGTCGCTCTCCCCGGCGCGGGTGATGCGGTTCTTTCCGCGCGACTTGCTGGTCTTCAGCGCGAACCGCGTGCGTGACACCAGGTCCTCGACGTGCTCCACGCGGTCATCCGCAAGGGCCACGGCCATGCTGACGGTCACGTGAAGGTCCTCGTGGGAGACCGCCATCGGCTGCGCCGCCACCGCCAGCCGCAGGCGCTCGGCGATCACGGCTGCCTGCGCCATGCTCACCTCGGGCAGCAGCACCAGGAACTCATCGCCGCCGACGCGGGCGACGGTGTCCTCGGGGCGCAGCTCCCCCTCGATGCGGCGTGAGACCGCGGTGAGCACCGCATCGCCCGCCGCGTGGCCCAGCCGGTCGTTCACGGACTTGAAGTCGTCGCAGTCGAGCATGAGGGCGGCCAGCGGCACGCCGGTGCGCCGCACCCGGTCGAGCTCCACCTTCAGCACCTGCTCCAGGCCCCGGCGGTTGAGGACGCCCGTGAGGGGATCGGTGGTGGCCAGGCCCTTCAGCCGCAGCTCGGCCAGCTTCCGGCTCGTGACGTCGAAGTGCAGGATCACCGCGTTGCCGTCCTCGGTGGGCTTGCACTCCATCAGGAACCAGCGTGGCTCGGCCGGGCCGTGGCAGGGGTACTCGGCGGAGTACGACTCCAGCTCACCGTTCAGCACGGCGCGAATTCCCTCGGCGATCGGCGCCGCCGACGGGTCGGCCATGCACACCTCGAGGTAGTTCGCGCCCACCCGGGTGCGTTCCGGGGCACCGCCGTGCTCGGCCGAGAACCGGTCCCATGCGGCGTTGGTGAGACGGATCACCCCGTCCTGGCCGATCATCGCCACCTCGGCCGGGATGGAGTTGAGCACCCGGCGCGTGACCTCGTAGGCGCGCTGCACCGTGCTGACGTCCACGAAGGTGACCACCACCCCGGCCTGCCGCCGCGTGCGGTACGGCAGGATCCGCACCATCAGCGGAGCGCCGCGGAAGTCGAGCGTGCGCTCGTGCGTCTCCCCTGTCTCGAGGACCATCTGGAGGTCCTCCACGAACCCGCCACCGCCCAGCTCGGTGCTGAAGTGCCCGATCGGCCGCCCGATGTCGTGGTCCAGCAGCGGCAGCACCTGCAGCACCGGAGGCGTGAAGCGGCGCACGCACAGGCGCTCGTCCAGGAACAGGGTGCCGATGTCGGACGACGCCAGCAGGCTGTCCAGGTCGACCGAGAGCTCCTCCAGCTGGGTGATCTTCTGCTGGTACTCGGCGTTGACGGTGTGGAGCTCCTCGTTGACGCTCTGCAGCTCCTCGTTGGTGGCCTGCAGCTCCTCATTGGAGGCCAGCAGCTCCTCATTGGTGGCCTGCAGCTCCTCGTTGGAGGTGGCGAGCTCCTCCACCAGCGCCTGGTTGCCCTCCCGGGCGTGCTGCAGCTCGGTCTGCAGGTCCGACAGGTAGACCTCGGCGTGCCGGTCGATGCCCAGGCCGTCCGCCGCGGCCACGCCGCCATCCGCGACCGGGTCGCCGTCGAACACCACCAGCACCTCGCCGCGGCGGGCCGCGCCGGGCACCGGCAGTACGCGCAAGCGGCCCAGTTCCCCGTCGCCCGCATCCCGCACGTGGTGGTAGGACATCGGCCGGCCGGTGCGGATGACCCGGGGGATCCCGCTGGCCAGCACGGCCGACAGCGGCTGCGGGGTGAGCTGCAGGATGTTCAGCGCCGGCGCTCCGGGCGGCACCTGCAGATGCCGCCCGGAGTCCCCGAACACGTGGATGACGCGGAAATCCTCGTCCACCAGCAGGGCCGCGGGACCATCAGGCGTGAACAGGGCCTCCGCGGCGCGCTCGGCCGGCGACGGCGACGACTCGGACCGGCCGGTCCCGCGCCGCTCATCGCGTGAGCGCCGGGGCCCGGTCGTCTCGTGGACGGTCACCGGCAGGCGATCGCCGATGGGCTCGTAGTACGGCAGGCCGCGGGGGCCGCGCTCCCAGTGCTCGGCCATGTCGCCGATCGACTCGCTGGTGCCCAGCAGCAGCCCGCCCCCGTCGCGCAGGGCGAAGTGGAACGAGCCGAGCAGGCGCCGCTGCTCGGTGACGTCGAGGTAGATGAGCAGGTTGCGGCACGAGATCAGGTCAAGCCGCGTGAAGGGTGGATCCCTGGTCAGGTCGTGCTGGGCGAACAGCACCATGCTGCGGATCGAGGGCACCACCTGCAGGGCGCCGTCGGTGGCCTCGAAGAAGCGGGAGACACGCGCCGGGGTGAGGTCCGCCGCGACGCTGTCGGAGTACCGTCCGCGGGCGGCGACATCCAGGGCGCGGCGGTCGATGTCGCTGGCGAAGATCTTCACGTCGACCAGCCGCTGCTGCTCCTCCATCTCCTCGTGGAAGAGCATGGCGAGGGTGTAGGCCTCCTCTCCGGACGAGCACGCCGGCACCCACACGCGCAGGCCATGGTCGCGGTCGGCCCGGGCGACCAGCGGGCGCACGACCCGTTCGCGGAGCAGATCGAACAGGTCGCCGTCCCGGAAGAACCGGGTCACCCCGATGAGCAGCTCGTTGAACAGCGCCTCCCGCTCGGCCGCCGACTCCGCCAGGTGCGCGCAGTACCGGCTCAGGTCGTCGAACCGGCAGATGGCCATGCGGCGCATGACGCGGCGCACGACCGTCGTGCTCTTGTACTTGCCGAAGTCGACCCCGGCCTGGGAGCGCAGCAGGTCGAAGATGAGCCGGTAGGTGTCCGCGGTGCCCGAGGACGTCCGGCGCGTCGGCGCGGGCACCTCCGGCAGCCCGCCGCCGGCGAGCCGCACGAGCTGGTCGGGCATCTCCTCCGGCGCCAGTACCAGGTCGGCGAGGCCCGTCGCGACGGCGCTGGAGGGCATCCCGTCGAACCGGGCGCTCGACGGCGCCTGCACCACCACGTAGCCGCCGGCCTCCTTGATGGACCGCAGCCCGCGGGATCCGTCGCTGCCGGTGCCCGACAGGATCACCGCCATCGACCGCTCGCCCCGCTCCTTGGCCAGCGACTCCAGGAAGGTGTCGATGGGCAGGTGCAGCGCGGGCTTGGCGGGCCGGTCGTGCAGCCGCAGACGGCCCTCCTCGATCAGCAGGTCCGCCCCGGGAGGGATGAGCCACACCGAGTCCGCCACGGGCTCCGCGCCGTCGTGCGCGGTGAGCACCCAGCTCGGCCATCATGCTCTTGTGGTCCGAGGACAGGTGCTGGACCACAACGAAGGCCAGTCCGCTGGCCGGGGGCACGTGGTCGAAGAACCGTTCCAGCGCCTCGAGCCCACCCGCGGAGGCACCGATGGCGATGATGTGGCTGGGAGGCGTTGCTTCCAAGCGGCCGCCTGAAGACGTCACCCCCGGGAGCCCCCGGGGCGGGGCCAGACTATCTCCAGTTTCGCCGGTTGAGAAACCCGGATGGATACGTCCGGTATCTGGGAAGGGTTCCTCCGCCAACCCGCTGCGGCCGGCCCACAGATATCCACGAATACTTACGCTTCGTCACGCCCGGCGCTCCCGTAGAGCCGCCGGGCGTAGGACGGCCCGTAGTACGCCTCCAGCTCCGCGAGGCTCTCGGTGACCTCCTGCACCATCGTGACCATGCGCGCGGTGCTGGGCAGCGCCCCCGGGTCCCACCGCTCGGGATCCCACAGCGCCGACCGCATGAACGCCTTGGGGCAGTGCAGGAACACCTGCTCCACCTCCACCAGGATCGCCACGGACGGGCGGTGGCCGTCGACGACCATCCGGTCGAAGAAGGGGGCGTCGCGCAGCAGCCGGGCGCGGCCGTTGATGCGCAGCGTGTCCGCGCGGCCGGGCACCAGGTGGATGAGGCCCACGTGCGGGTTCGCGAGGATGTTCCGCAGGCCGTCGGCCCGCCGGTTGCCGGGGCGGTCGGGAATGGCGATCGTGGCGTCGTCCAGCACCAGGGTGAACCCGGGCGGGTCGCCCTTGGGCGAGACGTCGCAGTTCCCGTCGGCGTCGGAGGTGGCGATGAGGCAGAACGGCGACGCGGCGAGGAACGTCCGGTCGAGCTCCAGCAGGCGGGTACGGTCCTTCGCCGCGGCCCGCGGCATCGGCGGCCCCATCAAGTCCCGCAGCTCCTGGGCGCTGGAGATCGCCGCCCAGCCGTCCCTCGCATCCATGGCGCATCCTCTCGTGGTGACCTCGACGGCAGGTGTAACACGCGGCCGCCCGCCGGGCAGGAGGGGGTGATGACCGCATCCGCCGACCGCTTCGACGCCGTGTACGCCGCCCACCGGCCGGCGGTGCTCGCCTACGCGCTGCGCCGCCTGCCCGCGGCCGAGGCGGACGAGGTGGTCGCCGAGACGTTCGTGACCGCCTGGCGGTCCATCGAACGCATGCCGGCCGACCCGCTGCCGTGGCTGTTCGGCATCGCCCGCAACGTCGTTCGCCACCAGCGCCGCGCCGCCGGCCGCAGGGCCGCCCTCAGCGACCGGCTCCACCGGGAGCCCGCCCCACCCCACGCCACGGTGGGCGGCGACATGCCGGTGATGGACGCACTCGCGCGCCTCGGCGCGTCCGACCGCGAGCTGGTGATGCTGGTGTGCTGGGAGGGCCTGTCGCTGCCCGAGGCCGCCGAGGTCCTCGGCACCACCCACGTGGCGGCACGCGTGCGCCTGCACCGCGCCCGCCGCCGGCTCGCCGCCCTGCTGGACGAGCGGCCCGCCGGTGCGCGGGCGACGACCGAGGAGATCGCATGACCCCGCCCGGTGACGTCCTGGACCGCATCGCCGCGGCCAACCCCGTCGAGGTGTCGGCCATTCCCCGCTCAGGTGCGCCCGACGCCGCCGCGCTGCGCGCGCGGGTCGTTCCGCCCGCTCCGCGGTCCCGCGGGCGGGCCGTCTCGGTCACCCTCACCGGTGCCGCGCTCGCGGGCGCGGCGGTGATGTTCACCATGGCGCTCCCGCGCGGCACGGACGGTCCCACCGGGAGTCCGCCGCCGGGGCCCGCGGTGAGCCCCACCACGCTGGGGCCGACCCCATCGGCGAAGATCTCTCCGCCCCCGGACGCCCCGGCCTTCGACATGGAGATCCTGCGGCCGGGCGGCGGCGAGAACGCACTCTCCGGACGCCGGTTCACCAACGCATCGCTCCTGGGGCGCCGGACCGTCATCGCCTTCTGGGCCTCGTGGTGCGGCCCGTGCCGGACGGACCTCCCAGACCTGCGCCGCATCGCGGCCACAGCGGGGCCCGGCACCGCCGTGGTGATCGTCGCGAGCATGGATCCGCCGCCAGATGCCCTCGCCGCGCTGGACGCGACGGGGCTGCCCGTCGCGCTCGACCGCCGCGGTACCGCACTGGAGGCCTTCGGCGCCACCGGGCTCCCGACGACGATCCTCACCGACACCCGCGGGCGGGTGATCTGGAAGGTGTACGGCCCCGGCCTGGAGGGCATCGAGGCGACGCTGCAGACCACACCGCGCGACTGAGCCCAACCTGCGGGGCGCCCCGTCCCCCACTCCGCCGGGCCTGTGGATCGCCGCCAGGGCGGCGATCCACGCCGACACCGTTATCTCTCTCCGCTAACGCCCGGCCGGCACCGCGAACACCCGGAGCGCGTCCGGCGTCGCGGGGATCTCCTCCACCAGCGTGAACCGCAGGACCCGGGCGGGGACCACCTGTCCGGCGTCGCCGGCCTCCGCACGCACCGTGGCCCGAGGGGTCTCCACACGCACGGGAGCGCGCGCGACCGGGTCGTAGAACATCCGCATCCGGGCGCCCGGGGGGTGGGTGACGACCTCGGCCACGATCTCCGAGCGCTCGGGCGTCGGGGTCCCCAGCAGCACGGCGTCCGGTGGGCCGGTCAGCACCTCGACGCGCACGCCGTCCACGCGGGTGGTGCCGGTGCGCCGCAGCCCGTCCGACGCCGCGATCGCCCGCCACAGGCCGAGGGCGGTGAGGCCCTCCGGCCTGCACGGATCGCCACCGCCGGTCGCCCCCGGCGGGCTCTCCAGCCCGTCCACCCGGCGGGGCGTGCCGTCGGCGTCGCGCACCACGGTGGAGATCAGATCCATGGGCTCGCCGGTGCGCAGTCGCGTGCGGATCCGCAGGCTCCAGCAGCCATCGGCGGGACGGTGCTCCCACGACTCCAGCAGGACGGGAGACGCGCCGCGCACCTCCAGGATCCGCATGTGCTCGATGCCGTTGGTGGCGGCGGCCTCGGGCGGCGGGCGGTCGACGTCCGCTCCGCCGCACCCCGCGGCCAGCAGCGCGATCGCACCGCAGCAGCAGGTGGCATGACGGGTCCTCATGGCCGCGGCCTTCCCCGGGCACGACCGCACCCGCGCGTGGTTTGATTCTCCAAAATCACCGACAGGAACGTCCGGTTTTGCCGATACCACCGCCGCGCAACTAACGTTTGCGCCGGTTCCTGCAGTTCATCAGGTCCACCGGCGTCCCGCCGGCTCCCGACCACGGATACCCCCACACGTGATCCTCGAGCGACAGGTCGAGCTGGATGCGGCTGCCCGCCTCCTGGACGCCACCGCCGCCGGCGCATGCGCGCTGCTGGTGGAGGGCGAGCCCGGAATCGGCAAGACCACGCTGATCGATTCCGCCGCCGCGATGGCGCACGAGCGCGGGTTCACGGTGCTGCGCTGCCGCCCCTCCCAGTCCGAGGTGCGCCTGTCGCACGCGGCCCTCGTCGAGCTGTTCGACAACGTCACCTGCGCGTCCATCGCCACCCTCCCGGCCACGCAGGAGCGGGCGCTCATGGTGGCGCTGGGCCGTGAGGAACCCGGCGAGGTGCCCGATCAGTGGCAGACCGTGGCGGCCGCCGTGGCGGCGGTGTTCCGATCGCTCGCCGACGCGCGCCCCGTGCTGGTGGTGGTGGACGACCTGCACTGGCTCGATCCGGCCAGCGCGCAGGCCATCGAGTTCGGGGTGCGCAGCGCCCATGAGCGGCCGGTGGCCGTGCTCGCGGCCGCGCGCGTGGGCGAGGGCCCGATGCCCCGTCCCATGGAGCGCTCCGTGCGCCCCGACCGCCTGTGGCGCCTGGTGCTGGGGCCGCTCAGTAACAGGGCCGTGGCGCGCCTGCTGGACCTGCGCGGCGGCCGGGATCTGCGTCCCGACGTGGTCCGCCGCATCACCCGGGCGGCGCGGGGGAACCCCCTTGCCGCGCTGGAGCTCGCCCGGGCCACGGAGGCCGAGCCGCCATCACCCGACGCCCCGCTGCCCGTGCCGGTCGACGTGAGCGCCGCGGTGTCGCGACGTCTGGCGACCCTTCCCGCGCGAACCCGCGACGCCCTGCTGCGGCTCGCGTGTGATCCATCCGCGCCCTGCCCGGACGACGACCTGGATGCCCTCGCATCCGCCGAGCTGGCGGGGATGGTCGCCGTGGGCGCCGGTGGCTCGGTGGTCTTCACGCACCCGCTCTACGAGTCGGCCATCATGGCGCTCACGCCGCCCGCCGCACGCCGCGCGATGCACGCGCGGCTGGCCACCGAGCAGGGCGACCTGCAGCACCGCGCGCGGCACCTGGCGTTGAGCGTGGAGGGCCCCGACGCAGAGGTGGCCGACACCCTCGAGGCGGCCGCCCTGGACGCGGCCGCACGCGGCGTCCCCCACGGCGCGGCCGAGCTCGCCGACCGGTCGTGGCGCCTCACCCCTCCCGATCGGGCCGACGAGTTGGCCCGACGCGGCCTGCAGGCATGTGAGCTGTTCGGCCGGGCCGGCCTGCACGCGGAGATGGTGCAGGTGATGGAGGACCTCCCCAGCCTGGACGGCCCCCTTGGCGGCCAGGTGCTGGTGCTCGCCGGTGAGGCGCAGTTCTGGCGGGGCCAGATGCAGGACGCCGTCGACCTGCTGCAGCGCGCCCTGGAGCAACTGGCCGATCACGATGCCGGCGCCGCATGGGCCCACCTGGTGATGGTCCACGCGCTGCACTACACCGGGGCCGATCCCGTGGAGATCCTGGGTCACGCGGACCTGTCGGTGGCCCGTGCGTCCGCGGCCGGCGAGGACGGGCCGCTCAGCGAGGCCATCGCCATGCGGGCCGCGGCACGCTGGCGCCTGGTTGGCGGCATCGACGACGAGGCCCTCCGGCACGCCCAGGAGATCGCCGATCCGCGCCGCCGGTCCCGGGTGCAGCTGCGCCCCGGCATGGTGCGGGCCGTGCTGCGCGGCTACGCGGGGCACCTCGACGAGGCCATCCGCGCCATCGAGGACGAGATCGGCACGCTCTCGACCCTCGGGAACCTCGGCGACATCCCGTACCTGGCCGTGCACCTGGGGAACCTCGGCGCGATGCGCGGTGACCGCGGCGCCGTGGAACGCGCGGCGGACATGTGCGCGGACGTCGCGGAGGACACGGGAGGCCCGTTCGCCCGGGCGCCGGTGGGCATGCTGCGTGCCAACGCCCACATGTTCGACGGCGATCTGGCCGCCGCCAGGAGGGCCGCGGCCGATGCCATGGAACTGGCCCGAACCGGGCACCCCGCCGCCGCGATCTCCTGGATGGTCGCCCTGCTGGTGCGGCTCGAGCTCGCCGCCGGCGACCACGAGGCGGGCCTGCGGTGGGCGCAGCCGGCACTGGAACGGCTGGATCCCAACGGCCCGGACCCCAGCTATGCGTTCTACGTGCCCGACGCCGTGGAGGCATTGGTGCTGGCCGGCCAGGTGGAGCGGGCCCGGGAGCTGCTGGACCCCTACGAACGCCGGTGCGTCGAGCTGCAGCGGATCTGGTCGCGCGGCGCGTGCCTGCGCTGCCGCGCCCTCATCGCCTCGGCGGAGGGCGACCAGGCCCTGGCGAGCGCGCAGGCCGAGGCGTCGGTGGCCGCCCTGCGCGACCGCGGCTTCCCGATCGAGCTGGGCCGCTCGCTGCTGGTGCTCGGCCAGCTGGAGCGGCGTCGTCGGCAACGGGCGGCCGCGCGGGCCGCCCTGCAGGCCGCCCACGACGAGTTCGCCCGCACGGGCGCGGAGCTGTGGCGCCGACGCGCCGAGGATGAGCTGAACCGCACCTGGAATCCCTCGTCCACGGCCCGCCTGTCGCCCAGCGAGCTGCGGATCGCGCGCCTGGCGGCCGAGGGTCTCACCAACCCGGAGATCGCCGCCCGCCAGTTCGTGAGCCGCCGCACCGTGGAGGCCACCCTCACCCGGGTCTACCGGAAACTGGCGGTCCGCAACCGGAGCGAGCTGGCCGCCGCGTTGAGCGAGCACGTCCTGGGGGAGTGAGCGTGTGGACCTCACCGATGTGGGTGCGGTGGCCGCGGTCCTATCGTGACAACAGCCGCGGACCCGGGTGACCCCCGCACCGGTTTCCGCGGCCGCGTCTTTCCGGAAGCCCGGCGCATCGCCGGTGGACCGTGCGGCCGGACCGTCATCCGCCGTCGGACCTTCCGAGGGTCGCGGCCGCGGGGACTGGTCCTCACCGAGGACATCCGGGCCCGGCGCCTGGTCCCCGCTCCCATCCTCTCCTGGGGGCGGGGGCTCTCTTCCTCCGGCCTCGCGATGAACGCGAATGGCTTCTCCACGCCGGACCTGCCGCCGGCGCTGCTCACCCTGGGCCGGCGGGTGCTCCAGGCCGAGCTGGTGCACGGCATGCGCCCCGCCGATCTGCGCTGGGAGATGACCTCCGCCCCGGAGCTGGTCGCGCCGTACATCGGCCGGGACCGCGCGCGGGAGATCGGCGCGCTGGAGGCCGAGGCCGATGCGCTGCGCACCGCCGCGGAGGGCTGGCTCGCCGGCATGGCCACCCACCCCTGGATCGCACCCTTCCGACCGGCTGACCAGGGCTGGGTGGGGCACGACATGCACCCGCCGGCGGCGGCGAGCTTCACTCCCCCGCCGCCCGAACCGTTCGAGTACCCGCCGTTCGCCTGCGCCATGGTGGGCGCGCACACCACGACGATGGACGACGGGGACCTCTGGCCGGTCCCGGACGAGGCCCGCACGCCGGAGGGCGCGCAGGTGTGGCGGCTCGCGGTTCCCGCCTCGGCGCGGGTGCTGGAGATCCGCACCTGCGACGACTGGGCGGGCCTGGTGGCCGCCCATCCCCGGCCGGTGACCGACGCTCCCGAGCCGCTCTACGACATGACGCTGCCCGCACCGCTCATCGCCGTCGACTGGGCGTCGGCGGCCGAGGAGTGGGACGGCGTGCGGATGACCTACGAGGGGCTGCTGCGCGTGTCCCACGTCGAGCTGCCGGCGCCCGGCGGGTGGACGGTGTTCATGCCATGGGACGTTGGCTGGGAGCGGACGCTGTGGCTCCGGTGGGTCTTCGAGGAGGCCGTCCCGCTGGGACCGTGGGTGCGTCACGAGTTCTCGCCGCCCCCGCACTGGCGCCACGGACGGTTCTGAGGCGACCGGCGCGGTTTCCCATCGTGGGGCCGGGGAACCATCCGGCCCACAACGACCGGGAGGACCCCCATGGAGTCAGGCAAGGGCAAGGAGATGGGCGGCCGCGTGAAGGAAGCCGCGGGCGCGCTGACCGACGACGAGAAGACGCGTCGCGAAGGTCAGCACGACCAGACCGAGGGTCAGCTCGAGCAGGCCAAGGAGAAGGCCGGCGAGGCGATCGACAAGGTCAAGGACGCCTTCCGGCGTTGAGCCGGATGGTTCCCCCGGGCCAGGGCACGGTCCCGGGGGAACCCCCTTGTCAGAGCCATGCCCCCGGCGTGAGGCTGGGCGCATGGCTCCTCCCGACGCGGTGATTCGCGGCTTCTCCCGCGCGCAGGCATGGGTGTACCGCCGGTCCCGGGGCCGGATGTGGGCGCGCTTCCGCGGACACCCCGTGCTGGTGTTGGTCACCACCGGACGCCGGTCCGGACGGCCGCGCCCCACGCCGCTCGTGTTCGTCGTCGACGGCGACGCCTACGTGGTGACCGCCAGCAATGCCGGTCGCGACCACGACCCCGGATGGGTCCACAACCTGCGCGCCGACCCTCGCGCGACGGTGGTGGTGGGTGGCTCCGACCTCCCGTGCACAGCGCGGTTCACCGAGGGTGACGAGGCGGCGGGTCTGTGGGACCGCCTGGTGGCGCACTCCCCCGGGTTCGCGAACTACCGCCGTCTCACCGACCGGCCATTCCCCGTGGTGGTGCTCACCCCGATCGGCTGATCCGGGCGGGCGCTCACGCGCCGCGCCGCGCCCGCTCCCAGAAGGCGTCGAAGAGCGCCAGCGCCCGCGGCCGTGCCTCCGGCATGCGGCGCACGGTCTCCGCGATCAGGTCGGCGGGATCCACACCCGCGCCCAGCAGATCCTGGGTGCCCTCGGCCGCCCAGCCGGCGACGATGCCGGGATCCACCTCGGGGTGGAACTGGAGTCCCAGGTGCGGCCCGAAGGTGAACGCGTGCGGGCACACGTCGCTGCGGGCCACCTCGGCGCCGCCGGCCGGCACGTCGAACCGGTCGGAGTGCCAGCTGAACCAGGGCCCGGGCGCAACGAGATCGGTGTCCTGGGAGTCGACGGGCATCCAGCCGATCTCCGCCCGGCTCGCGGGCCGCACGACGGCCCCCAGCGCATGGGCGAGGGACTGCCCGCCGAAGCACAGGCCCAGCACGGGGGTCTCCCGGGCGATCGCCTCCTGCAGGATCTCGGTCTCGCGGGCGATCCAGGGTTGGTCGCCGCACACCGAGGCCACCGAGCCGAGGCTCGCCACCAGGTCATACCCGGCGACCGGCACCGGCGAGGCCGTCTCCGGGACCATGACGACGTCCATGCGCATGCCGCGCATGGCCATCCACTCACCGAGCAGGCCGGGCGGAACCGACGCCTCGTGCTGCAGCACCAGCGCGCTGGCGCTCACTCGGTGAACGTCCCGGCCGACAGCCTGCGGCGGTGCACGGTCACCTCGAACACGTCGGGCCGGGCGTAGTGGCCCGCCACGTCGAACGAGAGCCGTTCCTGCCGCACCCGGTCCAGCTCGATGTCCGCGATCACCAGTCCCTCGGTTCCGACCACCGGGCCCACCACCCACCGCCCGTCGGGTCCCACGATGCCGGATCCGCCCCGGAACGGGAACCCGGCATCCTCGCCGCGCATCTCCCGGGCGAACTCGAACCACTCCGGGATGTCCTCGTGCGAGAGCAGCCCGCTGGCGGCCAGCGAGTACACGCGACCCTCGAGCGCGACCAGCCGGGGCGCGTCGGCGGTCATGGCCGGCGCCCCGGGCCACGTGGAGATGTGGAGCTCCTCGCCCTCGCAGTACAGCGCGTGCCGGGCCTGCGGCATCCAGTTCTCCCAGCAGCTCAGGCCACCGGTGCGCACGCCTCCGACGCTGTGGGTCCGCAGGCCGTGACCGTCGCCGCGACCCCACACCAAGCGCTCGTCGTGGGTGGGCACCAGCTTGCGGTGCGCCCCCACCACGCCCTGTTCCGGGTCGATCGCCAGCAGCGTGCAATACACCGTGCCGCCTCCGGCGGCCGGACAGCGCTCGGCGATCCCGAGGTAGACGAACACCCCGTGCCGGGCGGCCGCACGGCAGACCCTGGCCACCTCGGGACCGTCGATCTCCACCGCCGCGGCCAGGTACTGCGCGAAGGCCCGCTTCTGCCGGGGGTCCTCGAACCTGGCCCCGTCGGTGCGGCACACCCAGACCGGGTACCCGGGCAGGAACGTCTCGGGGAAGGCCAGCAGGCCCACCCCCGCCTGCGCCGCCTCCTCGATCAGCGCCTCCACCCGATCCGTGGTGGCCCCGGCGTCCAGCCACACGGGCCGGGCCTGGGCCGCGGCCACGCGCAGCACGCCGTTGGCACCCGTGGGGGCCGGCGTCACCGCCGGCCCCCGTGCTGGGCGCTAGAACACCTCGAAGTACTCACGCTGCTCCCAGTCGGTGACGTGACTCAGGAAACGCGAGACCTCGAACGACTTGAGGCCGAGCATGTAGTCCACGAACGTGTCGCCGAGCTCGGCGCGGAACAGGGTGTCGGCCCTGAGCGCGTCGAGCGCCTCCATCAGGCTGTGCGGCAGCCGCGGACGGTCGTTGAGGTACGCGGCCGAGACCGGCGGCCCGGGGTCCGTGCCCGCGGCGATGCCGGCGCGCCCGGCCACGAGCTGCGAGGCCATGTACAGGTAGGGGTTCGCGGCGGGGTCGCCGATCCGGTTCTCGATCCGCGCGCCCTCGCTTCCCGGCCCGCCGATCACGCGCAGCATGGCGCCGCGGTTCTCGAACGCCCAGCACGCGTTCTCCGGGGCGAACGAGTCGGGACGGAACCGCTTGTAGCCCGTGATGGTGGGCGTCGTGAAGACCGACGCCGCGCCCGCGTGCTCCAGCAGCCCGCCCAGGAAGCCGCGGCCCACCTCCGACAGCAGCTCATCACCCTGGCGCTCCGTGAAGGCGTTGGCGCCGGTCGCGGTGTCGACCAGCGACTGGTGCAGGTGCCAGCCGCTGAAGAAGAAGTTCGGGAGCGCCGGACACGCCATGAACGTCGCGTGGTACCCGTGGCGCCGGCAGACCTGCTTGATGGCGGTCCGTACCAGCAGGGCGTCGTCGGCGGCCCGCATCGCCGGCTGGGGGCCGAAGGTCACCTCGCACTGGCCCGGTCCCCACTCGTCCTCGAGCGATGCGATCGGCAGGCCCAGGCCCTCGAGCGTCCCCCAGATCACGCTCAGGATCTCGTCGACCTCGTCATTCCGGTTCTCGGTGAGGTACTGGAAGCCGTGGGCCAGCGCCTCCACGCGGGGCGGCTCCGGCGGCCAGCCGCTCTCCTCGGGCGACAGCCGCGGATCCAGCAGGCGCGTGACGTAGAACTCGATCTCGAGTCCGGTCGTGTACTCGAACCCCTCGGACGCGAGCCGCGAGATCTGCTGGCGCAGCAGCTGCCGGGTCGAGAACGGGCACGGCGCACCACTGTTGAGGTGCGCGTCGGCGAGCAGCCAGCCGGTGTCGGGCACCCAGGGCAGCACGTGGAACGTGGTGGGGTCCGGTACCAGCACGCCATCGGGCAGCCCCATCATCTCCTCGACGCCGAACGGCCCCTCGCCGGCGAACGGCGCGACGATGGGATGGTTCGTGGTGTCGAACAGCGTCGTCACGAGCTGGAAGTCCTTCCCGTCCTCCAGCACGCGCATGAACTCCGGCACCGAGAGCGTCTTCCCCCGGACGATCCCGTGCTGGTCGCCCCAGCCGAGACGGATGAACCTGAGACCGCGCTCGCGGATCTCCGCCCGGACCCTGTCCGCCGCCTCACGCTGCTCGTCGTTCCAGAGCCCGTGACGCTGGATGAACGGTTCGAGCCTGGGCCTGCTGACCGCTGTGGTCGCCATTCCGCTTCCCTCCACGCCTGTGGTGTCGTGGGGCGCCGTCCCGACAGACCGGCAAGGGCCGGTCGCGCCTTCGGGAAGGAAAATAGTCTGAGGACAGACCTTTATGCAATATGCACCGCGTGCTCAGTCGAAGAACGCCTCCAGAAACGTCGCCGTGCTCTCCAGGTGCTCGCGCATCGCGGCGGCGGCCCCCTCGGGGTCCCGACGCCCGATCGCATCGACGATCGCCAGGTGCTGCTCGTCGGAGTGGTGCAGCACCTCGGCCATCTGCGGGGTCACCGACAGCAGGTCGGTGAGCTGGAACTGGATCTCCACCACCACCTCGAACACCGCGCGGGAACCGGTGAGCTCGCCGATCAGCATGTGGAACTGGGCATCGGCGGCGCGGTAGTCCACCCCGGTGGCGGCCGCCGCCCCCGCCGGATCGCGCGGTCGCCGTTCGGTGGCCGGGAAGGTCGTCCTGGGCGCGGTGGCCAGCGCGGCCAGGCCCTCCGCGAGCCGGCGATCGGTGTCCTCGGTGCCACGGCGCGCCGTGAGCGCCGCCGCCCCCGGCTCGACGACCCAGCGCAGGTCGAGGATGTTGCCGAGCTGCGCGCCCATCCCGCGCGCCACCCGGCGGGCGTCCACCTCCGACCGCACGGCGTGCCAGTCGCGCACGAACGTGCCGCCGCCGCGACCACGGCGGGTCTCAAGGTGCCCGGTCTGCACGAGCGACCGGAGGACCTCCCGCAGCGTCTGGCGGCTCACCCCGAGGCTCGCGGCCAGCTCGCGCTCCGGGGGCAGCCGCGAACCGATGGGCACGAGGCCGAGCTTCACCAGGTGCATGAGGCGCTGCAGCACCTCCTCGAACACGTCCCCTCCGCCCACCGGGCGGATCTGCGACAGCAACCGGCCGTCCTCGGGCCGGCCCGGATCCGCCGCGGACGCCGCGGGGTCTGGCGAGATGCTGGTCACCGCCTCATCCTAGAGAGCCGTGTCCGCATCACCTTCCCGCCGATGATCGGGTTCCCCGAAGGACGCGTACGGACGGGGCCGCCCGCGCGGCGGTCGCGCACCATGGTTGCGTTGTCGTGGTCACATGTAACGCATGGTCGACTGCCGGACATGGGGGTGGGAACGGCATCCCGACCAGAGGTGCACGATGAAGCGACTCCCCGTCACCCTCGCCGCCGTCGCGCTGGCCATCTCGGCCTCCGCGACCGGTGGGGCGCAGACCCCCACGCCGGCGCTCGACACCATCACCGCCGGCGGCACGGTGCAGCAGCGCGTGAAGGCACCGAAGGTGAAGACCCAGAAGACGATCGCCGCCGCGGTCCGCGCCGCCCAGGATGCGGCGCTCCCGGCCGCCCTGGAACGCGCCCGCCTGCAGGCCACCCGCATCGCCGCGCTCACGGGCGTGACCCTGGGAGCGGTGACCAGCGTCACCGAGCAGAACTACGGCTTCTTCAGCGGGCCGTACTGCCGGGTGGTGCGCAAGCCCATCGTGCGCCGCGGTGAGGACGGACGCCGACGCGTCGTGGGGCGCGGGCCCCGCAGGAAGGTGTGTTCGGTCCCGCCATTCATCTACGAGTCGGTGAGCGTGACCTACCGCATCGTCCCGGCGACGTAGACACCGCCGATCCTCGTCGGATCGTCGGGCCAGGGGCCGCACGGTCAGCGTGGCGGCAGCGTGATCCGTCCCACGGGGCGCGGTGGCTGCCGGTTGCCCGTGATCCCGGTCGCGCCGGCGTCCAGCCGCACGGCGCGACCGGTGATGCCACGAAGGCGCAGGACGACCCGCATGGTGACGGTCCGGCCCCCGGCCCCCGTTCGCACGACCCGGCTCCCCCGCAGGTCCACGCTCACGGGTCCCCGTCGCAGGATGCGGGCGGATCCCGGAGCGCCCGACGGCCCGCCGCCCGAGGGACCGACGACCCCGAGCGTCCGCCCGCGGTCGAGGCGCACGGTGCCGATGACCCCGCTCCCGTCGGAGAGCCGCAGATCGACGTGCCGCAGGCTGCGCCACGAGGTGGGACTGGTCCAGCGCAATGTCACCGTGGCGCGGCCGGATCTGGACGCCCGAACCGTCGTTCCCGGCAGGAGCCTGGGCGTGCCGACCGGCCCGTCGGCCCACGGGGGGCGACGCGCCGCATACGCGTCGGCGGCGGAGATGAGCCCGCGGAACGTGAGGTCCCGCTCCTCGCCCGTGGCCGCGTCGATCACGCGCTGCGGCGTCCCCTGCCGGTCGGTCGCCACGATGCGCCGCTGGGTGAAGTAGAAGCTCAGGCGGTTGGGGAAGTTCGGGTCGTAGACCTCGATCACCCGTTCACCACCGGGCGTGAGGAAGTGGCCCACCGCGGTGACCACGTGGTCGCGGAAGGGGTCGGCGAACACACCCTCCGCCAGGATCACCCCCAGCGGCACCGGCCGTCCCCGGTCCAGGTCGGGGAGCGCGCCCTGGGCGGTGCGGGCGGTCACCGTGCGAAGCCCCTCCTGCAGCACCACCGAGGTGAAGGGCACCAGGACATCGTCGAGGCCGCGCCGGTCGTGGTCGATGTAGCGGGCGAACATGGGGGGTGATCCCCCGGTGATGCTGTCGACCAGTCGTAGGAAGACGTAGTCGAACACGACGCCCGCTGTGGGCGGCTCCTCGTCCTCGTTGGGGCGCACCGCCCCCGCGCGGAACGTGTCGATGGCGGTGAAGGCCACCCCGCCGCACATGCCGTAGACGCCGGGCGGCCGGAAGCTCCCGATCGCCAGGTCCACCTCGGGGGCCTGGAACGTCTGGGGGAAGGAGAACCCGTGCAGCATCGGCTCGAAGCGCGACACCAGCGTCGCGCGGCCCGCCTGCGAGGAGGCGGCCACGACCCGGTGGGAGCGTGTGTCGACCGCCACGGCGCCCAGGGGCCCCTCGAGCGCCACCCGTTCGAGTGTGGTGAGCCCGGACGCCGTCGCATCGCTGCGCTGGAACACCGTCAGACCCCCGTCGGCGGCGCTCACGTGCACGCGCGGCGCGATCTCCGAACCGGTGGGCAGGGCGCCATCGGCCGCGATCGCCGTGGGGACCGCACCCACCTCGCGCCGGCCCAGCCGCCGCAGCGCGTCGCCGCGGACCTCGACGGAGGTGATGTCGCGCCCGCGGCGGTTCGCCGTGACCACCAGGCGCACCCCGGTCCCGCGCACCAGCACGACCACCCCGATCGGCTCGGCGCCGACCTGCACCTCGGCGATCGTGCCGGGCCGGGCCAGGTCCACCATCGCCAGGGCGCTGCGGCCGCGCAACGTGACGTACGCCCGGCCGCCTCCCGGGTCGACCGCCAGCCCGCTCGGCGCCCCGGGGAGCTCGACACGTGAACGGATCCGGAGGTCCGGCTCGACGACCAGCAGCTCGCCGCGTCCCCCCACCCCGTCCGACAGGACCACGATGCGGCCGGAGCCGGGCTCCACGCCGAGGGCCACGGGCACGCCTCCGGGGGGCCCTCCTGCGGCGAGGTCGAGGCGGTCACGGACATCCAGCGTGGTCGCGTCCCGGGCCATCAGCACGCGCTCCGGCCCGATGTCGTAGAGACGATCCCGGGCCGGATCGACGGCCAGTCCGCTCACCCGCCCGCCGCCGGGACGCGCACGCTGCAGGACCCCGCCACCGGCCGCATCGATGCGCGCCACGACCCCGCCCGCAGCGGTCCCGACGTACACGCGCCCGTCCCCTCCGGCGGTCGCCACCGTGGCGGGATTGGCCAGCGGCGCGGTCGCCACGACCTGTGACACCACGGCCGCCGCCCCGCTCACCGATGTGAGCAGCAGCGCGGCTCCGAGCAGCGCGGCTCGGACGAGCATCAGCGGGACCTGATGGGGAACGTCACCCGGCTGGTCCGAGGTCCGAGCCGGCCGGCTTCCACGGCCGTCGCGACGACGGCGACCGGCGCGCGGCGGGTGCGCAGCGCCGACCGCACGTCGGCCGGCAACGGCACCTGGATCACGGCCCGGCGCCGACGTGGGATCGCGTAGCCCACCGCCACCTCGGCCCGCGCCCCGGGGAGGGTCACCGAGACGCGACCCACGCAGCGCGGCCGCGCCCGGGGTCCGCAGAACAGCTCCACCGGAACCGTTCCCGCCGCGGTGGCCTGTGGCGCCCTCCGCGGCCGGCCCAGCACCGCCGGCATCGGCTCGCGTGCCGGCGCCTGGGCGGCGACCTCACAGCCGACGATGCCGAACGGCGACGGCACCAGCGCGTCCTGCAGGTCGGCTTCGATGAGGTCGTCCCCGGCGCCACAGTTCAGACGCAGGTCCTGCTCACCGTCCCGGGCGAGGATGCCGTCACGCCCACCCCCAGCGGTGACCGTGTCAATCCCCGGCCCCGGGTCGATGATGTCGTCGCCGTCGCCGAGGCTCACCCGGTCGCGTCCCTCGTGTGTGAACACCACCAGGTCGGGCGAGCCGTCCTGCGCGATGACCCGGTCATTGCCGAAGCCGGTCCCGATGATCTCGACGCCCCGGACGTCGTCGTTCTCGCCGGCGGCGCCATCGTTGGGCAGGCCGTCGAGCGTGATCTCCACGGGGCGCGTCGACCCCGCGTAGGACGTCGCGTCGGTCCCCGTGCCCCCGTCCACCAGGTCGGCCTGGTCTCGCAGCGGCTGCCCGGGGAAGCGCGGGAAGCGCAGCGGCGGCGCACCGGTGTCCGGGGAGGTCAGGATGAGGCTCAGCGAGCGTTTCCCGGACGTCCGCCGCTCGAGGCCGGTGGCGACCTCCACCAGTTCCGGGGCGGTGCCCGTGGGTGCTCCCGCGAGTTGCCCCACCACATGATCATCGCCGGGCCCGCCGCGCACCGTGTCCACGCCGTCGCCACCCTGGACGTCGTCGTCGTCGAATCCGCCCTGCAGCGCGTCATCGCCGTCGCCGCCGAGCACGAAGTCGTCACCGGACCCGCCGTCGATGTCGTCGTCACCATCGCCGCCCCGGATGACGTCGTCGCCCGGTCCGCCGTCGATGTCGTCGTCACCGTCACCACCACGGATGACGTCCTCCCCGGAGTCCCCGCCCAGCGAGAGCGGATCGGGGAAGCCGGTGGCCGTGAACCGGTCGCCGCCGCCTCCCAGCTCGATGCTCACACGTTCGCCGGGATCGCGCAGGCACGTCACCACCCCGCCGAACGACCGGCAGTCGGGACGCCCCACGATGGTCACGAAGGTGAACGGATTCGCCAGGGTGAACTGCAGCACGCCGACGTCGATGCGGGTCACCAGATCCGGGCCCAGCTCGCTGCGCGTGCCGATCGTGAGGGTCAGCGTGTCGGCGCCCGCGTCGGAGCGCACGAGCAGTTCGGCCCCCTGCGAGGTGAAGGTCAGCGCGCCGGCGGCCGGCGACGCCGCGCAGGCCGTCGCCGCGAGCACGGCCGCAACCGCGCCGCCCCACGCCGCTCGGCCGCGGCGCGCCGAGCGCCCGTGGTGTGGGGACGGTGGGCTCGTCACGCCCGCGACGCTAGTCCGGCCGCGACGATGCCCGGTATCGGGGATCTCCCGAACCCGGCCGGCCGGCGGGGGGTCACCCGTAGGATCGGCGCGTGCTCTTCGGACGCCATGCCGAGCGAGTCGAGCTCGACGAAATGCTCGTCGTCGCCCGCGCGGGGCGCGCGGTGGTGGCGGTTCTGCTGGGTGAGGCCGGCGTGGGGAAGTCCACGCTCGTCGCGCACGCCGCGCGGAACGCCGAGGCCACGAGGATGACCGTCGCCGGCGTGAGCGGCATCGAACCGGAATCCGCGATGCCATACGCGACGCTGGGCGCCCTGCTGCCCTCCCTTGCGCCGCACCTCGGCGCGCTCCCCGGGTGGCAGGCACGCGTGCTGCGCGACGCGACCGCCGTCGCCCCGGGCGCGCCTGTGGACCGGCACGCGGTCGGGGCGGCCCTGCTGGCGCTGATCGGTGCCGCGGCCGAGGCGGCCCCGTTGCTCGTGACGGTGGACGACCTGCACTGGGTCGACCGGGCGACCGCCGAGGCCCTCCTCTTCGCCGGCCGCCGGCTCACCGACGAGCCGGTGATGCTCCTGCTGGCCGCCCGGGCGGAGGCCCGGCTCCCGGCGGCGCTTCCGGATACCGCGCGGCCGATCGCACTGACCGGGCTCGACCGACGGGCAGCCGGCGAACTGCTGAACCGGGCCGCCGGTGGGAGGGTCGCCGGGCCCGTGGCCGAAGCGTTGATGGCCGCCACCGGCGGAAACCCCCTGGCCCTCATTGAGATGGGCAGGACCGCCGCCGACGGCGCCGGCCCACTGCCATCCGTCGTTCCGGCGCTGCCGGTGGGTGAACGGATCGAGCGGGCGTTCGGCGCGCGCCTCGCGCCCCTGCCTCAGCAGACCATTCGCGCCCTGCTGATCGCGGCATTCGCGATCTCCTCACGCACCGAGGTGGTGCGGCGCGCGTGCGCCGCGTGCAACGTCGATCCGGGTCGTCTGCGGGATGCCGAGACCGCGGGAATCGTCGCGATCGAAGGCCGGACGGTGGCGTGGCGTCATCCGCTGATGCGCTCGGTCGTGGCCCAGCGCGCCGCCCCGTCGGAACGGCGGACGATCCACGCGGCGCTCGCGGCCTGCGAGGACGGCGACGCCCGGGCATGGCACCTGGCGGCGGCGGCCGACGGGCCGGACGAGCGGGCGGCGGCGGCGCTGGAGGAGACGGCCGGGCGGCATCTGCATCGTGGCGCCGCGGACGCCGCCGCCACGGCGATGCTGCAGGCCGCACGGCTCAGTCCCGCCCGTGACGCCCACGCCCGGCGCTCGGTGGAGGCCGCCTCCGTGATGGCCCGATCGGGTCGTCACCGCGAGGGGCTCGCCGTGCTGGACGAGCTGGGCGCCGAGGGCGAGACGATCCCCGCGCTGCGGGCCCGGGCGGCGATCCTGGCCGGCGCGGGCATGGTGCGGGAGGCGCGAGCGGTCCTGGTGCCCAGGGCGGAGTCGCTGGCGGCGTCCGATCCGCCGGAGGCGGCCTCGCTGCTGACGGCCGCGGCCATGAGCGCGCTGCCGAGCGGCGATACCCGGGCGGTCCTCGATCTCTCGGGCCGCGCGCTCGAGCTGCTGGACCGAGCCCGTACGCCGGCGCCGGAGCGGCTGACCGCCGAGGCGGTGGCCGCCCAGGGGCTGCTGATGCAGGGCCGCACGGCCGACGGGCGCCGCATGCTCAGCGCCGCGGTGCGGGCCGCGCGACGCGGCGACCGTCACCCGGTGCTCATTCCCGCCGCGGCGATGGGGCTGCTGTGGCTGGGGGACCACACCGAGCTCCGTTCCCTGCTGGTGGACCTGGTCGCCGAGGCCCGCGCGGCCTCCGCCGTGGGTGCGCTCCCCTATCCGCTGGCGGTGCTCGCCATCGTGGAGTTCCGCGACGGCCACTGGACCGCCGCCCTCGCGGCCGCGGCGGAGGCCGTGGACCTGGCCGAGGCGACCGAACAGCCCGCCAACGCTGCGCTGGCCCTCGTGGCATGTGCGCACGTGGAGGCCGGACGGGGCATCCTGGTCGATGCGGAACGGCATCTGGATGCGGCCGAGGCGATCGCGGCCGCGACCGGCGTGGACTCGCTGTTGCTGTACTGCGCGGCGCTGCGCGGCCTGCTGCAGCTGAGCGCCGGCTGGCCGGACGCTGCCGCGGGCCACCTGCTCCGTGCGGACGCCATGGCACGGGACCGCGAGGTGGCGCACCCGACCGTGCTCCGGTCCGGCGGGGACCTGGTGGAGGCGCTGGTGCGGGCGGGGCGCGTTCAGGAGGCCCGGGAGGCGCTCAGGTCACTCGAGGAGGCCGCATCCCGCACCGGGTGCGCGTGGACGCGCGCCGCCGCCGCGCGCTGCGACGCGATGCTCCGCGACGGTGAGGATGCCGAGGCGGCGTACCGCCGCGCGCTGGCCCTCCACGGCGCCGCCGTTCCGTTCGGCCGCGCCCGCACCGCGCTCCTGCTGGGGGAACACCTGCGCCGCCTGCGCCGGCCCGGCGACGCCCGGATCCCGCTGCACGAGGCCCGCGACGCGTTCCTTCGCCTGGGCGCGCGTCCCTGGGCGGAGCGAGCCGCCCGGGAACTCGAGGCGACCGGCGAGCGGCTCGGCACCGCCCCGGGCCGGGACGTTCCGCTGACGCCGCAGGAGACCCGGATCGCGCTTGCCGTCGCTCGTGGCGCGACGAACCCCGAGATCGCCGCGGAGCTGCTGATCAGCCGCAAGACCGTGGAGCACCACCTCACACGGATCTACGCGAAGGCGGGTCTCAGGAGCCGCACGGCCCTGGCCGTATGGATGCGGGACGCGGCGGACTGATGTCGGCCGGCCTGCGCGCATCCCGCGCGCCGACCCGGACCCGCGGACACCCTCGGAGCACGGCGGCCGTGTTTACTCGTCCCAAAGGAGCGCGGACTCGCCTCGCCGCACTCACCGGCTTGGGATGAACGTGGCGCCACCCATCCGGCGGGCCACCCCCGACGACGCAGCCGGCATCGCCAGGGTCCAGATCGACGGCTGGAGACGCGCGTACCGGGGCCTGCTTCCCGGCCGAGTGCTTGCCGACCTGTCGCTCCCGGAGCTCACCGTCACCTGGGCGTCGATCCTGCGGGGTGAGGCCGGGGTCCCGGGATCGACGAATCTGGTGGCGGTGGACGATGACGGGGTGTGTGGTTTCGTCTGCCGCGGCCCGGTGAGGATCGAGCGCGGCGAAGCGGCGGATGCGACCGTGGAGGTGTTCGCCCTCTATGTGGGGCTCGGGCGCAGCCTCATGCGAGCGGCCCTGGCCGGCATGTGGGAGGACGGTCACCGGACGGCGGTGCTGTGGGTGCTGCGCGGCAACATGCGAGCGCGGCGGTTCTACGAAAGGGGCGGGTGGAGGCCCGACGGCGCAGAGCGCGCCTCGGAGGACGGGCTCGGCCTCCCTTCGGTGCGCTATCGGATCCAGATTCCTGGAACGAGCCGCGGGTCCGAGGACCTGCGCATCAGCCGGGATCCCCCGACGTTCTCGGGGAGCCCGAACCGCGCGTAGAACCCCGCGATCTCCGGACGTGCCAGGGCGCGGTGACCCGTGGCGGAAGGGCGGCGGCGGCTTTCGCCGGAGATCCATGCCCCCGGCGGATGTCGCTTCGTCCGCTTGGCGACGGCCGCCCGTCACATGCACGGGTTCAGGCCGACGGACCGTTGTCGGTCTCCATCGTCACCACGTAGCCGACGAAGCCGAGAGTGGGCTCCCCACGCGTCGGATCCAGGTCGTCCTCCGGTTCCCACCCGTCCGCCTGCTCGCGCAGCGCGAACTGGGTCGTCCCGGCGACCGGGTGTCCCCTGACGTCGAAGCGGCACCAGACCGCCTCGATCCTCTCAACCGAGCCCACGATGCGGGTCGATACGCCGCCACCCACGTCGTGGTGGTCTTCGCGGTCCGTGAGGCATGCGGCGCGTTCCTCCCCAAGGACACGGCCGAGGAACGCGCGGTCGCCTGGGGGAATTGTCGAGAACTCGACCCGTTGCCCGACGTGGAACGCGTCTCCGCAGCACTGCATCTGCCAGGCGTCGATCCAGACCTGCCGCATCACCAATCCCCGACTCAGCGGCCGGCCCGCTCTGCGAGCATGCCACGGAAGTCGGCGGCGTTCCTGAGGGCGTAGTCCCTCGCGTTGTTGTTGAACACCACGGCCACCTCCTGGGCGCGCTCGGCCATCGCGATGACCGGGTCCAACCACTCGGCCATCTCGTCCCGCGTGTAGACGTGGTCGTAGCGCTCGGCGACGGTCTTGCCGGTGTGCCAGGTGTCGGCGTTGCGGCCGTGCAGCCGCAGGTACGCGAGCTCGGGGGCGGTCACCTCGACGATCGGCGGCATCGCCGAGGCGGCGTCGATGCGGGGCGCGTCCACGCACACGTACGCCGCGTCACGGGCGCCCAGCATGTCCATGGTGCGCTCCCGCTCCCCCGGCGCCACCCAGGAGCGGTGCCGGAACTCCACCGCCACGCGCACCGGGGCGAACCGGGCGATGATGCGCTCCACCTCGGCGCGCTGGGCCTCGCCGGCCGTCACGAACGGCGGCAGCTGCAGCAGGACGCCGCCAAGCTTGCCGCCCATCGGGCCGAGCGCCTCCAGGAGGCTGTCGATCACCGCGTCGCGCAGCTCCTGGCTGGGCTTGCGGATGCGCCCGCGCTTGTCGGGGGTGAACGGCAGCTCCCGCAGCGGCACCGGCAGGCGGCCGGGCTCGGACGGGTGGCCGGAGATGACCTGGTGGGCCTTCACGAAGAACCGGAAGTCATCGGGCGTGCGGCGGGTCCACGCGCCCACCGTCTCCACGGTGGGCAGCGCGTAGAAGCTCGCGTTCACCTCCACCATCGGGAAGTGCTCGGCGTAGTACCGAAGCCGCCCCTCGGCGTCGTTCTTCACCTCGTCCGGATACCAGCCGGCCTTGATGAACTCGGGGTCCGTCCACGACGCCGTGCCGATCAGCACCGTCAATTGCGTCACCCAACCTCGATGGCTACCGTCCCGCCGCAAGTAGACCACGCTGCAGGACGAGGGGACGCGACCAGTGGTGATCATCGGGGCGGGTGCGGCGGCGGCCGTCGCCGTCGTGGCGATGCTCCTGGGCGTCGGCCTCATGCGCGAGGCCGGCCCCGGGACGGCGGGACGCCGGAGGGGCGCGGCGCTCACCGCGGCCGGCGCGACCGTGGTCCTGGTATTCGCGGCGGTCTGGGCGGCGTGGATCGTCCTCGACCTGGCCGGCTGACCGCGGTGTTGGCGGACCGCCCGAGGTCTGCCAGCCTTCCGGGCCGATGGCCGACACACCGGACACGCTGAAGCAGGCGGTCGACCTCGCCGCCGCCGTGCGTGAGGCCGAGGAGAAGGTCGTGGCGCTGCGGCGCCTGCGCGACCGCGCGGTCATCCAGCTGCTGGAGCAGGGGATGCCCACCCGCAGGCTCGGCGCGCACCTGGGCCTCACGGCGACCCAGGTGAGCGCCATCTGGCGACGGACGCGACCCGCGCGTCCGTCTGGGCGGCGGCCGAGCGTGACGCCCGGCCGCGAGTCCGAGAACTCAGAGCGGGGTTAGACCCAGCCCATCTCACGTGCCAGCAGCAGCGCCTGCGCCTGGCCGGTCACGTTGAGCTTGCGGTACACGTGGTGCAGGTGGTTGTGCACGGTCGAGACCGAGCACCCCAGCTGCAGCGCCACCTGCTTGGCGGCGGCGCCCGTGGCGAGCATCCGCAGCACCTGCAGCTCCCGGTCGGTCAGACCGGACGGCCGCTGCGGCTCCTCGCTCTCCACGCTGGACGCGGTGAGCAGCGACTCCAGGCCCTCCGACGGCAGGCCGCAGGCCTCCGCGCCGGCGGGCAGCCGGGAGATGGCGTCCGCCTCGCCCTGCTGGGCGCGCACCACCAGGTCGGCCAGCCACACCGCGCGGGCCACCGCGCTCTCCGGCGGCTCCTGGTCGTGATGGTGCTCCATCGCCTGGCACAGGTCCTCCGGCAGCGACCAGCGCTTCGCGATCCAGGTGCCCACGCGGGCGTGGTCGGTGCCGAACACGGCCCGCTCCTCGCTCACGTTGCGCACCGACCTCCGCCAGGATCGGCTTGCCGAGGTCGTGCACCAGGCCGGCCAGGAACGCCTGCGGGGCCACCGGCGCCGACAGGCGCGTCGCGATGGCCTGCGCCATCGTGGCGACCTCGTTGGAGTGCGTGAACAGCGCCAGGCGCGGTACGCCGTAGATGCGCAGCTCGCCCTCCAGCAGCCGGTAGGTCGACGCGGCGAGCAGCAGCCCCCGAAGGCTCCGCTCACCGATGCGCACGATGGCGCGGTCGAGGGAATCCACGGGTTCGCCGAAGAGCGCGGAGTTCGCGAGGCGCAGCAGCTGCGCCGCGATCTCGGGGCTCTGCGCCACCCGCTGCGCGATCGCGCGGACGGGTGCCGAACCACCGTCGATGAGCTCCAGCACGCTGCTCACGACGGCCGACGGCGCGGCGAGCCGCTCCGCCGCCTCGGCGACGGCCTTCTGGGTCAGCAGGTCGCGCCCGGGCCGCTCCGCGGGGGCCGTGACCTTGGGTGGGGATGCCACGACGCTCAGGTGCGCGGCGGCGATGTTGGTGCCCATCGGCGTGGATTCCTTTCCTACGCGTTCGGCTCGGGACGCAGCCACGCCGGGTCACGTTCGACCAGACGCTGGAGTGCCTCGACGGTCTTCGGGCAGAACTGCGACCCGGCCTTCGAGCGGATCAGCTCGAGTGCCTCATCGAACGGCATCGCCATCCGATACGGGCGGTCGTTGACCATGCTGTCCAGCGCGTTCGCCACGGCGATGATGCGGCTCTCCAACGGGATCTCCTCCCCCGAGAGACCCATTGGGTAGCCCCCGCCGTCCCACCGTTCGTGGTGATGGCGGACGAACGTGCGGACATCGCGCAACCGGGTCCCGGACAGCATCCGGTACCCGATCTCGGGGTGCTGGCGGATCTCGTCCCACTCGTGCGGCTCGAGCGGCCCGCAGCGGGTGAGCAGTTCCTCGTCCACCCCGATCTTGCCGACGTCGTGCAGAAGGCCCGCCAGGCGGACCTCCTCCACGCCCTCCGGCGAGAGTCCCACCTCGGCCGCCAGCATGGCGGCCACACGGGCGACATTCTGGGAATGGTCCCGGGTGGTGTGGTGCCGCTCGTCCACGGCCACCGCGAGGGTGGAGATCGTGGTGACCAGCGACTCCTCCACGACCCGGCCGCGGCGATCCTCCTCGTCGAGCATCGCGGCGACCTCACGGTCGTACAGGAAGGTGCGCTCCCCGCCGTGACGGCGGGCGAGGGTGAGGGCGGTGCGCGCGAACCCGGACAGCTGGTCGGCGGTGCCGGCCTGCTGCGGGAAGCTCGCGACGCCCACCGACAGCGACACGCCGTGGCCCAGCGCGGCCTCCGCCGCGAAGCCGGAGCGGATCCGCTCGGAGATGCGGTACGCGTCCAGGCCGTCGGAGCCGGGCAGGATCACCGCCAGCTCGTCGGTGCCGGTGCGGCAGCCGACGTCGGTGGCGCGAAGGCGCGGAACCATGTGCTCGGCCAGGGCCGACACGGCGTCCTCGGCCGCGCGGTCGCCGGCGGCGGCGCGCAGTTGGGTGAGCCCGTCGATCCCGAAGATCGCCAGGGACAGGCCCTCTCGCGACCGCAGGGCCCGGTGGGTCTCCTGCTCCAGGCGGGTCGTGAAGTAGCGCGCGTTGAAGAACCGCGTCGCCGGGTCCACGGTGCCCAGCTCGTCCAGGCGCTCGCGCAGGGCGGCGGCGCCCAGGGCGGCCGTCGCGTGGTCCGCGAGGCTCCAGAGGGCCTCCAGCTCGTCCAGGCTCACGCCGATCTCGTCGCGGGTGAGGACGACCAGCGTGCCGATGCGGTCGTTCTCCTCCCCCACCGGGACCAGCGCCAGACCCACCAGGCCCTGCTCACGCAGCGCCACGTCGCTGGGCACCGGGCCGGCCCACGGGCGGCCGTGCGCCACCAGCGAGCTCAGCTCGCCCGCGACGATGCCGGCCAGCAGCCGCTCGGACTCGGTGTCCAGGCCCAGGCTCACCGCCGGGCCGGGGTCGCCCGGCAGCCCGGTCACCAGCGCCGATGCGGCGCCGGCCACCAGCTTGCGCGCCTCGTCGACCAGGCAGATGACCGCCTGCTCGGTGGGCTGCACGCCGCGCAGCGCCCGGACCGCCTCGGCGAACCGCCGTGCACGCCCACGCTGCTGGGCGGCCCGGCGCTCCATCTCGACGTTCGCGAGGCCCTGCGAGAGCTGCGTCGCGAGGACGCGCAGCGCCGGCCGGGCGGCCTCGTCGGCCCCCCACAGCACAATGCGCCCCACGCGGACCCCCGCCACCATCAGCGGCTCGTCCGTGGGCTGGGTCTCACCGGGAGCGCCCTTGGCCGACCGCACCTCGAAGCCGCCGTGGCCGTCCTGGACCTCCAGGTGCCCGGCCGGCGCGCCCGTCAGGTCGATCGCGGCATCCATGGCCACGTCGCACATCCGGTCGATGTCGCGCTCGCCCGCCAACGTCTGGACCGCCTCCGCGAGGCGCTCCGCGCGTGTGTCGTTCCCGTCCTGTCGCGTGCTGCTGGTCACCCGGCCTCCCTGCCGCGTCGTGACTCCGGTTCAGGTCATCGGCAGGACCGGCGCAACGCTCAACAGCAACCTTCCAGAAGCTCACCCTCCGGACGGCCCGGGCGCCGGGCGGGATCCGTCCCGTCCGGCGCTCCGGAAACCCCCTCGGATCAGCCCAGGGCGGGCATGGAGCTCAGCTCGGCCGCGGCACGGTCCAGCTCGTCCTGCGGCAGCTCGGAGTCCACCATCTGGCCGGTGAGGTACGACTCGTAGGCGGCCATGTCGAAGTTCCCGTGGCCGCACAGGTTGAACAGGATCGTCTTGGCCTTGCCCTCCTGGCGGGCCTGCTCCACGGCCTCCACCACCGCGCGCAGGGCGTGCGACGGCTCGGGCGCCGGGATGATGCCCTCCGACCGCGCGAACGCGACGGCCTGCTCGAAGCACTCGCGCTGCTGGTAGGCCCGGGCCTCCACCAGCCCGGTGTGCACCAGGTGCGAGACCAACGGCGCCATGCCGTGGTAGCGCAGGCCACCGGAGTGGATGGCCGGCGGCACGAAGGAGTGCCCCAGCGTGTGCATGGGCAGCAGCGGCGTCATGCCCGCCGTGTCACCGAAGTCGTAGCCGTAGTGGCCGCGGGTGAGCGTGGGGCACGCCGCCGGCTCGGCGGCGATCACCTGGATGTCCTTGCCGGCGAACTTCTCGGCCAGGAACGGGAAGGCGATGCCGGCGAAGAGCCGATCACCACGTCCGGCTCCGCGCCGGCCATCTTCATCTGCTCCACGGCCTCCTGCCCCACCACCGTCTGGTGCAGCAGCACGTGATTCAGCACGCTGCCCAGCGCGTAGTTGGTGTCCTCACGGGTCGCGGCGTCCTCCACGGCCTCCGAGATGGCGATGCCCAGGCTGCCGGTGGAGTCCGGGTGCTCGGCCAGGATCGCCCGGCCGGCGTTGGTCTCGTTGGAGGGGCTGGCCACGCAGGTGCCGCCCCAGGTCTCCATCATCAGTCGCCGGTAGGGCTTGGAGTCGTAGCTCACCCGCACCATGTAGACCTTGCACTCCAGGCCGTAGAGCTGGCAGGCCATCGACAGCGAACTGCCCCACTGGCCGGCGCCGGTCTCGGTGGACAGCCGCTTCACGCCGGCCTGGGCGTTGTAGTACGCCTGCGGCACCGAGGTGTTGGGCTTGTGGCTGCCCGCGGGGCTCACGCCCTCGTACTTGTAGAAGATCTTGCAGTCGGTCCCGAGGGCCTTCTCCCAGTTCACCGCGCGGTACAGCGGCGTGGGCCGCCACAGCGCATACATCTCGCGCACCGGGTCGGGGATGGTGATGAACCGCTCCTGGCTGACCTCCTGGAGGATGAGCTCCATCGGGAAGATGGGGGTCATCATGTCCGGGGTCAGCGGGCTGCCGTCCGGCGCCAGCGGCGGCGGCATCGGGGTCGGCAGGTCGGCGGCGATGTTGTACCAGCGCTCCGGGATCCGGTCCTCGGTGAGCAGGTAGCGGTGCTGCGACATTGGGTGTCCCCCTTCTGAGCGAACCTGCCGGAGCCTACGCCTGCGCCGCGGCGCGGTGGCCGTGCCGGCCCTCCCCGGGCCGCCTCAACGAATCGGGCCGCGCACCCGATACAGGGGACGTGGGTTTCGAACTCCAGCTCTCCCCCGGGCAGCGGCGGCTGCTCGACATGTACCGCCGGTGGGGTCCCGCGGCGATGATCGTGGTGATCACCGCCGTGTCGCTGCTGCTGTCGGTGGTGGCCACCGGCGGCGCCATGGCCGTCCAGCGCCCGCCGTTGGTGGACTGGATCATCTCCATGACCATGGCCACGGTGATCCCCCTCATCGTGGCGCCCATCGCCAGCGGCCTCACGGTGCGGCTGCTGGGCACCATCGTGGTGGCGCACGACCACCTGGACCTGCTGGCCTCCACCGACGCCCTCACGGGCCTGGCCAACCGCCGCCGGTTCTTCGCCGTCGCCGAGCAGATGACCGCCGACCGGGGGCCCGACGAGGTCGTGATGGTCGCCGTCACCGACATGGACGGCTTCAAGACGATCAACGACACCCACGGCCACGCCATGGGCGACGCCGCGCTCCAGCAGATCGCGAACCTCCTGTCGCGGGCGGTGAGCGGCGTCGGGCTGGCGGCGCGCATGGGCGGCGACGAGTTCGCGTGCGTGATCCGCGTGCCCGCGACCGACGTGGAGGCGGCGCAGGGCCGCATCACGGCCGCGTGCTCCGACATCCGCTTCGGCGACGAACTGCGGCTCAGCGCCAGCGCCGGGTTCAGCACGGTCGAGGACCGCACCGACATCGACGGGGCGCTGTCCCGCGCCGACGTGGGCCTCTACCTCAACAAGGGCCGCCTGCGCCGGCGCAGCACCGACCGCGAGTCCGCCGACGAGCGCCAGGCCGCCTGACCCGGTTCAGGTGAGCTCGCCCTCCAGCAGGTCGAGCAGCAGGCCGTCGTGGAAGGTCCCGTCCGGCCCGCGTTCGTACCGGCGCATGACCCCCACCTCGCGGAACCCCACCGAGCGGTAGGCCCGGATGGCCGCCGCGTTGGCGGCGGACGGGTCGATGGTGATCCGGTGGTGGCCCCGCGCCGCGAACAGGTGCCGAGCGACCGTGCGGATCGCATCCGTGCCGAGCCCCCGCCCCTGGTGGGCGGCGGACAGGAACACGTCGATCGACGCATGCCGGTAGTCCTCGTCGGGCTCCTCCCGGAACTGGATGCTGCCCGCCACCGCGCCGTCCACCTCGATCGCCAGCACCGTGCACTCGGGGTCCTCCTCGAGCCACGCGTCGGCGTGCTCCTCGGGGCTCCCGGGCCCCCACCAGCGCGCCACCGAGGGCTGGGCCAGGATGTCGCGCAGCCCGTCCCGGTCGTCCGGGCCAGCGGGCCGCAGCCGCACCCGCTCGCCGTGGAGGACCGGGCCGGTCACCGCGGACGCCCGTTATCGCATGACGAGAACGTCCGCCCGCTGAGACACCGAAGGCCATGCGGTTCCCGCACGGCGCTCAGTACTCCAGGTCGTCGAGCTCCCGCTGGAGCCGTGCCCGCTCATCCGCGGTGGCATCCGCCCCCGCCGGCGCCGGGCGGTTCCCGCCGCGACGGGCCCACACGCGAGTGAGCACCGGAATCGCCGCCAGTCCGAGCGCCACCGCGATGCTGGGGACCAGCCACGCCACCAGGTCGAAGCCCTCCTTCGGCGGGGTGGCCAGCACCTCGCGGCCGAACTGGGCCACCAGGGAGTCCTTGATCTGCTCGGCGGTCCAGCCGGCCTCGGCCTTCTCGCGGATGTACTCCTTCATGTCCAGCGCGCTGGGGGCGTTGGAGATGTCCAGCGGCGTGTTGCAGGTGATGCAGCGCAGCTCGCGCTCCAGCGCCTTGGTGTCCACGGCCGCGATCGCGGGCGACACGGCGATGAGCGCCACCATCACGGCGCAGATCGCGGCGAGGATCCGTCGCGTCACGGCGCCGCCCCCGGTGTCTCGGCGATCACCTGGTCGAGCGCGCGCTGGAAGCTGTCGAGGTTCCCGCGATCGCTGCCGGAGATCAGCTCGCCCCGCAGCGCGGCGGCCACGCGGCCGTCGCGGTCGATGATGAAGGTCTCCGGCACGCCGGTGGCCCCGTAGCGGCCCATGATGTCGCCCTCGCCGTCGCGGACCGACGGGAACGTCATCCCGTAGGCCTCGTGGAACTCCTGGGCCTCGTTCTCCAGGTCGCGGACGTTGGCGCCCAGCACCACCACCTCACGGTCCTTGTAGCGGCTCCACACCGACTGGAGGATCGGCGCCTCGTTCTCGCACGGGATGCACCACGACGCCCAGATGTTGAGCACCACCACCTTCCCGCGCAGGGTGGACAGCGTGAGCTCCTGGCCCACCGCCGGCAGGCCCGGCGAGGAGAACAGCACCGGCAGCGTGAACTCCGGCGCCTCGGCGCGCTCACCCCGCTCGATCGCCTTGTCGATGCGGTTGTCGACGCCTCGGTTGAGAAGCCCCACCACCAGCAGCGATGCGATCCCCACCACGACCAGCCCGGTCACCACCGCCCACACCGTGCGGCGGCGGTCCCACGCGCGGGCCGTGGCGGGGTCCTGGATGCCGTCGTCGGGTTCGTCCACGTCCCGAAGACTAGCCGGGCTCAGCCGAGGATGGCCCGCACGCCGTCGCGCGGGTCGGGATGCCGCATGAGCGTCTCACCCACCAGGATGGCGTCCACCCCGGCCTCCTCCAGCTCCAGCACGTCCTCGCGGGAGGTGATGCCCGACTCGGCCACCACCACGGTGCCCGCCGGGACGTCGGCCAGCAGGCGGAAGCTGGTGCGCAGGTCCACCTCCAGGCTGTGCAGGTCGCGGTTGTTGATCCCGATGATCTCCGCGCCCGCCTCGACCGCCGTCTGGACCTCGTCCTCGTCGTGGACCTCCACCAGGGTGTCCAGCCCCAGCTCGGCGGCGGCCGCCATCAGCTCCTCCAGCCGCTCGCGGCCGAGGGCGGCGACGATGAGCAGGGCGGCGTCCGCCCCCACCAGCCGCGCCTCCATGAGCTGGTACGGGTCGACGATGAAGTCCTTGCGCAGGATCGGGATGTGCAGCGCCGCCCGGGCCTCGACCAGGTCGTCCAGGCTGCCGCCGAACCACTTTGGCTCGGTGAGCACCGACACCGCCGACGCGCCCGCGTCCTGGTAGGCGGTCACGATCTCGGTGACACCGGCATCCGGCCGGATGGGGCCCTTCGACGGGCTCGCGCGCTTCATCTCGGCGATCAGGCTGATCCCCTCCGCCACCAGGGCCTCAGAGAACGGCCGGCCGCGCGGCACGGGGCCCAGCAGCGCCAGCAGCTCGGCCTCCGAGCGCTTCTTCTTGCGCTTCTCGAGCTTCTTGACGGTGTGCTCGACGACGGTCTCGAGGAAGGTGCTCACGCGTCCCCCACGCTCAGGCCTTCGGCGCCAGACGATTGGTGATGGCCACGAACCGCTCCAGGCGGTCCTTCGCCGCGCCCGAGCGGATGCTCTCACGGGCCGCCTCGACGCCCTCCGAGAGTGTGTCGGCCCGCCCGGACACCCACACCGCGGCGCCGGCGTTCAGGGCCACCACGTCCCCGGCGGGCCCCAGGGCCCCGTCCAGCACGGCGCGGATGACGCCCGCGTTGTCGTCGGGCCCGGCGCCGGCCAGCGCCCACTCCGGCGGCGCGTGGATGCCGAACTCCGCCGGGTCCACCTCGATGTGCCGCACGGCCCCGTCATGGACCTGCACGGCGTCGCTGATCGCCGCGGTGGACAGCTCGTCCATCCCGTCGCGGCCGCGCACCACCAGGGCGCGCTCGGCCCCCAGCTCGGCCAGGGCGTCACCGATGCGCCGCAGGTCGGACTCCTGGGCCACGCCGATCACCTGGCGGCTCGCGCCGGCGGGGTTCGCCAGCGGCCCGATGAGGTTGAACACGGTCCGCACGCCCAGCGCCCGGCGCACGGGCACCACGTGCGCGAACGCCGGATGGTGGTTGGGGGCGAACATGAACCCGAAGCCCACCTCCGACAGGCACTCCCCCACGGCCTCGGCCGAGAGGTCGATCCGGGCGCCGAGGGCCTCCAGCACGTCCGCGCTGCCGCTGAGCGAGGTGTTGCTGCGCGCGCCGTGCTTGGCCACCGCCACGCCCGCCCCGGCCGCCACGAACGCCGCCGCGGTGGACACGTTGAACGTGGAGATGCCGCCGCCGGTGCCGCAGGTGTCCACGAAGGGGCCGTCCGGCGGGGTCACGCGGATCGCGCGCTCCCGGATGACCGAGGCCAGGCCGGCCAGCTCGGCGGCGCTCTCGCCCTTGGCGCGCAGCGCGATGAGGAATCCGGCGGTCTGGGCGTGGTCGGCCTGCCCGCTCATCACCACGTCCAGCGCCACGGCCGCGCCCTCCCGGCCCAGGTCCTCACCGGCCAGCAGGCGGTCGATGGCCTCCGCGAGCACGGGCTGGGACATCAGGCGGTCATCTCCAGGAAGTTGCCGAGCAGGGACTTGCCCAGGTCGGTGAGGATCGACTCCGGGTGGAACTGCACGCCCTCGACCGGGAAGTCCCGGTGCCGCACACCCATCACCACGTCGTCGTCGCACCACGCGGTGCGCTCCAGCCCGGGGGCCAGGTCCGGATCGATCACCAGCGAGTGGTACCGCGTGGCGGTCATGGGGTCCTCCACGCCGGCGAAGACGCCGCGGCCGTCGTGGCTGATGCGGCTGGTCTTGCCGTGCACCGGCTCCCGGCCGCGCACCACCTTGGCCCCGAAGGCCTCACCGATGGACTGGTGGCCCAGGCAGACGCCCAGGATCGGCACCACGCCGGCGAACCGGGTGATGGCGCTCACCGAGATGCCGGCCTCCCGCGGGGTCTTCGGGCCCGGGCTGATGACCAGGTGCGTGGGGTTCAGGGCGGCGATCCCGTCCAGGTCGATGGCGTCGTTGCGGTGCACCAGCACCTCGGCGCCCAGCTCACCCAGGTACTGGACCAGGTTGTAGGTGAAGCTGTCGTAGTTGTCGATCAGGACCACGCGGGACGCGCTCACCAGTCCCCCTGTCCGGCGGCCACCTCGATGGCCCGGAACATCGCCCGGGCCTTGTTCTGGGTCTCCTCGTACTCGGTGGCGGGCACCGAGTCGGCCACGATGCCGGCGCCGGCCTGCACGTGGATGCGCCCGTCCTTGCACGCGATGGTGCGGATGGTGATGCAGGTGTCCAGGTCGCCGTCGAAGCCCAGGAAGCCCACCGCGCCGCCGTAGGTGCCGCGCTTGGTGGGCTCCATCTCGTCGATGATCTCCATCGCCCGCACCTTCGGCGCGCCCGACAGGGTGCCCGCGGGGAAGGTCGCCCGCAGCGCGTCGCAGGCCCGGCGGCCCTCGGCCAGCTCGCCCACCACGGAGCTCTCGATGTGCATCACGTGGCTGTACTTCTCCACCACCATGAGCTCCTCGACGTGCACGCTGCCCACGGTGCACACGCGGCCCAGGTCGTTGCGCCCCAGGTCCACGAGCATCACGTGCTCGGCCCGCTCCTTGGGGTCGGCCAGCAGCTCCTCCGCCAGCGCCCGGTCCTCCTCGTCGTCCCGGCCCCGCGGCCTGGTGCCGGCGATGGGCCGGGTGTGCACGGTGCGGCCCTCCACCTTCACCAGGATCTCCGGCGAGGAGCCCGCCAGCGCCACCTCGGGGAACTCCAGGAAGAACATGTACGGCGAGGGGTTCACGGCCCGCAGCCCGCGGTAGATCGCGAACGGGTCAAGGTCCACGTCGGCGCTGAACCGCTGCGAGGGGACCACCTGGAACGCGTCGCCGGCGAAGATGTACTCCCGGCACCGCTCCACGATCTCCTCGAACCGCTCCCGGCTGATGCTGCTGGTGACCTCGCCCAGGGAGGGCCGGCCGGCGCCGTCGGCGTGGCGGCCGGCGCGCGGCACCGGGCCGGTGAGGGTGGCCTTCAGCTCGGCGACGGTGGCGACGGTGCGCCAGTAGGCGGACTCGACGTCCTCCTCCGGGTCCAGCCGGCATGGCACCGAGACGGTGAGCGTGCGGGCCACGTGGTCGAACGCCACGACCGGGCCGGTGAGGATCATGAGCAGCTCGGGCAGCTCCAGGTCGTCCGGCGGCACGTCGGGCAGGCGCTCCACGCGGCGCACCAGGTCGTACCCGAAGTACCCCACCGCGCCGCCCGGGAACGGCGGCGGGGCGCTCCCGGGGACGGTGAGCATCCCCACGCCGTCCACCACGTCCTGGACGGCCCCGAAGGGGTCCGAGGCGTCCAGCTCGTGCTCCACCCCGGCGGCGTCGGTGAGCACCAGGCGCCCGGCGGTGCCGCGGATGACCGCCTGCGGGCGCACGCCCAGCATCGAGTAGCGGCCCAGGCGGCCGTGCTCGGCGGACTCCAGCAGGAACGCCGGCCCCCCGTCGCGCAGCTTCAGGAACACGCCCACCGGGGTGTCGCAGTCGGCGATCCAGGTGTGGGACAGCACCACCTGGCCGCGCCGGCCCTGCAGCGTGCGCAGCTCGTCGAGCCCGGGGTACACCTCGAGCGCCGATGCGCGCACCGGCAGCTCCAGCCGCAGGTCGGTCACGTGTCCGCGGGAGCCGGGGTGTGACGGCGCGCGAGCTCCGCGGCGACCTCGTCGGGCCGCACCCCCACCGCCTGCCACAGCACGGCGAGGTGGTACAGCAGGTCGGCGCTCTCGTAGACCGCCTGGTCGTGCTCGGCGCCCTTGGCGGCCAGCACCACCTCGGTCGCCTCCTCGCCCACCTTCTTGCACACCGTGTCGATGCCCTTCGCGAGCAGCCGCGCGGTGTACGAGGACTCCGGGTCGGCGGCGGCCGCGCGGTCGGCGATCACCGCAACCAGGTCGCCGATCGCCGCGAAGGTCGCGGCGTCGTCGCCCAGCAGGGCGTCACCGAAGCAGTCGCGGGCGCCGGTGTGGCAGGCCGGGCCGGCCGGGTCCACCCGCACCACCACGGCGTCCTGGTCGCAGTCGAGCAGCACGGCCCGCACGGCCTGCGTGTTGCCGCTGGTGGCGCCCTTGTGCCACAGCTCCTGACGGGACCGGCTCCAGAACCAGGTCTCGCCGGTCTCGAGCGTCTTCTGGAGCGACTCGCGGTTCATGTAGGCCAGGGTCAGCACCCGGCCGCTGGAGGCGTCCTGCACGACCGCCGGCACCAGGCCGTCCCGGTCGAATCTCACGCGGTCGGCGGCGTCACCCGCGGCCGCCGGCCCGTCGGTCACCGTGTCGACCCGCCATCGGCCGCCAGCAGCTCCTCCAGCACCGCCGCCGCGGAGTCGGACCCCACGCGGGCCGCGCCGGCGGAGATCATCGCCTGCACGTCCTCCAGAGTGCGCACGCCACCGGCCGCCTGCACGCCAACCCGCTCGGGCAGCGCGTCGCGCATGACCTCGACGTGGTGCGTGGTGGCCAGCCGGCCGTCGTACCCGGTGGAGGTGATCGCGAAGTCGGCGCCGGCGTCGTCCACGATCTTGCACGCCAGCCGCACGAGCTTGTCGTCGAGGATCGGGGACTCGATGATGACCTTCACGATCACATCGCCGCGGGCGTTGTTGGCGGCACGGGAGCGGACGGCACGCACGATGCGCAGCAGCTCGTCACGGACCAGGGTGAACTCGCCGGCGAGCATCGCCCGCGTGTTCATCACGACGTCCAGCTCGTTCGCGCCGTCCATCACCGCCTGCTCGGCCGCGCGGACGTTCGCGAGCCCTCCGGAGCCATCGGGATATCCGATGACGGCGCAGGTCTTCACGTCGGAACCGCGAAGGCGGTCGGCGATGAGGGGCACGAACTCGGGGAGCGAGCAGAGGGCTGCGAAGTGGTAGGAGACGGCAAGCTCGGCGGCCGCCTCGATCTCCGCCACATCCGCGTCGGGCGCCAGGACCGTGTGGTCCAGGGTTTTCGACAGGTCCTCGGCGCGCATCACAGGCGCTTGGCAGACATGCGGGCCAGTATAAGGAACCCGTCCACGGACCGTCCGGCACCGATGCCCCATGCCTGAGCTGCCCGAGCTGGAGGCCCTCGCCGAGGGGCTCACCGCCGAGATCGCCGGCCGCCGGATCGAACGCGCGGTGGCGTGGTCGCCCGCGACCCTGCGCACGGCCGAGCCGCCCCTAGAGGCGCTGCGCGGCACCGAGATCGCCGGCGTCCGACGCCGCGGGAAGCTCATGCTGGTGGAGGCCGGCGCGCTGACGCTGGTGATGCACCTCATGTCGTCCGGCAGGCTCGGCCTCACCACCCCGCCGGCGGCGCGGCCGCCGCGCACCGCCGGGATCGGACTGGTGCTCGACGACGGCCGGGAGCTGCGCCTGCGCGAGCTCTCCACCAAGCGCCGGGCGAGCGCGTACCTGCTGCCCACGTCCGGGCTGGCGGGGCACGGACAGCTGGCCCACCTGGGCCCCGAGCCCATGGGGCTGTCCCCCGAGGAATGGCGTGACCGGCTCACACGGCCCAGCGGGATGCTCTACTCGGCGATCCGCGAGGGCCGCCGCGTCGCGGGCGTGGGCCGCTGCTACGGGTCGGAGATCATGTGGGCCGCCCGGCTGGCCCCGCTCACCCGCACCGACCGGCTGCCCGATGAGGCCTGGGCGCGCCTGGCCGCGGCGGCCGACCAGGTGCTGTCGTCCGCGCTCGAGCGGGCGCGGCAGCGCATCACCACCAACCTGCCCGACCGGGAGCAGCGGGTGACCTACGTGCACGGGCACTTCGGCGAGCCGTGCCTGCGATGTGGCACGTCTCTCGCCCGGATTGGGTTCTCGGAGTACGAGCTGGTGTACTGCCCGGCGTGCCAGACCGGTGGACGCATCTACGCCGACCGCCGCATGAGCCGGCTGCTGCGATGAGGGCCCTGCTCATCGCCGTGCTGGGCGTGCTGTGCATGGCCGCCCCGGCATCGGCCACGTACGGCGGACGGGCGGCGACCGCCACCGAGACCGCCTTCACCGCGTACTTCACGGTGCTGGAGGGCAACAGCATCAGCGAGTGCAGCGGCGCCCTGGTGGGCCGCCGGTACGTGGTGACCGCCGCCCATTGCGTCCGGGCCGAGCGGCCCGGTGGCCGGGTGATCACCGTGGGGCGCGCCGTGCGCGTGGGCAACCCCGGCCCCAACGCGCGCCGCGCCCGCATCATCCGCGTGTCGGTCCATCCGCGGTACCGCACCACCGACACCCGCGGCGGCTACGACCTGGCGGTCCTCACCCTCGCGCGGCCCCTGGGCCCCGGGGTGGCGCTCGCGACGCCCGAGGAGGAGCGCGACCTGGCCGCGCCGCCCGCGAAGGCGCTGGCGATCGGCTTCGGGATCAACCGGGTGGGCCAGCCGGTGACCGAGCGCCGGGCCCGCACCGCCCGGCTGGAGATGCTGTCCCCGTTCAACTGCGTCACGCCCGGCCTGGTGGAGGCCTTCCAGAAGAGCCAGGTGTGCGCGGCGTCGGGCAGCGCCGGCATCTGCGCCGGCGACAGCGGCGGCCCGCTGGTGGTGGACGCGGTGGACGGCGGCCGCCGCCTGGTGGGCATCACCAGCCTGGCCATCGAGGAGATCGAGTGCCGCAGCGTGGTGGGCGTGTTCACCCGCGTCGCGGCCCTGCGCACCTGGATCCTGTCCCGGATGGGCCGCACCGTCACCTCCGCGCCGCCTCCGCCGCCACCGGCCTGAGCCCGCCTCCCGCACCGAGCACGGTGCGGACCCCCCGCATGGCGGCCGTTTCCTAGCCCCACGTCCAGTTCAGGGACTTGCGGATGTGCCGATCACCCGCGCATGGAACGCGTGCCGTCCACGCCGTCCCGGCGCCCGCCGTCCCGCAACCTCGGAGCGGCGGCGGTGACCCTGCTGTCGGGGGTCGGCGCGGCCATGCTCGCGGCCCCGTTCATCCAGGCCCTCGCCCTCGCCCTGCTCGCCCACCGGGTCGTCGCCTCGCCGGTGGTCATCGCTGTCGCCTTCGTCCTGGCCGGGCTGGCCAGCCTGAGCGCGTACGCCGCTCTCACCGGCGAGGGGCGCGACGGCGCCGGCTGCACGCTCGCCTGCGCGATGGTGCCGTTCGTGACCGCCGGGCTGGTGCTGCTGGTGGTCGCGGGGATCTGACGCCCCCGCCGCGCACCCGCGCCGGCTACAGCCCCAAACGGGTGAGCATGGACTCGTCCTCGCGCCACTTGCGTCGCACCTTCACCATGAGCGACAGATGGACCTCGGCGCCCCAGGCGACCCCCAGCGCACGGCGGGCGGCGCTGCCGATGTCGCGGATCATGGAGCCGGCCTTGCCCACCACGATGCCCTTCTGGGAGTTGTTCTCCACGTAGATCACGGCGTCGATGCGGATGCCGTCGCGCGTGGGCGTGATCTCCTCGATCTGGACGGCCATCGCGTGCGGCACCTCCTCGCGCAGGCGCACCAGGGCGGCCTCGCGGATGAGCTCCGCCGCCAGCTCCTCCATCGTCTGGTCGGTGGTCATGCCGGGCGGGAAGTACGGCGGCCCCTCTGGGAGCAGGTCGGGCAGCTCGGTCATGAGCGCGTCCAGGCCGTCGCCGCTGAGGGCGCTGACCGGGTGCAGCGCCACCATGTCGGGCACCAGCTGCGACACGATGGCGATGGTCTCGGCGATCCGCTGCGGGTCGACCTCGTCGACCTTGTTCACCACCACGATCACCGGCAGCTTCGCGGCGACCAGGCGCTCGGCGATGAAGCGGTCGCCGCCGCCCACCGGCTCGGCGGCGTTCACCATGAAGATCGCCGCGTCGCAGTCCGACAGCGTGGAGTCGACGGTCTGCTGCATGCGGCGGGTGAGCGCGTCGCGCGGGGTCTGGAACCCCGGGATGTCGAGCAGCACCGCCTGCCAGCCGTCGCCGTGCACGGCCACCGCCAGACGCCGGCGGGTGGTCTGCGGACGCGGGGACACCGCGGCCACGTGGGTGCCCGACAGGGCGTTGGCGAGCGTCGACTTGCCGACGTTGGGACGGCCGGCGAGCGCGACCATCCCGGAACGGTGGGCGCTCATGTCCACACCTGGAAGAGCACGATCGTGAGGCCGGTGCCCAGCACGGCGCCCGCGGCCACCTCCACCGCGGAGTGGATGCCCGCCTCCACGCGGGACTGGGCCACCAGGACGGCCATCAGGAACGCCAGCATCGAGATGAGCGTGGCGTGGCGCAGGGGCTCGGCGATGATCGTGATCGCCGCCCAGGCCGCGAACGCCGCCGCGGCGTGGCCCGACGGCCAGCCGCCGCGCAGCGGGGTGCCGCGCCCGGTGGCCGCCTTGATGACGATGGTGGCGAGGATGACCAGGATCATGGCCACCACCACCAGCAGGGTCGGGCTGTCGCGGACGCCGTCCACGATGTCCTTCTTGGGGCCCGCGATGTGGTCGTAGAACACCAGGTACGCGACGGCGGTGGCGTTCACCGCCGCCACCAGCACGGCCCCGGCCGCGACGTCCTTCGCGACCTTCACCAGCGGGTGGTAGTCGGTGATGACGGCATCGATGGCCGCCTCCAGCGCCGTGTTGAACATCTCGGCGACGAACACCAGGCTCACGGCCACGACGATGGCCAGCAGCTCGAGGCGCGTGAGGTTGAGCGTGAGGCCCATCACCAGCGCCAGGGCGCCGGCGGCGACGTGCAGCTGCATGTTCCGCTGGGTGCGCAGCACGTACACGATGCCCTCGAAGGCCCACGTGAACGACCACCGCAGCGAGCCCTGGGTGGGCAGCGCGGGGGCGCGGCGGCGGCGGAACATGCGCAGCCGGGCGGCGCGCTCGCGCAGCCCGCTGCGGCGGGGCTCCTTGGGACGGATCGTCGTCATGCGACGCCGAGCTCGTCCACGAGCCGGTCCTGCAGCGCCAGCATCTCGCCCGCGTCGGTCTCGTGGTCGTACCCCAGCAGGTGCAGCAGCCCGTGCACGGCCAGGGTCGCGAGGGGCTCCTGCGCGGCCTCCGGGCAGATGACCACGTCGCCCAGCTCGGGCGGCGGGCCGTCCTCGGGCCACCCCTCCAGCACCTCGGGACCGTCCACCGGGAAGGCCAGCACGTCGGTGGGCTCGGGCTTCTGACGGTGCTCCCAGTTGATCCGGGCCATCTCCTCCGGTCCCACCACCATGAGGCCCATCGTCGCCCGTTCGACCCCCAGCCGGCCGCACGTGAACCGCACGACCTCCTCCAGGGCCTCCGCCACCGCGGGCTCGGCCTGCGCCTCGATCTCGATCACCCGCCGTTCTCCTCGATCAGATCCGCGTTCGCGTAGGCGTCCACGATGCTCTGCACCAGCCGGTGGCGCACCACGTCGTGCCGGTCGAACGGGCAGAAGGCGATGTCCGGCACCCCGTCGAGGATGTCGCGCACCGCGATGAGCCCCGACCGGCGGTCGCGCGGCAGGTCCACCTGGGTCACGTCGCCGGTCACGACCATCCGCGATCCATCTGCTCGGCCGTGGTGTTCTGCGCCTCGTCGAGGATGATGAAGCTGTCGTTCAGGGTGCGGCCGCGCATGAACGCCAGCGGGGCGATCTCGATCTGGCCGCGGGCCACCAGGGTCTCCACCCGGTCGGCGTCCAGCATGTCGTGGAGCGCGTCGAACAGGGGCCGCAGGTAGGGGTCCACCTTCGCCGCCAGGTCGCCCGGCAGGAAGCCCAGGCGCTCGCCCGCCTCCACCGCCGGCCGGGTGAGGATGATGCGTCCCACCTCGCGCCGGGTGAGCGCGGCGGTCGCCAGGGCGACGGCCAGGTAGGTCTTGCCGGTGCCGGCCGGGCCGATGCCGAAGGTGATGGTGTTGTTCCGGATGGCGTCGACGTAGTGCTTCTGGCCGGCGGTACGGGGTGTCACCACCCGCTGGCGGTGCCGCCAGATGACGTCGTCGAGCATCGCCGACACCGACTGGTTGGACTCCACCGCGCTCGCCAGCGCCTCCACGGCCCCGGGGCCCAGCTCCCGCCCTGTGCGGACCATGCCGGTGAGCTCCTCGATGACCCCGGCGGCGGCGTCCACGCGCGCGTCCTCGCCCTCCAGGATCACGCGGTTGCCGCGCAGGGAGATCGACAGGCCCAGCCGGTCCTCGAGCGCCCGCAGCACGCTGTCGTGCTCGCCGGCCAGCTCCACGGCGACGGCGTCGGCCACCTCGATGCGTCGTTCGGTCATCGCCGGCCGCCTACATCGTTTCCGAGAGCAGGGCGCCGCCCATCACGTGCCAGTGCAGGTGGAAGACCGCCTGCCGGGCGTGCTCGCCGTGGTTGGTCGCCACGCGGTACCCGGCGTCCTCCAGCCCGGCACGCCGGGCCGTCTCGGCGATGAACACGGGCATCTCGGCGCGGTCGGCCGCATCCAGGCCGTCGGCGCCGGCGATCGACGCCACGTGCTGGACGGGGATCACCAGCAGGTGCACGGGTGCCTTCGGCGCGATGTCCCGGAACGCCACGAACCGCTCGGAGCGGTGGACGACCTCGGCCGGCAGATCGCCGGCGGCGATGGCGCAGAAGATGCACTGGCTCACGGTGCGATGACTCCCTCGTCGTCGTGGCGCGGCGGCATCCGCAGGTGGCCCGTGGCGTCCAGCGCCAGGCTCAGCGCCACCAGCGCCGCCGTCTCCGTACGGAGTGTGGCAGCGCCGAGGGTGCAGATGCAGGCCCCCCGTTCGCGGGCGGCGGCCAGCTCGGCCTCCGAGAACCCGGTGTCGGGACCGATGAAGAGCCGCACTGGGCCCTCGGCGGCGGCCCGCTCCAGCTCGTCGCCCAGCGGCCGCTCACCGCGCGGGTCGAGCAGCAGCGCCCCCTCACCCGCGTCCTGGAGCGCCTCCGCCAGGTCCACCAGGCCGCCGATCCGGGGCAGGTGCCCGCGGCCTGACTGGCGGGCCGCGGCCTCGGCCACGCGCTCCAGTCGCTCCCGGCGCCGCCGCCAGGCATCGGGCTCCGGGCGGCGCCGAACCCGCTCGGTCACCATCAGCACCACCCGCTCCACGCCCAGCTCGGCGGCCTTCTCGACCACCAGATCGATCCGGTTCCAGTCGCCGAGCCCCTGGTAGAGCGTCACCGCGGCGGCGGGCGGCGTGTCCCGCGGCGCGGAGCCCACGCGCAGCATCGGCTCACCGCCGTCGTCCACCACCGTGGCCGGCCAGATGCGCCCCTCGGCGTCGATGAGCTCCACCTGGTCGCCGGGACGGCGGCGCACCACGCGGGTCATGTGGTGGGCGTCCCGCGCGGAGATCGCGACGTGCGCTCCCGGCATCACCTCGCCCTGGGCGAGGTAGCGGAAGGTGTGCCTCACGCGCGCGCCACCAGCACCGATGCCCATTCGGCGCCCTCGCGGCGGTCGCGCTCGGCCAGCCCCAGGGCCCCGAACGCCTCCAGCACGCGCGGCACCTCGAACGGCCGCAGGCCCGACAGCACCGCGTGCCGGGGCGGGGCGGCGGCCACGGCGCGCGCGAGCAGCAGCAGGACCTCGCAGGTGAGGTTGGCGATCATCACGGGCGCGTCCGGCAGGCGGTCCCGGGTGAGGTCCCGGCAGGCCACCGTCATCCCCACGCCGTTGGCGCGGGCGTTGTGGATGGTCGCCTCCACGGCGAAGGGGTCGTGGTCGAACGCCCACACCGGGTCGAAGCCCAGCCGCCGGGCGGCGATGGCCAGCACGCCGGAGCCGCAGCCCACGTCCACCAGGGGCCTGCGCGGCAGCGTGAGCATCAGCTCCAGGCACCCCCGCGTGGTGTCGTGCTGGCCCGTGCCGAACGCCATGCCGGGGTCGATGACCACGTCCAGCAGCGCCGGGTCGGCCGGCGTCCACGGCGGCCGCACCAGCAGCGTGTCGCCCACGCGCACCGGTTGGTGGAAGTCGCGCATCGCCCGCTGCCAGGCGGGGTCCTCCCGCTGCGGGTCGTCCACGCGCCCCAGCGCCGCCAGCGCGGCGTGCGCCATGGCCGCGTCACGCGGCGGCACCCAGAACTCCAGCGCCACCTCGCCGTCACGCGGAGGGTGCTCCCGGCATCCGGTGCCGAGCACCGCGCACGCCTCCGCCATCACCTCCTCCGCCCGGTCGGCGGGGACGTGCAGCGTCAGGCGCGCGAAGTCAGCGGAAGGCGTGCTTGAGACGGTCGAAGAACCCTTCGTCCTCGCGGTAGGCGCGCTCGTCGAGGGTCTCGGCGAGCTTCTCCACGGCCTTGCGCCCCTCATCGGACTGCACCTTGGGGATGCGGACCTCCACCACCACCCGCTGGTCGCCGCGGCCGCGGCCCTGCAGCGCCGGGAAGCCCTTGCCGCGCAGCACCACCTGGTCGCCGCTCTGGATGCCGCTGCGCAGCTCCACGTGCGCCTCGCCGTCCACGGTGGGGACGGTGATGTTCGCGCCGAGCATGGCGTCGGTGACCGGGACCACCACGCGGGTCACCACGTCCAGGCCGTCGCGGCGGAACCGCTCGTCGGGCTCCACGCCCACCGCCACGAACAGGTCGCCGGGGGGCGCGCCCCGCTCACCGGCGTGGCCGCGGCCCGCCACGCGGATCTGCTGGCCGGAGGCGATGCCGCCGGGGATGGTGACGTTGATGCGCCGCCGGCCGGCCACGCGTCCCGCGCCGTTGCAGGTCTCGCAGGCCGCGCTGGGGATCTCGCCCTTGCCACGGCAGGACGGGCACACCTGGGTGCGCAGGAACTGGCCGAACGGCCCGCGGGAGACCTGGCGCACCTGGCCCTGCCCCGCACAGGTGGAGCAGCGCTCCAGCGTGGCGCCCGGCGCGTGGCCGGCGCCGTCGCACGTGCCGCACAGGTCGATGGCCTCGTACTCGATGTCCCGCTCGGTGCCGAGGGCGGACTCCACGAAGGTGACGCCCACCTGCACCGCCAGGTCCTGGCCGGCGGCCGGCCCGCGGGCCCCGCCGCCACGCCCGAACATGTCGCCGCCGAAGAAGGCGTCGAACAGGTCCTGGAACGACCCGAAGTCCGCGAAGTCGCTCGCCCCGCCGCCCCGGGCGCCCAGACCCTCGTGGCCGTAGCGGTCGTAGAGGTCGCGGGACTCGGCGTTGCTGAGCACCTCGTACGCCTCGGCGACCTGCTTGAACCGCGCCTCGGCCTCCGGGTCGTCCGGGTTCAAGTCGGGGTGCAGCTCCCGGGCGCGGCGACGGAACGCCTTCTTGATCTCGTCCTCGCCGGCGCCGCGTTCGACACCGAGGAGCTCGTAGTAGTCGGGCTTTGCGGCGGCCATCAGCGGCGTCCGAGGTTAGCAGGAGACCGCACCGTCACCCACCCCGCGCGGGAAGCCCGTCCGCGCCCGGCACCCCCGGACGCGGCGCGCTCACATGTCGTCGTCGTCGTCCTCGTCGTCGTCATCGTCGAGGTCGTCGTCGGCATGCCTGGCCAGGTTGGCCTGCGCCTGGTCCACCAGCGCGTGCGCCTCGTCGAGCGTCGTGGCGCTCAGCAGCAGGCGCGCGAGGCTGCGGGCGTCGCGGGCCATCAGATGGTCCACCGCGCCCTCCTCGATCCAGAACGGCGCCGCGTCGGGGTCCTGCCGCAGCAGCTCCACCGCCTGGTGCCCGCACTCCAGCGTGTAGGTCGCGATGGCGTACTGGGTGCCCGCGGGCACCGAATCACCCTCGGGCCGCCACGGCACCAGCGGGCCGGATCGCATGCCGCCCGGCTCGATGACCTCCGCGGCCAGCTCGATGTCCCGCCAGCTCAGGTCCACCGGCACGCGCAGGTCGAACAGCAGGTCCTCCGCCTCGCGCACGCGGTCGGCGGCGCTGGCGATGACCGCGGCCACCCAGTGGGCCTCCGCGAACGACAGCCCGGTGAACAGGTCGGCCTCGTCCAGCAACGGTGCGAGCTGGGCCTCCGGCAGGGTGCTGATCCCGACGGCGTACTCCTCGGGTCCCACCGCGCCGGCCTCGGTCTTGGCCAGCACGCGGACGGCCGCGTTCGGCTCGGAGCGCAGCGGGCGGCGCCAGACCTCGAGGATCTCGTAGCGATCGTCTATTCGTAGACCCCTTCCAGGTATCGGGAGAGCGCACCTGCGGCCTCCCGCACGGTCGCGATCGCGAGTGCGTAGTCCATGCGCGTCGGCCCGAACAGCGAGACGGTCCCCAGGTTACGCCGGGCGACGCCGTAGTTCGCGGCCACCATCGACACGCCCTGCAGCCCGGGGTTCAGCTCCTGGCCGATGTGCAGGTACACCTCGTGCCGCGACAGGGCCCCGCGCAGCATGGCCAGCAGGGTGTAGCGCTCCTCCAGCTGGGCCATCAGCTGGTCGATCGCGGCGAGGTCGGTGCGGGCGTCGGCGACGAACCGCGCCCGGCCGCCCACGTACAGCGCCTCGGTGGTGGGGCCGTCCACGTCGGTGACCGCCGGGGCGAGCATCCGCAGGAACCCCTGCTCACGCGGGGACATCGACGGGTCGATGAGCCGCCCCTCCGCGCTGCGCGACCCCAGCGCCATGCCGGTGATGCGCTCGTTGAACACGGCCTTCGCCCACTCCACCATGCCCGTGTCAACCGGGCTGTCGAACGCGACGATGCGCTTGTTCACCGCGCCGGTGGAGGTGATCACCACCACCATCACCAGCTGCGGCTGCAGCAGCAGGACCTCGACGTGGCGCACGGTGGCGGCCTGCGGGGCCGGCGCGGTGACCACGCCCAGCAGGCTGGTCACCTGGCTCACCACCTCGGCCAGGCTCTGCAGCGCGGCGTCGACCTCGCGGCGCATCTCCCCCAGCTCCAGGGCCTGCTGGATGGCCGGGGGTGGCGCGGGCAGGCGGGAGGGATCCCGCGGGAGCAGCCGGTCCACGTAGTAGCGGTAGCCCAGGTCGGTGGGCACCCGGCCCGCCGAGGTGTGGGGGTGGGTGAGGTATCCCATCTCCTCCAGCCGGGCCAGCTCGTACCGCACCGTGGACGGGGCGAAGTCGATGCCCTCGCTGCCGGCCAGGTGCTTGCTGCCCACCGGCGCGCCGGAGGCGATGAAGCGGTCGACCACCGCGCGCAGGATCTGCCGCTGGCGGTCGCTCAGGTCGGTGGGCTCCAGGCTGCTCACACGTACTCCATGAGCTCCTGCAGGACGGCGTTCTGCACGAACCGGCCGCGCCGGGTGAGCGCCACGCGGGTGCCGGCGCGGCGGAGCAGGCCGCCGCGCTCCAGCCGCTCCAGGGCCTCGGGGTGGTCGGGCGGCCCGGCCCAGCCGGTGTCCAGGTCGCGGTCCACGCGCAGGCCCAGCATCCAGCGCTCACGGCGCAGGGTGTCGGTGTCCAGCTCCTCCACGTCGCGCCGCGGCGCCGACCCGGCCTCCAGCGCGGCGATGTACCGGTCCACGCCCGGGGCGTTGCGCCACCGGCGCCCCGCCACGGTGCTCACCGCGCCCACGCCCACGCCCAGGTAGTCGGCGGCCGACCAGTAGGCCAGCGAATGCCGGCACTCGTGCCCGGGCCGCGCGAAGTTCGCGGTCTCGTACCAGCGGTACCCGGCGGCCTCCAGGCCCTCCACCACCCGCTCGTACGCGTCGGCCGCGCGGTCCTCGTCCGGCAGCTCGGCGCCCATGCGCTCCAGGGCGGTGCCCTCCTTGATCTCCAGCTCGTACCAGGAGATGTGGTCCACCCCCAGGGCGACGACCTCGGCCAGGTCGGCCTCGAGGTCCTCCGGCGACTGGCCGGGCACCCCGAACATGAGGTCCACGCTCACCGACGCGAACCCGGCGTCCTGCGCGCAGGCCACGGCCGACCGCACCTGGTCTGGGGTCGCGCCCCGGTCGAGCCCCGCCAGCAGGTGCGGCCGGAACGACTGCGCGCCCAGGGAGATGCGCGTGATCCCGATGGCCCGCAGCTCGCGCAGCTGCTCACGGTCGACGGTCTCGGGGTTCGCCTCGATCGACACCTCCGCGCCATCGGCGAGCCGCGGGCGCAGGTCGTCGAGGATGCCGCGCAGGCGGCGCGGGCGCATGAGGGTGGGGGTGCCACCGCCCAGGTACACGGTCGACAGCGGCCCCAGCCGGCCGGCCTCCATGGCGAGCTCGGCGCGCAGCGCGGCGGCATAGCCGACCTCCACGACGAAGGCGCAGTAGCCGCAGCGTGCGGCGCAGAAGGGCAGGTGGAGGTAGAGGTGGGCGGCCGGGCCGCTCACTTGCCCTTGCCGTCGTCGTTGCCCAGCGTGAGCACCGACAGGAAGGCCTCCTGCGGCACCTCGACGCTGCCCACCTGCTTCATGCGCTTCTTGCCCTCCTTCTGCTTCTCCAGCAGCTTGCGCTTGCGGCTGATGTCACCGCCGTAGCACTTGGCCAGCACGTCCTTCCGGCGGGCCTTCACGGTCTCGCGGGCCACCACGCGGCCGCCGATGGCCGCCTGGATGGGCACGTCGAAGAGCTGCCGGGGGATCGTCTTCTGCAGCCGCTCCACCAGCACCTTGCCGCGGCCGTAGGCCATGTCCTTGTGCACGATCATCGACAGGGCGTCCACCGGGTCGCCGGCGAGCAGCACGTCCAGCTTCACCAGCGGGCTCTCGCGATACCCCACCAGCTCGTAGTCCAGCGACGCGTAGCCCTTGGTGCGGCTCTTGAGCTGGTCGTAGAAGTCGGTGACGATCTCCGCCAGCGGCAGGTCGTAGATGAGCTGCTGGCGCTGCTCGATCGGCGTCATGGTCACGTACTTGCCGCGCCGCTCCTGGCACAGGCCCATCACGGCGCCCACGCCGTCCGAGGGCACCAGCACGGTGCACCGCACGTACGGCTCGCGGATCGACTCGATGTTGGTGGCCGGCGGCAGCTCGGCGGGCGAGCGCACCTCCAGCTCGTCACCGGCCGTCGTGGTGACCTCGTACTCCACGTTCGGCGTGGTGGCCAGCAGCTCCAGGTCGTACTCGCGCTCCAGCCGCTCGCGCACGATGTCCATGTGCAGCAGCCCGAGGAACCCGCAGCGGAAGCCGAACCCGAGGGCCTGGGAGGTCTCGGGCTCCCACTGCAGCGAGGCGTCGTTGAGCGAGAGCTTCTCGAGGGCGTCCCGCAGGTCGGGGTAGTCGTCGGAGTCCACGGGGAACAGCCCGCAGAACACCATGGGCTTCACCTCGCGGTACCCCGCGAGCGCCTGCTCCGCCCGGCGCTTGGCCAGGGTGAGGGTGTCGCCCACCTTCAGGTCGCCCACCGACTTGAGACCGGTCACCATGTAGCCGCTCTCGCCGGCGTTGAGCACCCCGGTGGGGGTCATCGCCGGGCCCATGACGCCCACCTCCTCGGCGTCCACCTCCAGGCCGGTCTGCATGGCCAGCAGGCGGTCGCCCTTCTTGAAGCGCCCGTCCATGACCCGCACGAACGCCACCACGCGTCGAAGATCAGGGCGCGCGGCGGTGCCTCGGGGTCGCCGTCGGGCGGCGGGATGCGGGCCACGATCGCCTCGAGCACCTCTGCGACGCCCTGGCCGGTCTTGGCCGAGATCCGCAGGACGTGGTCCGGGTCGTCGCCGATGAGCTCCGCGACGGCGCGGCCGTGCAGCTCCGGGTCGGCGGCGGGCAGGTCGATCTTGTTGAGGACCGGGATCAGCTCCAGGTCGCCCTCGATCGCCAGGTAGACGTTGGCGAGCGTCTGCGCCTCGATGCCCTGGCTGGCGTCCACCACCAGCAGCGCGCCCTCGCACGCGGCCAGGCTGCGCGAGACCTCGTAGCTGAAGTCCACGTGCCCGGGCGTGTCGATGAGGTTGAGCTGGTAGGTCTTGCCGTCGGAGGCCGTGTAGAAGACCCGCACGGCCTGCGCCTTGATGGTGATGCCCCGCTCACGTTCGAGGTCCATGGAGTCCAGGACCTGGTCCCGCATCTCCCGGTCGCTGATCGCGCCGGTGAGCTGCAGGATGCGGTCCGCCAGCGTCGACTTGCCATGGTCGATGTGGGCGATGATCGAGAAGTTCCTGATGAGCGACTGTTCCACGCCTGTCATCGTAGCGGCCTTCTGAGCCTCGCCAGCTGGGACAGCTCCGGGACGGCGAACGCCTGGGCCGCCGCCACGTACGCGATCACGCCCATCGCGAGGGCCATCCCGACGCTCACCGCCTGGGCGGGGAGGCTCCGCCCGAGGACGCCGTCCAGGATGTGCCAGGTGGCCCAGGAGAGCACCGCGAGCACGCCCGAGGCCGCCGCGCAGCGGATGAAGCCGTCGGTGAGCCATGCGGTGTCGATGCGGCCCACGCGGCGGCGCAGCGCGTCCAGGAGCATCAGGAACGTGATGAGGCTCACCACCGAGGTGGCGAGCGGGATGCCGGCCACGCCGAGCGGTTTGTAGAGCACCAGGTCCAGGATGATGTTCAGCACCAGGCCCACCGCCGCGATCTTGGTGGGCAGCCAGGGCTCCTGCAGCGAGAAGAAGGCGCGGATGAGCAGCAGGCTCGCCCCGTTGAACACCAGCCCCAGGGTGAACGTGAACAGGGCCTCGCGCGTCAGCAGCGTGGCGGCCTCGTCGAACGCGCCGCGCTCGTAGACCAGGCGGGTCACCGGCGCGGCCAGGACCATCAGGAACGCCGTGGCCGGCAGGAGCATGAAGAAGATCTGCCGGATGCCGGCGCTCACCATCTCCCCCACGCCCTCGTGGTCGCCCCGGGCGACCATGCGGGCGATGCCGACGCTGAAGATGCCCTGCGGGAGGATGTACAGGCGGAACGCGTAGCTCACCGCGCTCACCGCCTCCTCGCTGATCAGCGAGGCGAACACGTTGTCGATCGCCGCGTTGATGTTGATGAGCCCCAGCCCGAGGGTCACCGGCAGCATCAGCACGAGCACGCGCCGCAGGTGCGGCGAGGCGATCCCGATACCGAAGGGGCCCTTGCCCCGCAGGTGCGGCAGCAGGTAGAGCAGCTGCGCGGCGGTGCCCAGCACGATGCCGATCGCGTAGGCGTCGATGCGGCTCTCCTCGGGCAGCACGAACCACCCGATGCCCATGCAGAGGCAGATCACGACGTTCCAGAGCACGGGGACGAACCCCGTCGCGCTGAACTCGCCGTTGGCCTGCAGCACCGCGGCCACGATGCCGGTGATGGCCAGCAGCAGCACGATCGGGAACATGAGCTGCGACAGCCAGACCGTCTGGTCAACCAGCTCCTGCGAGAAGCCCGGCGCGAAGAGCGGCATGAACCACGGCGCCGCGATGATCGCCAGCAGCGTCACCGCGCCCAGCACCATGCTCACCAGGCCGATCATGGCCCCCACCAGGCGCTTGGCCTCGCGTTCCCGGCCGTCCTCCACCAGCTGGGTGTAGGTGGGGATCAGGGCGGCCGACAGGGCCGAGTCGGCCACCAGGCTCCGCACCACGTTCGGGATGTTGAACGCGATGTTGAACGCGGCCATGGCGCCGCTGGTGCCGAAGATGGCGGCGGCGAGCACCTCGCGCACCAGCCCGACGACCCGGGAGAGCCCCGTCCAGACCGCGAAGATGGCGGTGGAACGGCCCAAACCGGACTTCCCGGACCCCTTTGCGCGGGGGGCGCGCGGACCGGTCGTCACGACCGCCTGTCGGGGAGCGGCATCGCTGGTACCATACGCGGCCGTTCGACGAGCGGAGGGCGCCTCAACGTGGCGAACATCAAGCAGCAGAAGAAGCGGATCCTCGTCGCAGAGCGCCAGCGGGCGCGGAATCTGCGATACCGGTCCACCATCAAGACCCTGACCCGCAGCCTCCTGGAGGCCGCTGAGCAGGGTGCGGACGACCTGGCCGATCGCGCCCGGTCGCTGGAGCACCTCATCGACCGCGCCGCGGCCGAGGGGGTCATCCACCGCAACAACGCCGCGCGGAAGAAGAGCCGCGTGGCGCGCATCACCGCCGGGGCGGGCGCCGCCGGCTCCTAGTCCGGCGCGCCGCCGCGCGCGATCGCGAGAAGATCGCGCGCGGCACGCTCGATCGCGAACCGCCGGCCGTCATCGGGCGAGGTGCCCAGGTCGGCCACGGATGACACCCGGAGCTCCAGCTCCAGCCGGGCAAGCCGGACGAGCCCTCGTTCCCCCGCGCCCGCGGGGAGGGCCGCCGCCTGCTCCGCCGCCTTCTTGGCGGGGAACCCGCGCAGGCCCGTGGCCTCGGCCAGGGCGTCCTGCGACGCCCGGGGACCCAGCGCCTGGGCGGCCGCCAGCGCCCGGTAGTGGCGCATGAGGCCCATCAGGATGACCTGCGGGGCCGACCGGTCGTCGCCGCCGGCCAGGTCGTTCAGGCGGTCGTAGGTCGCGCGGGCCGAGCCCGACACCAGCGCGTCGGCCAGCTCGTAGACCCGCGCCTCGGGGTTGGGGGCCACCAGCGACAGGACCATCTCGCGGTCCACCGGGCGTCCCGCCGACAGCGCGACCAGCTTCTCGGCCTCGCTGGTGAGCATCATCGCGTTCAGCGAGGTCTTCTGGGCGTCGGTGGGCTCGGTGCAGACCCGCTCCACCACCAGCCGGGCGACGGAGGAGTTCACCGAGCCGCCGGCCCGGGCGACCTCCGCGGCGAAGTGCCCCTCCAGCCACTTGCGCCGCTCGCGGACGCTGGCCTTGGCGTCCGGGCCCCAGCGCAGCGCCCGGCCCGCCCGCTCGACGGCCTGCAGCAGCCGCTGCGGCACCGTCCCGGCCGACACCAGCGCCAGCACGGTCTGCGGGTTCGGGTCGGCCAGGTAGTCCACCAGCGGGTCCACGTCGCCCGCGCGCCAGGCATCGGCGTCGTCGACCACCACCAGGCGGACACCGCCGAACGAGAGCGCCTGGCAGCTCTCGGCCACCTGCGCGGGGGGCGTCTCCAGGCCGCTGAGCCGCTCGGACTCCATGCCGCCCTCGTCGGCCACGCGCCGCACCAGCCGGGCCACGGTGCGCTCCACCTTCGGGCGGTCCTCCCCGAAGATGGCGTAGACGGGCAGCAGTGGTTCTCGGGCCTGGGACATGGTCCGATCGTACGCGTCCGGGCGGATTGCGCGTCATGCCCGCGTGGTGCCGATCCGGCGGCCGAGCCGCCGGTACCGGCCTCCGTCGATCAGCCACACCGCCAGGGCCGGCGCCGCCGCAAGCGGGGCGCACCACGCGGGCAGGCCGACCGAGGCGCCGGGAACACCCGAGGCGGTCCGGGCGATCACCAGTATGGCGTCCGCCCCCAGCCCGGCCACGTGGATCGGGACGGCGGCCACGGGGCCCAGCAGCGGCGCGCTCACCGCGCCCGCCAGGCCGGTCACCAGGACCACCGAGGCCAGCGGCACCGCCACCAGGTTGGTCGCGAACCCGGCGATGGACATCCGCCCGAAGTCGGCCACCAGGACCGGGGCCGTGGCGAGGCCCGCCGCCCCGGCGACCGCCGCCAGCTCCGCAATCCATCCGGGCATGACCGATCCCAGCGCGCGGCGCAGCGCCGGCCCGATCGCCAGGATGCCCACGACCGCCGCGAACGACAGCTGCAGCCCCGGATCCCAGATCGACCGCGGCTGCCACGCCAGCAGGCCCGCGAGAGCGAGCAGGAGCAGGTACCAGCGGTCACGCGCCCGGGCGAGCCCCTCGGCGAGGATGGCGGCGACCGCCACGACACCGGCGCGTGCCACCGACGCCCCCGGCTCGCACAGCAGGCAGTAGAGGACCACCATGGGCGCCACCACCGCGAGGGCCGCGGGCCGGGGCGCTCCCGCCGCGCGCAGGATCGCCGCGATCACCAGCCCCACCACCGCCACGTTCTGACCCGAGACCGCGAGCAGGTGGGCGAGGCCCGCGTCACGCACCTGGGCCTCGGTCTGAGGGTCCAGGCCGTCGCTGCCACCCAGGGCCATGCCCTGCACCAGCGCGCCGCGGGGACCGTCGAGGTGCTCGCCGATCCGGCCCCGGAGCGCCTCGGACGCCCGGTCGCGGGTCCCCGCCGGACCTCCGCGCCGCCCCAGCACCGGGAGACGGCCGGTGGCGACGGCACCCGAGATGCGCTGCCGCTCCAGGTAGCGCCGCCACCAGCCCGGCGCGTCATCCCGTGCCGCCGGCCGCAGGGCGCCGCGCAGCAGCACCACCTCCCCCACCCGCGGCGGCGTGCCCCGCAGCCACACCAGCAACCGGGCGCCGCGCACGCGGGGGTCCCCGGATGAGCGCACCTCCGCGACGCGCACCGTCACCCGCCAGCCGCCGGTGGGACGGCGGCGCGGCGAGGCATCCACCACCGCGAGGGCGCGGAGGTCGCCGGCGGCGGTGATGGCCGCCGGCGCCGTCTGCGCGGCGCGGCCGGTCGCCCACACCCAGCCGCCCGCGCACAGGACCCCGGCCAGGCCCACCAGCACGGCGGCGCCCGGGCGCCCCATCGCCACGGCCCCGCACACCGGGATCAGCGCAACGGCCCACCAGGGCGCCGGCACGATGACGCCCAGCGCAAGCCCCGCACACAGGCAGACCAGCATGAAATGGGGCATCCCGCGCAGCAACGGGGTCGTGGGGCCGGGGGCGGGCGGGAGGACGGGCACCGGTCCAACCTAGGCCGGCTGTCATCACGTCATGAGAACGCTTTGTGCCCGTCTGCGCGCGGAATGGTGCCGTGGTCGTCGCGGGCACGTGCCGCGGCGAAGACGCGCGCCCGGCGGCGCATCCGGTGGCACCCACGCGCGCCGGCGGCGTCCAGCATCCGCCCCGTGCATCGCCTCCATCCATGGATCTCGCGCACCCGGATCGCCTACCTCGGCGCCGCCCTCGCGCTCGCCGGCGGCGGATGGTGGCTGGCCGCGGGAGCCCGGCCGGAGCCCGCCCCACGGCAGGCGCCGGTGAGCCCCTTGGTCACCATGGCGGCCCCGCCTGCGGCGCCCGGGCCGCTGGTGCACGTGGTGGGCGCCGTGCGCAGGCCGGGTGTCTACCGGGTGCGCGAGGGCGCCCGGGCGCTGGCCGCGGTGCGGCGCGCGGGCGGGCCCACGCCCACCGCCGACCTGTCCGGCCTCAACCTCGCCGCGGAGGTCGTGGACGGGCAGCAGCTGGTCGTCCCGGTGCGCGGTGCGGCCCCGGCCCCCGCCGTCGCCGCGGGGGCGCCGGGGTCACCGGTGCGGCTCTCCACGGCCGCCCCGGCCGAGCTGGAGGCGCTGGACGGCATCGGGCCGGCCCTGGCGCAGCGCATCGTGGACTGGCGGCAGGAGCACGGCGGCTTCTCGAGCGTGGAGGACCTGCTCGAGGTGCCCGGCATCGGCGAGGCCAAGCTGGAAGCCCTGCGGGATCAGGTGACGCCGTGAGGCCGGGCCGCGCGCGGCCCGCGGCGTCACCGGACGACCAGGTTCACCAGGCGGTCGGGCACGACGATCTCGCGCAGCAGCTCCTTGCCCTCGATCGCCGTGGCGATCTTGGCGGAGGCGCGGGCGACGGCGAGCAGTTCGTCCTGCGAGCTGCCGGCCGGCACCTCCACGCGGTCGCGGAGCTTGCCGTTGACCTGCAGCACCACGGTCACGACGTCCTTCACCAGCAGCGACGGCTCGGCCTGCGGCCAGTCCGTGGCCCACAGGCGGGTTCCGCCCAGGGCCTCCCACAGCTCGCAGCTCACGTGCGGGGCGAACGGGAACAGCAGCGAGACGGCCGTCTGCGCGGCGTGGCGGAGCGCCTGCACGGCCCCCGGCCCGGCGTCCGGCGGCGTTGGTGAGCTCCTGGATCGCCGAGATCGCGGTGTGGAACGAGAAGCGCTCGTCGACGTCCGCGGTGACCTTGGCGATGGTCGCCTCGGCACGGCGCAGCACCTCGAGCGCCGCCGGGTCGAGCCCGTCGGCGGCCGGGCGGCCGACGATCCCGGCCTCACCGGGCAGCGTCTGCACCAGCGTCCACAGGCGGTCCAGGAAGCGCCGGGCGCCGACGACGCCGCGGTCGCTCCACTCGATGTCGTCCGCGGCCGGGCCCATGAACAGCACGTACAGCCGCAGGGTGTCCGCGCCGAAGCGGTCGACGATCTCGTCCGGGGCGACCACGTTGCCCTTGCTCTTCGACATCTTCGCGCCGTCGCGGTAGATCATCCCCTGGGTGAACAGCCGGGCGAACGGCTCGCGCATGGACACCAGGCCCAGGTCGTTCAGGACCTTGGTGAAGAACCGGGCGTAGAGCAGGTGCAGCACGGCGTGCTCGATGCCGCCGATGTACTGGTCCACCGGCAGCCAGTAGTCCGCGACCTCGCGCTCGAACGGCGCCGAGGACAGGTGCGGCGCGGTGTAGCGCAGGAAGTACCAGGACGAGTCGACGAAGGTGTCCATCGTGTCCGTCTCGCGCCGCGCCGGACCGCCGCAGGACGGGCACGACGCCTCGAGGAACTCGGCGCTCGTGGCCAGCGGGCTCTGCCCCTTCGGCGCGTAGTCGTCGACGTCGGGCAGCAGCACCGGCAGCTGGTCGTCCGGGACGGCGACCGGGCCGCAGGCGTCGCAGTGCACGATCGGGATCGGCACGCCCCAGTAGCGCTGGCGGGAGATGAGCCAGTCGCGCAGGCGATAGCCCACCGTGGCCTCCCCCAGCCCCTGTTCCGACAGCCACGCCGCGATCGCGGTCTTCGCCTCCGCCACGGGCTTGCCGTCCAGGAACCCGGAGTTCACCAGCCGGCCGTCGCCGGGCTCGGGCTCGGTGACCGGCGCGGCGGGGTCCACGTCGTCCTGGGCCACGACCCGGCGCACGGGCAGGCCGAACTGCGTGGCGAAGGCGAAGTCCCGCTCGTCGTGGCCCGGCACGCCCATCACGGCGCCGGTGCCGTAGTCCATCAGCACGTAGTCGGCGACCCACACCGGGATGGCCTCGCCGTTGACGGGGTTCACCACGTGCAGGCCCGTGAACACGCCGGTCTTCGGCTTGTCGGTGGCGCCGCGGTCGGCCAGGGACGCGCGGGCGGCGGCCCGGGCGTAGTCCATGACGGCGGACTCCTCCGGGCGGCCGGCGACCAGCTCCGACAGCAGGGGGTGCTCGGGCGCCAGCAGGAAGAAGGTCGCGCCGAACAGCGTGTCGGGGCGGGTGGTGAAGACGGGGATCTCGTGCGCGCCGTCGTCGGTGCGGAACACCACGCGCGCGCCCTCGGAGCGGCCGATCCAGTTGCGCTGCATCGACAGCACGCGCTCGGGCCAGTCCTCCAGCAGCGCCATGTCGTCCAGCAGGGCGTCCGCGTAGTCGGTGATCCGCAGGAACCACTGGGTGAGCTGGCGCAGCTCGACCTGCGTGCCGCACCGCTCGCAGTGGCCGTCCTGGACCTGCTCGTTGGCGAGCACGGTCTGATCCTTCGGGCACCAGTTCACCGCGGCGGATCGGCGCTCCGCGAGCCCCTTCTCGAACATGCGCAGGAAGATCCACTGCGTCCAGCGGTAGTACTCGGGGTCGGCCGTCGAGATCTCGGTGGACCAGTCGATGGCGAAGCCCAGCCGCTGCAGCTGCACCTTGATGCGCGCGATGTTGCGCGAGGTGACCAGCGCCGGCGGCTCGCCGGTCCTGATGGCGGCGTTCTCGGCGGGCAGGCCGAAGGCGTCGTAGCCCATGGGGTGGAACACCGCCGCGCCGTTGCGGCGACGGAAGTGGGCGACCACGTCACCCATGGTGTAGTTCTTGACGTGCCCCATGTGGATCTCGCCCGACGGGTAGGGCAGCATCTCGAGCACGTAGGCTTTGGGCCGGTCCGGAAGCACCGGAACGGCACCGTCACGGGAGATGACCTCGCACGTGAACGCATCCTCGTCCGCCCAGATGCGTTGCCAGCGCGCCTCGACGGCTGCGGCGTCGTATCGATCCGGGCGTGTGGGCTCTGCGCTGGACATCGACGGGCGAGTATATCGGCGGCTTCGGAGGGGACCGGCGTGACCACGCTGCGGCCGGCGATCCGCGAGGCCGACCTGGACCGTGACTTCACGGCGATCCTGGGTCTCTACCGCGCCCACAACTGGACGCATGCCAACGACCCCACCCGGCTGCGGCTGGCGATCGAGTCGTCGTCGTTCAGCGTCGTGGCCGAGGACGACGGGACGATCGTGGGCTTCGCCCGGGCGATGTCCGACGAGGCGTTCGCCGTCTACATCGCCGACATCCTGGTGGCCCCCGAACGGCAGCGGGAGGGCATCGGCCGTTCGCTGGCCCGGGCGATCCTGGACCACTACCCCCTCGACCGCTTCCACCACCAGGTGCTCATCGCCGAACGCGGCGCGGAGGGCTTCTACCGCCGGCTGGGGATGTCGCCGGTCAACGTCTACGGCCTCACGGCGTTCATCCGCACCCGCTCGACCTGAGCGCCGCGGCCATGCGACGGCTCAGTCGCCGCGCTGGTACTCGATCGTCGTCGTGAACACCGTCTCGCCCGCCTCGCGGTTGAACACCCGCGCGCGGTGCCCCTTGGAGCGCCACACGTGGCTCTTGGCGAACTCCCGGGCGTCCTCGGCAAGCACGAACACCCGCTGCTCCACCACGAGCCCGCTCGAGCGGTCGGTCACCTCCACGCACCAGCCGTCTGCGGGGGGGAAGCTGGGCTGGGTCACGCGGTCACTCCGGGGAATCACTGACGGGCAGGGCGGGCAGCTTACCGACGGAACGCAGGCGCGGCCGAGCGAGACTCAGGGTGTCCCACCCACACCGCCCAACAACGGGGAGCGGAACATGCGCACACCACGTCGTCCACTCCGGATCGCGACCGCGGCGGGGGTCCTCATCGCCGCCGGCGCCCTGGCGGGCACCGCGGCGGGCCAGCCGCATCCGCGCCTGGTGGCGGTCCGGGCCGCCGAGCACCCCGGGTTCGACCGGGTTGTCTTCCAGTTCAGCGGCGGGCTGCCCGAGCGCCGGCAGGTGCGGTACGTCCCACAGCTCATCCAGGACGCCTCCGGGTTCCGGTTGCCCATCGCGGGCCGGGCGATCCTGCAGGTGACGCTGTCGTTCGTGGACGCCCACGACGCGGCCGGCAACCCCACGGCGCCGCTTCGCGCCGTGTACCCGTTCAAGAACGTCATCGCCATCCGGAACGCCGGGGACTTCGAGGCCGTGGTGACCTATGGCATCGGCCTGGCGCAGCGGCGACCGGTGCGGACCCGGGTGCTCGCCTCCCCCAGCCGCTTCGTGGTGGACATCCCCACCGACTTCCGGACCGTGCGGCGGCGCGTCTACTTCCAGAACCTCCCGCGGTACGTCGCCGGCACCCTGCCGGACGTGACGCCGGTGGTGCGCCGGGTTCCGGCGTCCGCCCCGGCGGCCGGGGTGCTGGACCGGCTGTTCGCCGGCCCGACGCTCGCGGAGCGGCGGGCGGGCCTGCGGCTGGTCACCTCGAAGGCCACCGGGTTCCGGAACCTGTCGGTGAGCGGCGGCGTGGCGCGCGTGCGACTCACCGGCGACTGCGACAGCGGCGGCTCGACGTTCACCATCGCCAACCTCATCGACCCGACACTGGTGGCGTTCCCGAACATCGACGCGGTGAAGATCCTGAGCCCGTCCGGGCAGACCGGGAACCCCACCGGTCCCGGCGACTCAATCCCGGACTGCCTGAACCCCTAGACGCGGATCAGGCGGCGTCCCCCAGGGCCTCGCGGCCGTGGGGGGCGTCCCAGTCCAGGGCGGGGCCCGCGGGGACGACGCGCGTGGGGTTGATGGTGAGGTGGGTGCGGTAGTAGTGCCGCTTGATGTGGTCGAGGTTCACCGTGCCCGCCACGCCCGGCTGCTGGTACAGGTCGCGCAGATAGCCGCTGAGGTTGGGGTGGTCGGAGATGCGGCGCAGGTTGCACTTGAAGTGGCCCACGTAGACGGGGTCGAACCGGACCAGGGTGGTGAACAGCCGCCAGTCGGCCTCGGTGATGCGGGCGCCCACCAGATAGCGGCGGGTCGCCAGCCGGCGCTCCAGCACGTCCAGGGCGTCGAACAGGGCGTGGAACGCCGCCTCGTACGCCGCCTGGGTGACCGCGAACCCGCACTTGTAGACGCCGTTGTTGACGTTGTCGTAGACGAACGCGTTGACCTCGTCGATCTCCGCCTCCAGCTCCGGCGGGCAGAACAGCGGCTCCGGGCGCCGCGCGAACGCCGCGAACTCGCGGTCGAGCATGCGGATGACCTCGGAGCTCTCGTTGTTCACCACGCGGCCGGTCACGGTGTCCCACAGGGCCGGAACGGTCACCCGCCCCTCGAACGACGGGTCCGACCGCAGGTAGGCCTCGCTGAGGAACGCGAACCCGTTGACCGGGTCGGGGGTGTTGCCCTCCCCCTCCCGGATGGCCCAGCCGCGCTCGTCGCGCTCCGGGTCGACGATCGTCATCGAGATGGCGTCCTCGAGGCCCCGCAGGCGGCGGTAGATGATCGTGCGGTGCGCCCAGGGGCACGCCAGCGACACGTACAGGTGGTATCGCCCGGCCTGCGCGGGGAACCCGGACGACCCGTCGGCCGTCACGCGGTCACGGAACACCGACTCCTGGCGGCGGAAGGCGCCGTCGGCACCGAGCTCCTTCGGGAAGGGCGCTGCGCTGGACGATGGGGCGTCGGGCAAGGGGCCTCCGGCGGACGGGGTCGGCCCGCGCATGAAAGCAGGGCCTGGGCTCCGGCGCCCCGCGGGGATAGGCTCGCACGGCATGTCCACGGTGCACCTCACCCCGCTCACCCCGCTGGCGTTCCTGGAGCGGTCGGCCGACGTGTTCCGCGACCGCACCGCGGTGGTGCACGACGGCGGTTCGCTCACCTACGCGGAGCTGGCCGAGGCGGCGACGCGGCTGGCCAACGCCCTGCGCGCATCGGGCGTGGCGCCCGGCGACCGCGTCGCCTACCTGTGCCCGAACGCCCCCTCGCTGCTGATCGCCCACTTCGGCGTGCCGCTGGCGGGCGCCGTGCTGGTGGCCATGAACACGCGCCTGGCGCCCCAGGAGATCCTCACCATCTGCGACCACTCGGCGGCCTCGGTGGTGGTGGCCGACACCGAGTTCGCCCAGACCGTGCTGCCGGTGCGCGACCGCATGGCCACGGTGCGCGAGGTGGTCTGGGTGGACGACACCGGCGCCGGCGTCCCGGACGGCGGCACCACGATGGAGCAGCTGCTGGCCCGGGGCTCGGGCGACCCCCTGCCCTGGGCGGTCGCCGACGAGGACGCCACCATCTCCATCAACTACACCTCGGGCACCACGGGCCAGCCCAAGGGCGTGATGTACACCCACCGCGGCGCCTACCTGAACGCGCTCGGTGAGGGGCTCACCGCCGGCCACGACCACACCACCGTGTACCTGTGGACCCTGCCGATGTTCCACTGCAACGGCTGGTGCCATCCCTGGGCGATCGTCGCCACGGGCGGCGTGCAGGTGTGCCTGCGCGCGGTGCGCGGCGACGCGATGTGGCGCGCGATCCGCGAGGAGCGGGTGACCCACATGTGCGGCGCGCCGGTGGTGCTGAGCACCCTGGTGAACGCACCGGAGGCGGGCCCTGTGGGGCATCCGCTGACCGTGATGGTGGCGGCCGCCCCGCCCAGCCCCACGATCCTCGCCCAGACCGAGGCCCTCGGGGCCCGGATCATCCACGTCTACGGCCTCACCGAGACCTACGGCCCGCACACCGTCTGCCAGCTGCAGGTGGACTGGGACGCCGCGGACGTGGAGGTGCGCTCGCGCATGCTCGCCCGCCAGGGCGTGGCGATGGTGATGGCCGATCCCATCCGCGTGGTGGACGAGTCGATGTGCGACGTGCCGCGCGACGGCGCCACCATCGGCGAGGTCGTCATGCGCGGCAACAACGTGATGAAGGGCTACCACGCCGCCCCGGAGCTCACCGCGGAGGCATTCCGCGGCGGCTGGTTCCACTCCGGCGACCTGGGCGTGTGGCACCCCGACGGCTACATCGAGCTGCGCGACCGGGCCAAGGACGTGGTGATCTCCGGCGGGGAGAACATCTCGACCATCGAGGTGGAGCAGGCCGTGGTGAGCCACCCCGCGGTGCTCGAGGCGGCGGTCATCGGGGTGCCGGACGACCGCTGGGGCGAGCGGCCGAAGGCCTTCGTGGTCCTGCGCGACGGCGAGACGCTGGAGGCCGCCGCGCTGGTGGCCCACCTGCGTGAGCGGATCGCCGGCTACAAGTGCCCGGAACCGGAGCGCATCGCCTTCGTGGACGCGCTGCCCCGCACGTCCACCGGCAAGGTGCAGAAGTACGTGCTGCGCGAGCGCGAGTGGGGCGCGGCGGACCGCCGCATCAACTGACGCCGGGGCGTCAGAACCGGCGGACGCGGCCCTCGTCGTCGATGCCGATCCGCACGTTCCGGCTGGGCTCCTCGAACTCGATCTCCACGGTGCCGGCGCGGACGTGCGCGCCGTGGTGCACCACCTCGGCGCGCAGACGCTCCGCCGTGGTGGTGGGCCCCTCCAGGATCACCTCGATGCGGCTGCCGCCGGCGCCGCCGAGCTCGTGGACGTGGACGTTGCCGCCCACCCGCGCCTGCCCGCCCCGGAGGGTCGAGGTGGGCGCGTCGCATGTGAGGTCGCCGCCCACGAAGATGTCGGAGTTGAAGACGCCCTGCCCGGTGAGGATGAGCGAGCCGCTGGCCTCCAGCTCGCAGGCCTGCAGGTAGGCCACCCGCACCTCCGCGGGTTCGGCGACCTGCCGGCGCATCGCGGCGACGTGGAGCATGAGCTTGCTCACCGTGCCACGAAGCTGGGTGGTCGAGCGCAGGTCGTGGGCGCCAAGGCCCTCGACGATGTGGTGCACCGCGGAGAGCGCCTCCACCACCGGCGCCTCGAAGGTGTCGGCCGAGTGGCGCCGCACCACGCCCATGGCATCCTCCATGCGCGTCCGGACGTGCGCGAACTTGCCCTCCAGGAGCGCCAGCAGCGCCGCCCCCGGGCGCATCTCCTGGCCGCGCGCGCCGGCGGTCGCGGTGAGCTGGTCGACGATGGCCGCCATCACCTCGAGCTGGTCCGGGGCGTCACCGAGGGCGGTGAGCAGCTTGATGAGGACCGCCTGCCGGCCGCCGGCCCGCAGGTGCGAGTGCACGCAGGAGCCGGTGATGCTGAGCGACCCCCCGGCCTCGACCTGGGCACGGTCGACGCCGCCCACGATCTCCAGATCGTGCTTGGCGCGGACGGCCCGCCCCTCCTCGATCGAGCCGGTCACCACCAGCGACGCGAGAACCTCGACGTCGCCGGTGGACACGTCCACGTCCCCGGCGAGCGTGATGCGCTCCTCCACCAGCACCATCGCGCCGGCCGCGGCGGGCCTGCCGTCCACACCGGCCAGCAGGTGCAGCGTGCCGTCGTCGCTCATCTCGCGGGTGGTGCCCATGCCCGCCGCGAGCGGTGCGTCCTTCGCCTCCCGGGCGGGGATCGGCTCCCCCGTGACGCCGCGGCCGTCCACGCCCGCGCGGCACGGCGACTTGCTCGCCAGCCGGGTTCCGCGGGGGACGGTGTGCAGCGGGTTGCGGGCCAGTTCGTCCGCGAAGTGCAGCGTCACCTCGGCGTCCACCGGCGGCTGCGGCGGATCGCCGCGCGCCACGAGCCGGCCCGAGCCGTCGGACGAATGCAGGGCCGCGGCCACCTCGCCGGGCATCACGCCCACCACCACCCCCGCCTCGGCGAGGGCGGCCTGCGCGTCGGCCTCCGTGGGCGCCGGGGCCTCCAGGCGCTCGATGAGCGTGCGGGTGAGGATGAGCTCCTGCGCGGGCGCGCGGTCCTCCAGCGCGTAGCGCAGGCCGGGGACGCGGGCGACGGTCATCCGGGCCGACAGGCCGTCGGCGGACAGGTCCACCACCACGCTGGTGGCCGGGGGGACGGTTCCCGGGTCCACCTCGATCCCCTCGAGGCTGTGCAGCTCGATGCGGCCGCCCACATCCTGGCCGTTCCGGCGGATCGTGACGCCGTCACCGGGGATGACCACCGCGGGCGCGCCGTCGGGGTCGGCGTCGAGGACGAGCCGTCCGCCCACGACACTCACCATCCCGGTCCGCCTGGTGGCCACATCGCTGCTCATGTCTCAGGTATCGACCCCCGGCGGCCGCTGATGAGCGGGCGTAGAGGATCCGCGCGTTCCGTCCGGCGTTCCAGCGGGTACGAACCGCACCACCGGACCGGAGGCGAACCATGTCGCAGCGTCTGCTCGTGATCGCGAACGAGACCATCGCGAGTCCGCACGTCGTCGAGGAGGTCCGCCGCAGGGCGGCCCCGGACGCCCGGGTCCTGGTGGTCGCGCCGCGCCTGCAGCGCGGGCGGCTCGACCACTGGCTGTCCTCCGGGGAGGAGCGCACCAGGGCCGCGGCGACGGCCCGGCTGGACGCGACGGTGGCCGCCCTCACCGGGCTGTCGGTGCAGGGCCGCCTGGGCGACCCGGATCCGCTGATGGCCCTCGACGACGCGGTGCGCGAGTTCCGGCCCGACGAGGTGATCATCTCCACCCACCCCCCGGGACGGTCACAGTGGCTGGAGCGCAGGATCGTGCGTGAGGCGCGAGCCCGCTACGCGTTCCCGGTGACGCACCTCACGGTGGACCTGGCGGCCGACACCATGGTGCTCGACCCCGACCCGCGCGCGTCGGGCAGCCCGGAGGAGGTGGTCCCCGTCTACCACTCCGCCCGGTACGAGGAGGCGCTGCGCATCCGGCGGCGGGGGTTCCGGGAGGCCGAGCGTCCCGGCGGACTGGTCCTCGTGGACACCGAGATGCCGCCCGACGGTGAGGATGCCGTGGTGTTCGCCGTCCGGGTCCCCAGGCGGGCGCTCGACGGACGCGCCGAGGACGGCGAGGGCCTGCGCCTGCCCGCGGCCCTGCTGGACGAGCACGGCCCGCCGGTGGAACTGGACGGCGGCCACGCCGAATGAGCCCATCAACGACGCGAACCCCGCGCGGGCGGGGTTCGTGAGGTGGAGGATACCGGGATCGAACCGGTGACCTTCGCGCTGCCAGCGCGACGCTCTCCCAGCTGAGCTAATCCCCCGGGGTGCGGGCAGCAGTATAGGTGACCGGCCCGCACGCTCCAAGGCGTGCGGACGGCCCGCCGCCGCTCAGGAGGTGGCGAGCTCCAGGGTCTCCTGCGGCGCCTCGCCCCACAGCCGGTCCAGGCGGTAGAACTCCCGCGCCTGCGGTGTGAAGACGTGGACCACGATGTCCAGGTAGTCCATGAGGATCCACTCGGCCTCGCGCTCGCCCTCGACGCGGCGGGGCGTGATGCCCTGTTCCTTCAGCTGCTTGCGGATCTCGTCGGAGATGGCCTTCGTCTGGCGCGGCGTGGAGCCGGTGCAGACGATCATGTAGTCGGTGTAGGCGACCAGCTCGCGCATGTCGATGAGGACGATGTCGCGGGCCTTCTTTTCTGCGGCGGCTTCCGCGGCCGCCCGTGCGAACTCCTGTTCCGTGATGCTGTCCGGGTCACGGTACGTCCCCCGCGCCCGCTCCGCAACCCGCGCGGTGCGGGGTCAGCCGCCCAGGAGCTCCTCGACACCCGGCGGCACCAGGTACCGCACCGGCGCGCCCTCCTCCAGCCGGCGGCGCACCATCGTGGACGACACGGCGATCTCGGGCGCCTCCAGCACGTCCACGCGGCCGGGCGCCACGCGCGCGCCGATCTCCCGCAGGCGCTCCACCGGGAAGCCGGCGCGCGGCACCACGGCCACGCGCGCCAGTCGCAGCAGCCGGTCGGCATCGTGCCATCCCGTGAGCCCCTCCAGGCGGTCCGCCCCCACCATGAACCACAGCTCGGCGCCGGGGTGCTCGGCGGCGATCAGCTCCAGGGTGTCGGCGGTGTAGCTGGGGCCCTCCCGGTCGACCTCCGCGCGCGAGCAGGCCAGGCCCGGATGCCCGGCGACCGCCGCCTCCACCATGCGCACCCGCAACTCGGCGTCGAAGCGCGGCGCCGGCCGGTCCACCGGCGTGCCCACGGGGACCAGCAGCATCCGGTCCAGGCCGAGGCGCCACCAGGCCTCCTGGGCCAGGATGAGGTGCCCGATGTGCGGCGGGTCGAAGGCGCCGCCCAGCACGCCCACGCGCCCCGGGCCGCTCACGCGTCCCGCCCCGGGCCCTCACCCACCAGCCGCGTCGTGGTGAGCGCGGTGATGGTCACCGGCCCGCCCGGAGCGCCGGGCGGCGCCGCGACGCCCAGCGCCGCGCCCTCGCCGAGCCCCTCGCCCTCCACCGCGCGCGGCGAGGCGTTCACCAGCACGCAGCCGGCCGACACCTCGCGCCGGAAGCGCTCCGCCACGGGTGATGCGGCCGTGACCACCGCGGCCAGCTGACCCGATCCCTCGGCCTCGATCACCTCGATGGCCGCCTCGGCCGAGGCGACGACCCGCCAGGACACCCCCTGCGCGGCCAGCGCGTCCACCGCCGAGCCGAAGGCGGCCGCCACCGCCTCGTGCACCAGGACGGCCTCGGTGAGCGTGTGCTCCCGCGGCGGCGGCGCGGCCAGGCCCATCACCACGCCCGCGGCCACATCCGGGTCGGCGGCGGCGTCGACGTAGAGGTGCGCCACCCCGTGCGGCGCCCGCAGGACCGGCATGGAGGCCCCGGCCGCCAGCCGCTCCACCTCGGCGGCATCGCCGCGCACCAGCAGCAGGTCGATGTCGGCGTCCAGCAGCAGCAGGCGCTCCAGCTCGCCCGGATCCGGTCCGATCGTGCTGAGCGCCGCCCCGGGGATGCCGGCCTCCACCAGCCCGCCCTCCAGCACCTCGTTGATCGCCCGGTTGGTCCGGCGGGCGGCCTCGCCCCCGCGCAGCACCACCGCGTTCCCGGCGCGCAGGCACATGGCGGCCGCGTCGGTGGTGACGTGCGGGGCGGCCTCGTAGACCACCGCCACCAGCCCGTGGGGAACGCGCTCGCGGGCCACCGCCACCCCGTCCGGGAGCCGGCGGCCGGCGGCGACGCCGCCCACGGGATCGGGCAGGGCGGCGATCCGCCGCATCCGCCCGGCCATGACGGCGATGCGGTCGGTGTCGAGCAGCAGCACGTCCAGCGCCCGGCCGTCCAGGCCAGCCCGTTTGGCCTCGGTCATGTCCTCGTGGTTCTCGCGCACGATCTCGGCGGCCCGGCGTTCGAGGGCATCGGCCATCTCGTGCAGCGCCCGGGCGCGCTCGGCGCCGGTCGTGGCCGCCATCTGCCGGGCCGCGCCGGCGCCCTCGGCCACGACCCGCTCGAGCTTGGCGCGGCGGGCCATCAGTCCTCGTCGGCCAGGACGAACTGGTCGCGGTGGATGACCTCGGGCGCCGCGTCCGGCAGCCGCCGCGCGACCTCCTCGGACTTCATCCCCGCCACCATCCGCACCTCGTCGGCGGACAGGGCGCTGATGCCCTTGCCGACCAGGACACCGCGGTCGTCCACCACCTCCACGGCGTCGCCGCCCCCGAAGTGCCCGTCGGCGCCCCGCACGCCCACCGCCAGCAGCGACGTGCCGCGCGCCCGCAGCGCCCGGGCCGCGCCCGCGTCGATGCGCACCCGTCCCAGAGCCGGCTTGGCGTACCGCAGCCAGAGCTTGAACGCGGAGTCCCGCCGGGGCTGCGGGCGGAACCGCGTGCCCACGTGCTGGCCGGAGGCCACCGCGGGGATCAGGCCGTCCGTGCGGCCGCCGGCGATCACGCAGGTCACGCCGGCCGCCGTGGCCATGCTGGCCGAGGCGATCTTGGAGCTGATCCCGCCCCTGCCGATCCCCGAGCCCGCCATGTCGGCCAGGCGCACGTCGCCGGGACGGGTGCCGGCCGGGACGTCGCCCAGCAGCACGGGCTCGCCGTCCTCGCCGTCCACGTAGAGGCCGTCGCGGTCGGTGAGCAGCACAAGCCAGGTCGCGTCCAGCAGGATCGCCACCTGGGCCGCCAGCACGTCGTTGTCCCCGAAGGTGAGCTCGTCGGTGGCGGTGGTGTCGTTCTCGTTGATCACCGGAATCGTGCCGAGCTCCAGCAGTCGCTGCAGGGTGTTGCGGGCGTTGACGTAGCTGGTGCGGCGGTCCAGGTCCGCGGAGGTCAGCAGCACCTGCGCCGGGGTCACCCCGTGGGCGGCGAAGCACTCCAGGTACCGCTGGAACAGCACGCCCTGCCCCACCGCGGACGCCGCCTGCAGGTCCGGCAGCGCCGTCGGCCGTTCGCGGATCCCCAGGCGGCCCAGGCCGCAGGCGATGGCGCCGCTGCTCACCAGCACCGGCCGGTGCCCCAGCCGCAGCACGCGGACCAGGTCGCGCACCCGGGCCTCCATCACGTCCGCGCGGACGTTGCCGTCGCCGTCCACGAGCGTGGACGAGCCCAGCTTCGCCACCAGGATGCTCACCGCGCCGCCGTGCCGCCCAGCGCCTGCGCCAGCGCCTCGCGCAGCGCGTCGATCCCCTCGCCCAGCTCGATCTCCACCGCGAAGCGCGCCCATGCCGGCGGGTCCGCCGGGTCGGCGTGGGTCGCGATGACCCATTCCTCGGCGTCCTCGCCCAGGTACGGCGCCAAGCCCACCCGGACGCGCGCGATGCGGTCCTCCGCCGGCTCGGGATCGTCCACGTCCACGCAGTGCAGGATGATCCGCGCCCGCTCGCACTGCTCCAGGTACGAGTGGTCGCGCGGGGTGCCGTCCTCGGACAGGCCCGGCAGGTCGATGATCGTGAACAGGTGCCCCTCGTCGTCCTCCAGGGGCCCCAGCGCGGGCTCCCGCGTGGAGTACGCGTAGGGCGCCACCACCGCGCCGGCGCCGGTGAGGGCCACCAGCAGGGCGCTCTTGCCCGTGTTCGGCAGGCCCACCAGGGCCGCGTCCACGTCCATGCGCAGTTCCAGGCTCACCCAGGCCTCCTCGCCGGGCGTGCCCGGCACGGTCTCCCGGGGCGCCTGGTGGGTGGAGGACCGGAACGCCCGGTTTCCCACGCCGCCGTCGCCGCCGCGCGCGACCTGCACGCGGTCGCCGTGGTGGTCGAGCCGCGCGATGACCTCGCCGTCGCGCAGCACCCGGGTGCCGGGCGGCACGGCGATCTCCAGGTCGTCCCCGGCACGGCCGCGCTTCACGCGGCCCTCGCCGTTGCCCCCGGCCTGCGCCTTGTGGTGCACGGCGTGCCGGAACCTGGTGAGGTCCTTCTCCTGCTCGTCGGCGACCACGAACACGCGGCCGCCCCGTCCGCCGTACTTCTCACGGCGGAACGACAGACAGCCGCCACCGCCGTGGCCACCCTCGACGTGGATGCGCGCCCTGTCGGTGAAGGGCACGGCCGCGCTTACTCGCCGGCCGGGGCCTCCGGGTGCACGAACACACGCCGGCCCTTGCGGCCGTTGGTGAACTCAACGCGGCCCGAGACCGTTGCGAAGATGGTGTAGTCGCGGCCCATGCCGGCGCCGAGGCCCGGATGGAACTCGCTGCCACGCTGGCGGACGATGATCGATCCGGCGGGAACCACCTGCCCGGCGAACACCTTCACCCCGAGCCGCTGTGCGGCGGAGTCGCGTCCGTTCCTGGAGGAGCCGCCACCCTTTTTGTGCGCCATCTCTTACCTCAGCCGATCGACTCGATGCGGATGCGCGAAAGGCGGGAACGGTGCCCGCGCTTGCGCTTGCTGTCCTTCTTGGCGCGGTAGGTGAACGCGATGAGCTTGGGGCCCAGCACGTGCTCCTCCACCTTGGCGCTCACGGAGCCACCGTCCGACAGCGTGCCGCCGGCGACGCCGGTGGCCAGCACGGTCGGGCGGTCCACGAGCAGGTGCTCACCAGCGCGCACCTTGTACTGCTTGCCCGACAGGGCGATCACGGCGTAGTCCGGCACCACTTCTCCCACGACACGGGTCGGAACGACGGCGGAGGATAGCACGGGCTCACGCGCGCGTCCGCCGCCCCGCTACAGGGCGTCGCACATGCGCTCCGGCCAATCCGGACCGCCGAGCAATTCGGGCAGCTCGAGCGCCGCCACCACGTTCAGCAGCATGCCCATCGCGAAGAACTCGCGCAACCGCTCCGGCCCGGCACCGGTCAGTTCGCCCACCCTGGCGTGCAGGGCCACCATGCGCCCGCGCACGATCGCTTGGATGGCGGGGTCGCCGGAGGCCGCGAACGTCTGCAGGTGCATCATCAGCAGCGACCGGTCCGCCAGCAGCTCCCCGTAGACGCGTCCCATGGCGCGCAGGGGCTCCCCGTCAGTGGTGGTGGCCGCCGCGTCCGCGAACGCCGTCTCGACCATCCCGAAGGCGCGGTCGATGGCCGCCTCGAAGAGCGCCCGCTTGGAGCCGAACAGACGGATCACGTAGGGCTGCGAGATCCCCGCCCGGCGCGCGATGGCGTCGGTGGTGGCCCCGTCGAGCCCGTGGGCCCCGAACTCCCGGACGGCCGCGTCCACGATGGCGGTGCGGCGCTCGGCGGCGGACAGGCGCGGTGCGGTGGTCATGGTTGACATGTTATCAGCAGATTACTACGCTGCCGCCGTTCGTAGTTATCAGTCGATTACAACCACGGGAGGCCGCGCATGCCCGCGCAGCGCCGACGCCAGATCTGGGCCCTGGTCATCACCGGACTCGCCCTGTTCATGGTCGTCCTCGACAACCTGGTGGTCACCTCCGCTCTGCCGGTCATC
>LNFL01000122.1 GCA_001464275.1 Actinobacteria bacterium Ga0077560 | reverse complement strand
CTCACGGTAGAACGCCAGCGACCGCTCCTCGTCGAGGACGCGGATCATCGAGTGGATGGCCTTCGCCATGGGGACCCCCGGAGACGTGGACGACGCACGTCCAGCCTACCCCCGCGGCCGGGGCGGGACCCGCCCCCCGGATCGGGCGGGCCCCGCCGCGCGCTACGCCGCCTCGGGCTCCTGCGCCTGCTCGGGGCGTCCGAGCAGCAGCGCCGCGCGGTACTCGGCGGCCATCTCGGCGAGCCGCACGCGGTACGCGTCACGCGCGGCGGTGTAGGCGCTCCAGCCGGTGCCGTCCTCCTCAGTTCCCACAACCTGCGGTCGTCGGGGTGCATCGCGATCCTCCCGGTCGCGGTGGGCATCGGCGTGAGTCTCGGCGCGCCGGCGCTCCCTCCGGTAGGGCCCCTAGGTGTGGTCGGGCGTCACCGGCCCCAGTCTTCGGGCCGCATGACGAGAATGCATGGGACACATGGGTCCGAGAGCCGCAAGAGAAAATGGACAATTCCCGCGATGCCGGTCATCAACCCCAAGGAATGGCCGCCCGGGACACCGCAATGCAGGGGGATCCCATCGGCGATCTCTCCGGCGATCAGCATCGCCACCCTCGGTCTCGCATCGACCGACGGCTCGACGATGGCGCTCGCCTCGGCCAGGCCGCAGAGGCCGTGGCACAGCGAGAGGTCGGCCCCCACGGCGGCAATGCCGGCCTCCAGGTGGCGACGGACGATCCCGAGGGGAGCCATCGGCATGCGCTTCGTCCCAGCGCCGGTGATCTCGCGCACCCGGTGCCGGGCGAGCAGCATGCCCGCCGCGCCGTGACACCACGCACAGGCGAACGACCGCACGGGCGGTCCCCCCGCGCCGCGTGCATCCGGCCAACCTCGGTTGGGGTCGAATCCCTCATCCTCATCCGCCAGGAGTCGAGCGGCGCCGTCGGGAGCCCCGGCCGCAGCCAGCGCGATCGCGATGCCGGAGCGGCCGTGCGCGAGCCCGGTGGAGCGTGTTGGTGGTGGGGCGGCATCGCCGTCCTGTCCGCGTCGCCTCGGCGGCCCGGCGCCGGCCACGATGCCGGCCAGCGTGAGCGCGGTCGCCCGTGCCTCGTCGGCAAGCCGCTCGTCGCCAAAGACGCGGTTGAGTACCAGGAGGCCGACGATCCGGCCCGCCATCCCATCGATCAGGTCCAGGCCGTCCGCAGGTGCCAGCGCCATGGCGAGCCGCCGCCCCTCCTCATGCAGGTGCTCGTCTCCGAGCAGCGCGGCACCGCGGCCGACCGCCACGGCGATTCCGGCGGTACCTCCGAAGAGCCCGCCGGCGAGCGGTCGCCTGGCGGTGAGCGCGACCGCTTGGCGCAGCGCACCGCGAGCCGCGCGGCGGACCTCCGGGTCTCCGAGGGTCGCCGCCGCCTCTGCCAGGGCAAGTCCGACCCCGGCAACCCCCGCGTAGAGGTCGGCGGAGAGCGTGCCGTCCACAACGCCGTGGGGTGGGGCCGGATCCATGACGGGCGCAATCCAGGTGCAACGGTCGCCATGCCAGATGGCCTGTCCGGCGAGGTCCCGCGAGAGGAGGTCGGCGGAGGAGATTGCGTCGGCGACGGTCATGCGAAGGGCTTCGGCTCCCAGACGGAGCCCGGCCCGAGATAGGGGCGCCGGGAGTCGAAGCCCGCACGTTGGAACGCCGTCTCGACCGCGCGGACGCGTTCGGTGAGGGAATGGTGGCCGCGCTCGGCGGCGGCGACGAGCCCGTCGGCGATCAGGCCGCAGCGGTGGTGGCCGAAACTGTCGAGGTTCCCGGGGTCCTCCGCCCACCCGATGCCGGGTGCAAGACGCAGGGTGAGCGGCGGCGTCTGATGACGGAGCGCGCTTGCCATTGCGGGGTGGAGCCCACGCAGGAGATCGACGACCCGGGGGCCGTCGTTCATCCCGGTGTACAGGACGGCCGCGTCGCAGCGCCGGAACGCCGCGGGGGCATTGACCATCTTCAAGCGGTAGGAAAGCTGGTTCTTGTCGAGGGCACCCCCGATGGCTGCGACGAGTTTCGCCAACGCGCGCGGCGTCGCATGCAGGTACACGCGCATGGCCTGCCGTCGCAGGCTGCCATCGAGGTCGCGTCGCCCCAGCACGAGGTGGTGGCCGGGGACCAGCCCCGGCAGCGCGGGCGGAAGACGCAGACACGCCCGGTCTCCGGGCGCACCGTCGTGCTCGTCTGGTCGGACCATCACGTGCAGGCCACCTCGAATCACGGAATCAGGGCCCTGAACCCTCCACCCATGCTGAATCGAGGCATCGAGGCCCCGGGCGGCATCGACCGAGTCCGCCAGGCCGGTGGGAAGCGGTGCCACCGGCGGGTCCCAGCGGCTCCTGGGCGCCGGCGCACCGCGCATGTACCAGTCGGCGTAAAGACGCTCCTGGAGCACCGAGCGCGTCTCATCCGGCCACCGTCCCGCCGGCTCGGCCTCGCCGAACCACCGGATCGCACCCGTTTCGACCTCCACCGCGGCGGCCACCTCCGCCAGCACACGCCGATGGGTCATGGTGAGGTCATCTGCCGCACGAGGGTCCCTCCGTCCTCGAAGGCGAACGCCGCGGCGTGAAGCATGGCGTCAAGAGACGGCGGCGGGAACAGCTCATGCTGGCACGCCTCCGCCGCAGTCTGCACAAGGCGCGCTCCGCCCCATCTCACGGCGGAGTCGGCGTCGACCCCGTCCCCGTACGCGGTCCACAGCGCCCTGATCTGGTGACACGCGAGCCGGAACGCAGAGCGTGCGGCCCGCTGCCCGGGCGACACCGGGTGGATGGCCCAGCCGAGCAGGATCTCGCCGATCACCGCCCCGAGATCGGCGGCGGCGTGACCGGGCCCCCCGGCCTCCCAGTCCACGAGGACCACGGCCGGCGCCCCGGCGTTCCGGACAAGAATATTGGCCATCCGCAGATCGCCGTGCACGAAGGCATCGGCGGTCCAGGACCCTGCGAGGGCATCCAGCCCCGACGTGAGAGTGGGGTTCGCCTGAACCAGTCGCACCAGGTGGATCAGGGCCGCGCTCGACCAGGACAGCCGCCGTGGGGTGGGGCGATGGATCCGTGTGACCCACGGGGGGCCCAACGGCTCGACCGGCGGTGGGGGCAGACCATGAAGCCGCCGGAGAAGGACTCCCACCTCCGGAAGGACATGGCTCGGAAACCGGGATTCGTCATCGTGTCCGACGGGCTCGCCGACAACCCAGTCGATCGATCGCGATCCGTCTCCGAGACGGCGGGCGGCTGGTACGTGATCCCGAAGGGGTCCCTGCCGAAGCCGGTCGATGCATCGCGTCTCGCGGTCGGCATCCCGTTCTGCGCCCTGCTTCACCACGCACCGGGGAACCCCGTCCACCTCGATGATCCACGACGCATTGCGCCCCCCGGCCGGGCGCAGCACGACGTCGTGGTCGACGAGGTCCGCGGGCGTGACAACGCGGGCCCACGTTCTCGCGGGCCCGGGCGCGGTCGGCAGGCTCAGTCGGTCGCGCACCAGCCGATCGTGTGCGAGGTCTTCGGGCGGACTCGGCATGCCATCACGGAGTAGGCGCGGGTGCTCGTGTGCGGCCATTCGGTTCCCGGATCCTCGAAGAGCACATAGGGGTCGAGAGTGAACAGGCCCAGCTCGGCGGGCTCACATCCCACCGCCTTGAGTGTGAGTTGCAGATCCCGGCGCACCCAGACCAACACCGGGTCGATAGGGCCGCCGAGCGGCTGCCAGGCGATCGGGTCGGTGAGTTCGACATATGCGTCGAATCCGAGATCGAGGTAGAGCCGCACGGGCGCCGCCACCGTGTCGAGGTGGCCCCGAAGGATCCTGAGCGCGGTTCCGCCGCGCGCGGCCTCCATCGCGGTGGAGATGTCCGTTCCCTGACTCATGGCGTCCTCCGTGTCGTCATCTGATGCCGAACTGCTCACGCTCCGCCTCGGTGAGGTCGCGGGTGACCCTCCGCGAGGCCAGCTTCCGGACGTCCTCGAGTCCGCCGCAGACGTCGCAACGCCAGCGCTCGAGGACGAAACCCTTCGGGTCTGCGCCGATCACGGCGATCCAGCCGCCGTCGGGGCTGATCGCGGCTTGGCGACCGCTCTGGAACGGCAGGGACAGCACCTGCGCTCCGGCGCGCCAATCCCAGACGCGGAGACCGTCCTCGGCCGCGCTGACCACGCGGGTCGAATCGGCCGAGAATCGAACGGACCCGTTCGCGATCGCCGTCGTGTGACCCCGGAGCACGGCGAGCTGGCGGCCCGTGGCGGCTTCGGCCACCCGCACGGTGCGGTCGGCTGATCCCGTGGCGATCAACGTGCCATCCGAGTTGAAGTCGAGTGTGAAGACGTTCCCCGCCTGCTGGGCCAGCACCACCTGGTTCGTCGTCTCGCCTTGCCAGACACGAGCTCCGCCCTGTGTGTCGGATGCGGCAACGCGCCGGCCGTCCCGGCTGATGGTGATGGCGCTGACGGCGGTTGGAAGCGTTCCGAGCCGGCGCGGGCGACCACCAGCGAGCAGGTCCCACACGACCACGCGCCCGTCGGCTGCACCCGCCGCCGCGAACCCTCCGTCGGCGCTCACGTCCACCGCGGTCCAATTCGCGTCAGGGATGGTCGCGGGCGGAGCGGAAGGAGGTGACGTGATCGTGAGACTTGACCGCGTCCCGACCCCGGTCCATGCCGCCGGCAGGGCCCCTCGGTCAGCCAGGACCCCGTCGTTCATCTCTGGAAGCTGTGGGTCCACGCGAACCGCATCCGCCTCATCCGGACGCCATTCGATTCCTCGTCCGCCGGCCACCAGCGCATCGACGGCCCCGTCATCGCCGATTCGGAGTGCCCGGCCCTCGATGGTGCCCGCGTCCGAAGCGGGGATCGTCGCTCGTTCACCGACGCCGTTCCGCCATTCGACAAGCCGCGCGCCGCCGTCCTCGCCTCCACTGACGAGGCGGTCGCCACCGGGGAGGAACGCGACCCGGTAGACCACGCCGCTGTGACCGCGAATAGAGGTGACCGGATCCCCTCCGTCCCGTGGATAGACGCGGACAAGTCCGTCTCCGCCGGTCACCGCGAGCCAGCGCCCATTCGGTGCGACGGCGATGCCAAGGCTTTCGACAGGTGAGGCCCATCGCAGCGGTCGCCCCGGGGAAGAGAGGTCCCAGCGGTAGATGTCCGGTGTCGCGAAACCCGTGCCCACGACCGCCGCCCCGTCCGGCGTGAAGGCGATGTCGTTCAGGCCGGTCGTGGCGGACAGCCGTGTTTCGGTTCGCCGGCGGAGGTCCCAGACCCGCGCACCGTCGGCGAATCCACCCATTGCCAGCCGTTGGCCATCAGGGGAGAACGCCAGGGCCATCCCGCCACCCGGGAAGGTCCCCACCGTCGATTGGAGGCGACCGGTCGCCGCATCCCAGAGACGGACGACTCCATTGATGTCGGCCGACGCCACCCGGGCTCCGTCCGGGGAGATCGCGGCCGAGAAGGTTCCGGCGGGAACCGGGATCCGAACCATGCGCTCACCGCTCGGAAGTGCGAACACCTCAAGCCGTGTGGCGACCTCGGTTCCCCCGGAGGTCGTGACGAGACGACGGCCCGCCGAGTCCAACCCGAGGCCGAAGACATCGGGGCGCTCCGGGTCAATGGTCGTGAGCTGCGCACCGGTCCGGACGTCCCACAGGCGGACGACTCCATCGCCATTGGCTCCCGTCACCAGCAGGCTGCCGTCTCGGCTGACGGCCATTCTGAGGACTCCCTGCGGATGGGGAAACACGCGATTGATGGTGGAGCTGAACGTCGCTTGCCGCAGGGCCCAGCTGGCCTCCGGCGTGTCCTGCGCCGCCAGCGCCTCCCGCGCCAGGAGGATTCCCAGCTCGGGGTCCCGGACGGCCTGGTCCCGTGCGTTCGCCGCGAGCTGCCGCGACTGGGCGATGGCGCGAGAATGATCGGCGCTGCTGCGCTGGACCAGTGCAAAGGCGCCGGCGCCACCGACCAGCAGCAGGCCGGCGGCCAGGGCTCCGATGATGCTCTGGGTTCGGCGCCGCCTTGCGCGCGCCTCACGCTCCGAATGGGCCTGCGATGCCGTGATGAACGCCGCCTCATGTTCGTTGAGGCCGTCCAGACCGCGCTCCCGCCACTCCGCCAGACGGGCGCCGCGATACAGCTGGGCGTCCTCCCGCCCGCTGGCGTCCCAGTCATCGGCGGCCTGCGTGAGGCGGTGCTGGGCCCGCAGTCGATCGCGCGCCTCATCGAGCCACCCGCGCAGGCGGGGCCAACTCCTGATCAGGGCCTCGTGCGCGACCTCGACGGTCGGCCGGCCACTGGGGATGTCGCGTCCCGTGGTGAACAGCCGGGCCTCGGCGAAGGCGCCGACGACCGCGTCCACGTTGCGGTGCTGGTCCGGGCGAAGGGCGAGCTCGCGCATCTCGGCGCGGCGGCGGGTGTCCTCGGTCCCCTCGCCGGGCTGGGTGAGTCGCAGGAGCACCTGGCGGGCCACGTCCCGCTGGGCGGGGGTGAGTCCGGCGAACACCTCCTCGGCCCTCCGGGCGACGGCGCCCTCGACACCACCGGACGCGGCGTACGCCTCCAGCGTCAGCTCCCGGCCACGCCGCCGGTGCCACAGCTCGAGCAGCAGGTGCTGCAGCAGCGGCAGGGCCCCGGGACGCCCGGCCAGGTCGCCGAGGATGCGCTTGGTGAGCCCGGGCTCCAGGGTGAGGCCGACGCGGCGTGCCGGCACCTCGACCACCCGCCGCAGCGCCGGCGGGCTCATGGGGCCCACGAGGAACTGGTTGGCGGCGACGAGGTCGCGCAGGGCCGGATGGTCCGCGCAGCGGGGGTAGAAGTCGGCGCGCATCGCGGCGACGACCCACACCCGGCCGCCGGGCAGGGTGGTGGCGTCGGCGAGGGCGTCGAAGAACGCGGAGCGCTCGTGGGGCTCGGCGAGGGTGAAGGCCTCCTCGAACTGGTCGATCACCAGCAGCACCCGATGGCCGTCGCCGTCCGGGAGCGCGCCATCGAGGGCGCGCCGCAGGGCCGCCGGGTCGGTGCCCAGCGCGCCGGCGCCCGGGCGCCCCGACGACGGCGGCACGACGCGGGCGATCGCCGCCGCGAGGGCGGCGAGGGGACGCGCCCCGGGGGTGAGCGCGGCGACGCGCCAGTCCACCGCGGTGTCGCGGTGCACGGCGGGCACCAGCCCGGCGGCCACCAGCGAGCTCTTGCCGCTGCCGGACGGGCCCACCACCGCCAGGAACCGGCGGCCCCGCAGCCGCTCCACGAGCCCGGCGACCTCATCCTCCCGGCCCACGAAGAACCCGGCGTCGTCCTCCCCGAACGCGGCGAGCCCGCGGTACGGGTTGACCTCGGGTCCCGCGTCACGGGGCGCGGGGGGCGGTTCCTCACGGACCAGGCGCAGCAGCTCACGCCGCCCGTCGTGGTCCGAGACGCCCATGCGCAGGTCTGCCCAGGCCCTGCCGGCAAGGAATCCCATGCCCGCGCCGAAGGGATCGGGCGCGCCGGGCAGCAGCGCGGCCGACAGGCGGAACGCCCGGTCCCGCAGTGCGATCTCCTGCGCCAGGGCGAGCGGGTCGCGCGCCCAGTCGCCGAGGCCGGCCGGTCCGACCAGCACGATGCACGCGCCCGATGCGCGGACGGCGTCGGACACGTCGTCGGAATCGGCGGACGGAGCCCAGACCTCGAGCCCCTCCTCCCGGAGCGCGGCGCGCAGCGCGTCGGCCGCGGGCCGGTCGTCGGGATGGTGCAACAGCACCGCGTCGAACCGCAGCGCGGCGAGGGCGGCGGCGAAGGCGGCGGCCGAGGGGAAGCGGTCATCGGGCCGTTTCGCCATGGCACGGGCGATGACCGCGTCGAACCCGGCGGGGACGCCGGGGGCGATCTCCGAGACCCGGGGCGGGGCCTGGGTGAGGTGCGCGATCTGCGCCGCCGCCTCGTCGCGGGTGGGGAAGGGGACCCGCCCGGTGAGCGTCTGGAACAGCACGCACCCGAGGGCGTAGACGTCCGTGCGGGCATCCAGCGTCCCGCCGCGGATCTGCTCCGGCGCGAGGTACGCGAGCGTCCCGGCCCATCTTCCGCCGGCCGCGTCCTCGACGAACCGTGTGGCCAGGCCGAAGTCCGACAGGTAGACCGGACCCTGGTCGTCGTCGCTCACCACGATGTTCGCCGGCTTCACGTCGCGGTGCAGCAGGCCGCGTCGGTGGGCCGCCTCGAGCGCGGCGGCCACCTGCCCGAGGATGCCGACCGCCTGCGCCGGCGGCAGCTTGCCCCGTTGGGCGATGCGCTCCGCGAGGCTCTCTCCCTCCACGAACCGCATCGCGATGTAGAGGCGGTCACCGTCCTGGTCCGCCCCGTAGATCGGGATGACGTTCGGATGCTCGATGGAGGCGGCCGCGCGCGACTCGCGGAGGAACATCTCGCGGAACCGCGGGTCCCGGGCGTACTCCGGGGCGATGAGCTTGAGGGCGACGGCGCGGTCGAGCTGCTCGTCCCGCGCCTGGAAGACGACGCCCATGCCGCCGGCGCCGGCCAGGGAGGTGATGCGGTACGGGCCGACCCGGTCACCGACGGACGGGACGGCGAGCGGAGCGGCGTCCGGCCCACCGGCGGTCGTCTCGAGTGTGTGGTCCGTGGTTGGGGCGTCCTGGCTCATGAGGTGGCGTATTTCCTCCGCGGCGTCGGTGCCTCGCGGCGACTCTATGTCGCACAGGACGCTCACGGCCAGCGGCCCGGGATGCGCCGGGCCGTCACATCGGGGTAGATTCGGTCCCGGATCGTGACCAGCGGTGGGGGAGTGCAGTGGGGGACCCGTCCGACCAGCCCGGCGACCTGATGCGCCGCCAGGAGGCCGAGCGCGCGGGATGGCCCTTCCTGGAGTTCCGGGACGCCGGTGGCGAGCAGCGGATCGTGCGCCTCGGAGATGCGACCGAGCGCGTGGTGCTCGGGCGGCGCCCATCCTGCGACCTCGCACTGGAGTGGGACTCCCGTGTGTCCCGGGTGCACGCCAAGCTCGAGCGCGTGGCGGGCGAGTGGACGCTGGTGGACGACGGCCTGTCGCGGAACGGCACCTTCGTGAACGGGCAGCGGGTGACCGCCCAGCAGCGGCTCGCGGACCGCGACATGGTGCGGCTCGGTCACACACACATCCGGTTCCGCGATCCCGGACCCGCCGAGCAGGCCACCGCGCCCGGCTCGCAGCCGGTGATGGCCGAGGACATCACCGAGGCGAAGCGGCGCGTGCTGCTGGCGCTGTGCCGGCCGCTGCTCACCGACCCCGGGCAGATGGGCATCACCGCGACCAACGAGCAGATCGCCGGCGAGCTGCACCTGTCGGTGGAGGCGGTGAAGGCGCACCTGCGGGAGCTGTACCGGCGGTTCGAGATCGGTGACCTCCCGCAGAACGAGAAGCGCATGCGCCTGGCGCGGCTCGCCATGCAGGCGGGCCTGGTGCGTCCCGGCGATCGCTGAAGCCGTTGGACGGCGCCCCGGCGGGCGCCCGCCTGGATCGTGCCCCGTGCGGGGGAGCGGGTCGCTCCGGCCGGGGACGCCGGGGTCAGTCTGCGCCGCGCGCCCCGGCGCGCCCACCAACCCTTGGTGTGGGCCGGGGTACCCCCGGGCCGGTCAGGCTGCGGCGGGCCGGAACAGGTAGTGGCTCACGATGAACTCCGAGCCGTCGCGGTACCCCCAGAGCCCCTCGCAGGAGAGGAAGAACAACCGCCAGCGCCGGAAGCGCCGCGCCGCGCCGCGCCGGTCGTAGGGGGGCGACCCAAGGATCTCCATCGCCGCCTCGCGGTTGGCGTCCAGCAGCTCCAGCCACGCGCGCGCGGTGCGTGCGTAGTGGACCCCCGAGACCCGCCAGTGGTCGGCGATCTCGAGGCTCCCCGCCGCGGTGTGCAGCATGAGGTCGTCGGACGGCATCGTGCCGCCGGTGAAGAAGTGCCGTGCGATCCAGTCCGACTTCCGTGTCTCGTCGAACTCGAACGGCAGCGTGCGGTGCGTGAAGATGTGGACGAAGGCCAGCCCGTCCGGGCGGAGCCACGACCCGATGCGCGCCATCATGCGCCGCTGGTTCCGGACGTGCTCCAGCATCTCGATGCTCACGATCCGGTCGAACCGCTCACCCGGCTCGAAGGCGTTCGCGTCGGCGGTGACGATCTCCAGGTTCGTGAGGCCGCGATCGCGGGCCACGCCCAGGATGTACTCCCGCTGTGACGCGCTGTTGGACACCCCCAGGATGCGGCTGCCCGGGTGGCGCTCGGCGAGCCACAGCGACAGCGAGCCCCAGCCGCACCCCAGGTCCAGCACCCGCTGGCCGTCCGTCAGCTGCGCCCGCTCGGCGTATAGCTCGAGCATGGCGTCCTCGGCCTGCGCGAGGGTGGTGACGCCCTCCGGCCACCACGCGCACGAGTACTTGCGCCGGGGCCCGAGGCACAGCGTGTAGAAGTCGGCCGGCACCTCGTAGTGCTGGGCGTTGGCGTCCTCGGTGGCGACCGCGATGGGCTGCTCGTCGAGGCGGCGCACCAGATCCCGGAAGCGCTCGCTCTGCGCGTCCACACCGCCCGCCGACTCCGCGCGGATGCGGCGTCCCACCCTGCTGCGGATGCCCGCGCGCAGCAGCACGTCCGGCACGGGCAGCCGCTCGGCGATCTGGATTGCGAGGGGTTCCATCGCCCCGCAGCCTAGAAGGCCCGGCGCTCCCGCGCCGGGGGGATCCCCATTCGGGGCCGGAGGGAACGCTCGACCCCGACGTGCGCTTGGCCGTCGCATCGCGGCCGATCCCCGGTCCCGGACGGGCGGCGGTGCTCTACGGTGGAACCATGGATGCGATCACCGTCCTCGGCTGGTGCGCGCTCGCGGTGGCCGGGCTCATGCTGGCGTTGTGGTTGGTGAGCCTCCGGCTGCGGGACGCCGGGATCATCGACCCGTTCTGGGGATTCGGCTTCGCGCTGGTGGGGTGGGTCGCGTACCTGGCCTCCGACGGCGACGACGGCCGGCGGCTGCTGCTGGCGGTGCTGGTGTCGGTGTGGGGGCTCCGGCTGTTCGCGCACCTGGCGCGCCGCAACTTCGGCAAGCCCGAGGACTTCCGCTACGCCGCCATGCGCGCCAAGCACGGAGGCCGGTTCTGGCTGGTGAGCCTGGGAACCGTGTTCGGGCTCCAGGCCGTGCTGATGCTCATCGTGAGCCTGCCGGTGCAGTTCGGGCAGGTGCCGGACGACCCGGGGCTGGGGTGGATCGCCGGCCTGGGCGTCGCCCTCTGGGCGGTGGGCCTGATGTTCGAGACGGTCGGCGATGCGCAGCTGAGCCGCTTCAAGGCCGACCCCGCCAACCGCGGCAAGGTGCTCGACCGGGGCCTGTGGCGGTACACGCGCCACCCGAACTACTTCGGCGACTTCTGCGTGTGGTGGGGGATGTGGCTCGTGGCGGCGGAGGCCGGCTGGCCGGCGCTCACCGTGGTGGGACCCATCGTGATGAGCATCCTGCTCATGCGGGTCTCCGGCGTGACGCTGCTGGAGCGTGACATCGCCCAGCGCCGCCCGGGGTACGCGGACTACGTGCGGCGCACCAGCGCCTTCTTCCCGCGGCCCCCGCGCCGGATTCCCTCACAAAGCGGGGCCTGAGCCTCACAAATCGTGCTCCGGAAGGCGCCGGCCTTCACTTTTCGGGGTCGGCGGGCCGTGACCATCACAGGTCCGGCCAATGCGCTTACAGGTGTGCGAGGTGTCCGAACATCGGGACGCCGGATTCCCTCACGGGCGGGGCCGAGCATTCGGTCCATCAGCACCCCACGCCCCACGGAGGCACCTCAGATGAAGCTCCGCACCTTCCTGCTCGGCACCGTCGCCACCCTCGCACTCGCCGCACCCATCGCCTCGGCCGCGGTGATCGACGGGACGGACGCCGGCGATGTCCTGCGCGGCACCCGGGCCGCCGACACCATCACGGCCAAGGCCGGCGACGACATGGTGTTCGGCTGGACCGGCGCCGATGTCATCCTCGGCAACGCCGGCAACGACCTGCTGTTCGGCGGCCGCGGCGCGGACACGATCCTGGGCGGCGCCGACAACGACATGATCGTCGCCGGTCCGCAGCGCGACGTCGTCCTCGGCCAGCAGGGCAACGACGTCCTGCTCGGCGGTTTCGGCGGGGACGTCATGTCCGGCGGCTCGGACAACGACCGCCTGGTGGGCGCCCAGGGCTTCGACACGCTCTACGCCGGTCCCGGCGAGGACGTGGTGCTCGGCGGCCGCGGCAACGACGTGCTGTTCGCCCGGTTCCCCGACAACCTGCGCGACGTGCTGGACTGCGGCCCCGGCCGCGATCTGGCCTACGCGCGCCCGGAGGACAGCGTCGCCGCGAACTGCGAGCGCGTGGTCATCCTGCCGGCCACCAGCTCCGCCACGGACCCGGCCGACGAGGACACCCCGCCGCCGTCGGCGACCAAGACGGGCGAGGACCGCCCGGCCGCCACGAACGACGCCGAGGCCGAGTAGCCCCGGCACGGACGCCCCGCGTGCGCACGGGCCCACGGCACGGGACCCGTCCGCACGCGGGGTCAGCCGCCGGCCACGGGGGTGAGGACCGCCAGTTCCTCGCCCTCGGCCAGCGGCCGGTCCGGGGACACGACGTTCCCGGCCACGGCGACCGCCAGGCCGGCCGGCCCCACGAGGCCGGCCTCGGCGGCCAGCCGCTCCAGCAGGTCGGACACGGATGCGCCGGCCGGCATGGTGACCTCGCGACGCGCGCCCAGACGCGCCGCGAGCTCACCGTTCATCCGCACGCGGACGGAGACCTGCAGGGTCAGCTCCGTCCGTACTGCTCGCGCGCGAGCTCGGCCAGGCCAACCCGCTCCAGGGCGGCGGTGGGGGCGCGGAAGGTCACCTGCACCACGCCCGGCGCCCGGCCGATCTCGATGGCGCCGCTGATCGTGGCGCGGTTCTTGACCTCGGGGACCTCCATGCCCAGCAGGTCCGCGGCACGCTGCAGGCCGTTGTCGATCGCCGAGTTCATGTCCGGGCCGGTGCCGACCACGGAGATGGGGAGGCTGTCCTCCGGCTCGGCCACGCCCCAGCGCGCGGCCAGCGCCGTGGCCCGCTCCCGTTCGGCGTCCGTGAGGGGCGCCGCCAGGAACGGCAGGTCCTCCGGCACCGGCAGCAGGATGGGACCGTCGATGGCGAGGCCCTTGATGAGGTGCACCTGCAGGGTGACGGTGCCGGCGACGTCGCAGGTGTGGCCGGCGATCTCCCCGTCCCCCTGCAGCGCGTGCATGTCGCCCATGTAGACGCCCCCGCCCGGGATCTTCACCGGGCAGATCAGCACGGCCCCGGCCCGGACCGCGTCGATGTCCATGTGGCCGTCGGTGCGCAGCGCCAGTTGCTCGGGGGTGACCGCACGGCTGTGCGGAGCCCCCAGCAGGAACGCCCCGAAGTCACCGGCGTTGTGGGAGTCGGGCAGGTCCACCCCCGGCATGGTCCCCAGCTGGCCCATGAACGGCCGCAGGCGGGCGACGACCCCCACCAGGTCGTGCGGCGCGAACAGCAGGATGGGGTTCTGCACGGAGTTCCCGGGAAGCGCCGCGTACCGGGCGGCGTCGTGCGCGAACACCTCCGCCTGGTCCTTGCCCACGGTGACGCCGAGGTGCCGGTCGTCGTCGAACGCGATGGTGTAGCCGTTGGTGAAGGCGAACGGCGCGGCCGGCGCGCCGCAGTTGGCGCAGCGCACGCTGTCCTCCCCGATGCCCTCCACCACGGTGGCCTCGTCGGCGGTGCCGCAGTTCGCGCAGACCTTGGCGCAGTAGGGATCACCGTTGAAGCGGCCATCGACGAACCGGTCGTTGCCGGACGAGGTGGCCAGCGAGGTCACGGTGATGTCACGGATGCGGATGGCGATGGCGTCACCCGGCTCCGCCCCCTCGACCGCGACCGGCAGGGTCACCTCGTGCCCGCCCTTGATGCTGGGCGTGATCATGGGACCCCAGCATCCGGGTGCCGTGTTGGCGACGATGTGGCCGCCGTCGCGGACCGTGCCGACGACCTCGGCGCTCGGGCCGATGATCCCGTCGGTGAAGCGGTCGACGAAGACCGTCTCCGCGGCCGTCGCCGTGCGTTCCGTGGTGGCCATTCGCGTCCTTTCGCTGTGTTGCCGGCGCGGCGAACGTACCATCGTGTCCGATGGCCGCGACACCCTCACCCGTGCGGTCGGTCCACGAGCTGCGCTTCGCGCTCGAGTCGGCCGGATGCCCCAGTTGCGGCGGGCACGACATCGCCGATCTGCGGGTCCTCGGCGCCACCGCTCCGGACCCGCGCGTGGTCACCGCCACCTGGCGCTGCCGGTGGTGCGGCGCGCCGGGCGCGCGTGCGGTTCGCGCCGACCGGGACCTGCTGCGGGACCCGCCGCCCCCGGGCCACCTGGGCGGCCGCGCGCCGACCGCCGCGCTCACGCCGCGGGAGCTCCTGGCGGAGCTGGACCGAGCCGAGACGATGCTGGCGGGCGACCCCGCGTCGCTCGCACCCGCGCCCTGGCGCCGCCTCGCGGCCGCCAACACCCGCGCCGTCACCTGCGGCAACGAGCTGCTGAAGTTCCCGGACGACGCGCTGGCTGCGCCACGCCGCCAACCGGGTGCGCGCCGACCTGCTCACCGCGGACGCCCCGCGCATCTGGGCCATGGAACCCCCGGCGCCGGCGCCCCGGGGAGCAATGTCCCCGCTGGACCTGGAACGCCATCGCCGCTGGGTGGCGGCCGGGGCGACGGGGGAGGGGGGACTCGACGTGGCCGACCTGGTGGCCGACGGCCTGGACCTCACGGCCGCCGAACTCTCCGGGGCGGTGCTGCGGCGGGTGCGTCTCCAGGCCGCGCGGCTCACCGCGGCCCGGCTGCGCGGGGCGCGGCTGGAGGGGGTGGACCTGCTCGACGCCGTGATGGACCGGGCGGACCTGTCCGGCGCACGGCTGGAGGACTGCCGCGTGGACGGCGCCGCCGCGCCGCTGACGGTGCTGGAGGGCACGGCCCTGCGCCGCTGCGCGCTGCGCGGCGCCGACCTGTCGCGGTCGGCCTGGTCCGGCGCGGTCGTGGTGGGCTGCACCCTCCGCGAGGCGCGGCTGGCTGAGGCCTCGTTCACGGGAGCCGTCATGGAAGAGTGCGACCTGCGGGGGGCCGTGTTCGCGGTGACGAGCCCGGGGATCGCCGTCCGCACCGAGCTCACCCTGGTGCGGTGCGACCTGCGGGGCGCGGTGTGGGAGGGGCGGGACCGGGCCGGCCTGCGGCTGGTGGACTGCCGGGAGGACTGACCCGGGGATCAGGCGTGACGCCACTCCGGGGGCCGCTTCTCCAGGAACGCGCAGATGCCCTCGTGCGCGTCGGCCATCGCCGCGTTGGCGACCATCACATCCGCGGTGAGCGCGTACGCCTCCTCCTGCGGCAGCTCGATCTGCCGGTAGAAGGCCTGCTTGCCCACGCCGACCACCGGACGGCTGGCCTGCGCGATCCTGCCGGCCAGCGCCATCGCCGCGTCCATCAGCTCGCCCGCCGGCACCACGCGGTTCACCAGCCCCGACGCGCGGGCCTCGTGGGCGTCGATGGGGTCACCGGTGAGCAGCATCTCCATCGCCTTCTTGCGTCCCACCGCGCGGGTGAGCGCCACCATCGGCGTGGAGCAGAACAGGCCGATCCGGACCCCCGGAGTCGCGAAGCGCGCGTCGTCGGCGGCCACCACCAGGTCACAGGTGGCGGCCAGCTGGCAGCCCGCGGCCGTGGCGATGCCGTGCACCGCGGCGATCACCGGCTGCGGGATCGCCTGGATCGTCTCCATGAGCCGGGTGCACACCCGGAACTCCTCCTCCAGGAACGCGGCGTCGGCGCCGGCCATCTCGGCCAGGTCATGGCCGGCGCAGAACGCCGGACCCGCCCCGGCCAGCACCACCGCGGCGCAGTCCGCATCGGCCCCGACCGTCGTCAGGGCGGCGGTGAGCTCCCGCATATGGGCGATCGACAGCGCGTTCCGGCGGTCCGGCCGGTTCATGGTGACCACGGCCACCGGGCCGGAGCGCTCGAGCCGGACGTGGTCGAACACCGGTGCGCTGCTGGTCATGCGACGGCCTCCGTGTGGGGTTCCCGCCCGTCACGCTACCCCCCGGGCCGCGCGCCGGGAACGGCCCGGAACGTCCTAGTACCAAGAGACAATGGTGGCCGGGGCGGACTGCTGGGACCATCCCGGTCATGGCCCGCTCAATGGATCCCCAGCCCCCCCGCCGCGACTCGGTGGACCTGACCCGCGCTCCCGAAGGGTCCCCCTCACCGTCGCTGTCGCTCCGCGAGGTCATCGGCGCGGGCGCATCCCGCCGCATCGGCCGCGGCCGGATGCGCAGCGCCCTGGCGATCGTGGCCGGCGCCGGGTTCCTCGCGCTCGGCGGGTGGACCGTGCACAGCGTCGTGCTCCCGACCTCCGCTCCGGGCGTGCCGCGGTCGCTCTGGATCCCGGGGTCCGCGGAACCGGAGTCCGCGGGGCTCACCGGGTCCGCCTCGGGCTCCACGACGGCCGCGGCCGTCGATTCCGCGTCGGCGCCGGTCATGACGCGGGCCATCACGACCGGGACCGGACCGCGGAGCGCGGCCGCCGGGGACGCACCGTCCCGGTCCCGCGGAGGGGACGACGCCGGACGGGGCGGTCCGGCGTCCCCGGGCGCCGGGGGTGCTGCCCCGGCGTCCGGCCCCTCTTCCTCCGGTTCATCCGGGTCCGGCTCGTCCGGGTCATCCGGTTCGGGCTCCTCCGGGTCCGGCTCGTCCGGGTCGTCCGGTTCGGGCTCGTCCGGCTCAGGCTCATCGGGGTCGGGGTCGTCGGGTTCCGGTTCATCCGGTTCCGGCCGGGACGATTCGCGGACGCGCACCTCCGACGACTCGGGGACGCGCACGTCGGACGACTCCCGCACGCGCACCGACGACGACGAGTCGGGGACCACCACGCGGTCGGATCCGGCCCCCGCGCCCTCATCGGGCTCCGGATCCGGATCGGGGAGCCGCACGACCTCGACGGCGTCCACCACGACCACCGCGCCCCGGGTGGACGACTCCTCCACGCGCACCACGCGCACCTCCGATGACTCGGACACCCGGACCTCGCGCACCTCCGATGACTCGGACACCCGGACCAGTTCGTCCGGTTCGGGCTCCTCCGGTTCGGGGTCGTCGGGCTCGGGGTCATCGGGCTCGGGGTCGTCGGGCTCCGGGTCGTCGGGTTCGGGCTCCTCCGGTTCCGGGGACTCCGACGACTCCGACGACGACTGAGGACGCGCATGGCGCGGTACCTCTTCTCCTCGCACGACGGGTTCGGGCTCGGCCACACCCGCCGCAACACGCTCATCGCGCACTCGCTGCTGCGCTGCGACCCGACCGCCGAGGTCACCGTCGTCACCGGTGTGGCCGGCGACCCGGGGTGGCTCCGCGAGGATCCCCGCCTGCGGATCGTCCGGGTCCCCACCATGGTCAAGGACGACACCGGCGCCTACCGGAATCCCGGGATGTCGGTGGAGGCCGCGCTGGCGGCCCGGGCGGAGGCCTTCTCCGAGATCGTCCGCACCTGGGCCCCCGACGTGGTCATCGTCGACCGCCACCCCTACGGGGTGGGCGGTGAGCTGCGCCGCGGGCTGCTCGCCGCGCGGATCCAGGGCGCCGCCCTCGTGCTGGGCCTGCGGGACGTGCTCGACGAGCCGTCCCGGGTGATCCCCGAGGTGCGCGGCCGGGGCTGGGCCGGCGTCGCGGAGATCTACACCGACGTGCTGGTCTACGGGCACCCGGCCGTGTGCGACCACCGCCGCGAGTACACCCTTCCCGTGCACCCGACCTACTGCGGGTGGGTCACCGACGTCGTCCCGCCGCAGCCGGTGGAGGAGGACGTGCTGGTGGTCGCCGCCGGCGGCGGCGGTGACGGCGAGATGGTCTACCGCCTGGGCCTCGAGGTGCTGCGCGCCCGGCCCGAGTGGCGCGGCCGGATCATCGCCGGGCCCCAGGCCGCATCCGGGCACGTGCCGCTGGGCGCCGATCTGGAGGGGCGCGTCGAGGTCCTGACGAACCCGCCGGACGCCGCGGCGATCGTCGCCCGGGCCGGCGCCGTCATCCAGATGGCCGGGTACAACTCCTCGGTGGAGGCCCTGGCCGCCGGCCTGCGGCCCATCCTCGTGCCCCGCCGGACGCCCCGCCGGGAGCAGGCCATCCGGGCCGCCCGCCTCGCCTCGCTCGGCGTCGCCGACATGGTGGACGTGGGCGCCGCGCCGGAGGAGGTCGCCTGGCTCCTGGACCGTCCGCGGCGCCTGTCGCCGCACGCGGTGGAGGCCGCCGGCATCCGGTTCGACGGCGCCGAGACCGCTGCCCGGCACATCGCGGCGCTCGCGCCGGCGACGGTCACATGAGCACGCCCGACCCGCCGCGCCCCGGGGCGCTGGTGGTCCTGCGGCACCTCGCGCGCTTCGCCCGCCCCGTGCGCACGGCGCTCATCCTCGGACTGCTGGCGTCGCTGGTGGGCGTGGGGGTGAGCCTCGCGCAGCCGTGGCCGCTGCAGTGGGTGGTCGACAACATCCTGCAGCCCGCCGCGGCGGGACGGCCCGCCGCCGACGCCGACACGCAGCTGGCCATCGTGGTGCTGGTCTTCGTCGGCATCGTGGGGGCGGGCGCGCTGGCCGACTACTGGTCCACCAGGCTCATGTCCTCCTCGGGCCTGCACATGGCCAACGGGCTGCGCGAGGCGGTCTTCGCGCACCTGCAGCGGCTGTCGCTGCGCTACCACGGCACCCAGTCGGTGGGGGACCTCTCCACGCGCGTCACCAGCGACGTGGAGAAGACGCAGGACATGATCGTGCAGACCCTGGCGGTCCTCATCCCGAACGTGCTGCTGCTGGGAGGCATGGGCGCGGTGATGTTCGCCCTGGACCCCATGTTCACGCTCCTGGTGATCGCCACCACCCCGCCGCTGGTGATCGCGACCTTCCGGTCCTCGCGCCGCCTCAAGCTGGCGTCGCGCACCGCCCGCAAGGCGGACGGCGCCGTCGCCTCGGCGGCCACCGAGGGCCTCGGCGCGATCCATCTGGTGCAGGCCTTCGCCCTGGAGGAGGACCAGCGCCGCCGGTTCAGCGACCTCTCCCACAACAGCCTGCGGGCCGGCCTGGAGTCCGTGCGGCTGCAGGCGCGGTTCTCGCCGGTCGTCGACCTCAGCGCGGCGCTGTCGGTGGCCGTGATCCTCTGGTTCGGCGCGCACCGCGTGCTGGACGGCGCGATGACCCTCGGAGTGCTGCTGGTGTTCCTCTCCTACCTCGGGAGCCTGTACAAGCCGATCCGCCAGCTCGCGCGGCTCAACATCGTCCTGGCCCGGGGCGGCGCCGCCGCGGAGCGCGTGGTGGCGGTGCTGGCCGAGCAGCCGAACGTGGCCGACCGCCCCGGCGCGATGCCGGTCCCGCCGCTGCGGGGGCGCATCAGCCTGGAGGGCATCCACTTCTCCTACGGGCGCGAGCCCGTGCTGTCCGGGCTGGACCTCGAGATCGGCTCCGGCGAGACGGTGGCGCTGGTGGGGCCCACGGGCGCCGGGAAGAGCACCATCGCCTCACTCGTCCCGCGGCTGGTGGACCCCGACGAGGGCGTGGTGCGCCTGGACGGCTACGACGTGCGGGGATTGCGCCTGCTGGGCATCCGCTCCCAGATCTCCATGGTGCTGCAGGACACCGTCCTGCTGCGCGGCACCCTGCGCGACAACATCGCATGGGGACGCCCCGGCGCCACCGAGGCGCAGATCCGCCGCGCGGCGCAGCTGGGGCTCGTGGACGAGTTCGCCTCGCGTCTCCCCGACGGCCTGGACACCGTCATCGGCGAGCGGGGCGCGAACCTCTCGGGCGGGCAGCGCCAGCGGGTCGCGATCGCCCGCGCGATCCTGCGGGACGCGCCGATCCTGATCCTTGACGAGCCCACCAGCGCCCTGGACACGGCGTCCGAGACCCTCCTGGTGGAGGCGCTGCGCAACCTCCCCTCGGGCCGCACCACGCTCGTGATCGCCCACCGGCTCACCACCATCCGGCACGCCGACCGCATCGCGGTCATCGCCGGCGGCGGGCTGCTGGAACAGGGCACCCACGACGAGCTGATGGCACGCGACGGCGCGTACCGGCGGCTCGCCGCCCCGGCGCCGCCCCGCGTGGCCCTGCGCTAACCGGCCCGGGCGGAGCGGATCAGGACGCGGCGGCGCCGGGCAGGTTGTCGCGGGCCCACAGGGCCGCCTGCATGCGGTCCGTGACGCCGATGGACTGGAACACGCTGGTGAGGTGCGCCTTCACGGTGCGCTCGGTGATCCCCAGCCTGAGTGCGATCTGCTTGTTGGGGAGCCCGTCGGCCAGCAGCTGCAGCACCTCGCGTTCCCGGCCGGTGAGGTCGGCCGCGGGTTGCGGCTGGGCGCGCGCCTCCAGCAGCACCCGGGCCACCTTCGGGTCGAGCGGTGCCCCGCCCTCGGCGACGGCGCGCACGGCCTCGAGGATCTCCTCGGGGTCCATGTGCTTGAGCAGGTACCCCACCGCACCGGCGTCGAGCGCCGACAGGATCCGGTTGCGCTCGCCGAACGACGTGAGCACGACCACGGCGATCCCCGGGTGCTCCTCCACGATCCGGCGTGTGGCCTCCACGCCGTCCATTCCGGGCATGGAGAGGTCCATCAGCACCAGGCCGGGCCGCGTCTCGCGCACGAGCGCGATGGCGTCCTCGCCGTTGGTGGCCTCGCCGAGCAGCCGGATGTCCTCGGTGGTCTCGAACAGCTGGCGCAGGCCGTGCCTGACGATGGCGTGATCGTCCACCACGAGGACGTCGATCATGCGGGGACCTCCACGGTCACGAGTGTTCCGGCGCCGGGCGCGGAGCTGAGCACCACGCGGCCCCCGATGTCGGCCACCAGGTCGGCCAGGACACGCAGGCCCACATGGCCGTCCGGCGGCTGGTCGGCGATCTGGCGCGCCTGGAAGCCGCGGCCGTCGTCCTCCACCTCGAGGGTCACGAAGCGGCCACGGCGGCTGATGCGGACCTCCACCTGCGTCGCGTCGGCGTGGCTCGCCACGTTCCGGACCGCCTCCTGCGCGCTGCGGTAGAGCAGGGCCCGGGTCTCGTCGGCCATGGGCTCGACGCCGGCCGCGGCGACCACGCCGGTGCGCATGCCGCGGGCCTCCAGCGGGGCCACCAGGTCGTTGAGGGCGTTCTCCAAGCCCTCCTCGTGCAGGTTCGGCGGGTAGATCTCCACGATGAGCGACCGGAGGGCCTTGATCGCCCCGCGGACGCTGGACGCCGCCTGCCCGAGCTCCTCGGGGGAGGCGGCGGGGCCGGACGCCGCGGCGCGCCGCCCGGCGGCGGAGAGCGAGAAGGAGACGCCCGAGAGGTCCTGCACCACGCCGTCGTGGAGGTCGCCGGCGATACGGCGGCGCTCCCGGTCGGACGCGTCGATGGCGTGGCGCAACAGGCGCTCGCGCTCCTGCTGGCCGCGGCGCAGGCGGGCGGCGAGTCCCCACGCCAGCGGGAACTGCAGCAGCAGCAGCACCACCAGGGCGCCCAGCGTGAGGGGGGCGAAGTCGAGCCACAGCTCGCGGGCCGACTCGTTCACGCCCTGGCGGGTGTAGTAGGCCTCGAAGAGCAGCGGCTGACCGTCGGGGCCCTGGATGCGGGTGTAGACCTCCACCAGCTGGACGTCGCGGGGCTCGAACTGGTTCTCGGGCTTGCTGAGGTCGGTGACCTCCGCCTCGGTCTCGCCGGTCTCGACCACCTCCGCCTCGTCGGCCGCCAGCGGGAAGCGCATCCCGATGAGCCGCTGGTCGTCCGAGTAGATGACCCGGTCGCCCTCCCAGACCTTGATGCGGTTCATCGAGCCATTGAGGAGCTCGCGGCGGACGATGCCGTCCAGGCGGTCCAGCTCGCGCCGGTCACCGGACATCACGCCCGGCGTGATGTTCGGCTCCATGACGCCCGCGGCGAAGACCCAGGTGATCTCCTTCGCCTGGTCCAGCGCGTGCTCCTCGCCGACCGAGCGGGCGACGATCGCGGTGACCGCGGCGAGCAGGAGCAGGCCCAGCACGCTGATCGCGACGAACTGGAGCAGCAGCCGGCGCATCGACAGGTGCGGGAGGCGCAGGCGGGAACTCGCCTCCGACCGGGCGCTGCGGCGCAGGCCGATCGGCGTGTCGGTACGCGTCGCGGCGGGGTCGGGGTTCCGGGGCGGACGCGTGGTGGTCATCCGCGCATTATCCGCCCCGCGCGGCAAGTGCGGTATTGGCCATTGGTCGCACTCCGGGCGGTACCCCTCAGCGGCCCGCGTCGATGGTCGCCTCGGCCCGGGTCACGCCCAGGTACCCGGCCCCGAAGAAGCCCTCGTCGAAGGTGACCGCGCCCCCCGGCCCCACCGGCTCTGAGACCAGCGCCGTCCCGACGTCCACCAGCCGGCCGTCGGCGGCGCGCAGGGCGATGGTGAGGTCGCCGGGCCGCGTCACGCGGAAGGCGGGGTTGGTGACCTCGCCGCGCACGTACAGCTCACCGCCGTCCGCGTTGCGCACGAGGCGCAGCGCCCCCACCGTGGCGGCCGGACGCGGCGGGTACCGCCCCTCGGCGGGGGCGACGCGCACGCGCAGGGCCGACGGCTGCTCGTCGCCGATGACCGTCACCTGCTCGCCCGCCAGCAGGGTGCCCCGGGCCGGGAGCCGCTCGATGATGATGGTGCGCGTCGCGACCCCGGTGCCGTCCGCGCCCACCAGGTCCACGCCGATCGCGACGTCGAGGAGGTCGAAGTCGGGCCGTGGGTTCACCACCCGCAGCAGGTATGCGTAGCCGCGCTCCCCGGGGAACCCCGTGGTGGGGCGCTCCACCAGCTCGCGCGACACGATGCGCGGCACGAACGCCGCCGGGGCCACCTGGATGAGCCCGCCGGCGGGACGGGCGCCCTGGCAGCGCACCTGCACCCGCCGCCGGCCGGGCTCGGTGCGCAGCGGGATCCGCCACGTCCAGGAGACCCGTCCCTGCGGATCCTCCCGGCGCACCGACCGCGGCGCGCCGAGGACGCCGGGCCGGCCGGCGACCAGGAGCCGGCACGCGGTGGGCACCGCCGCGCGCTCCCCGGTGACGCGGGCGGCGACGGTGAGGATCGCTCCGGCGCGCGGGGTCAGGCGCGCGTCCACCAGGCGCACCGACGCCGCGGTGGCCGCCGCGGGGCTCAGCGCGGCCAGCGCGACGGCCGTCAGGAGCAGGGGCGATCGGCGTCGGGCAGGGGGCACGGCGCGGACCCTAGTCGAGGGTCCGCGTGGACGCACCGGCGGATCGTCCAGCCCGGACGCCCGCCGCACGACCGGCCACGAGGTGAGACGTCCGGGCCCGGACGCCCGCTCCGGCCTAGCGGCTCGGCATGTACGCGGTGATGGACTTCTCCAGCCCGAGCAGCCGCTCGCGCCAGATCCACGAGTCCGGGAACAGCTCCCGCATTCGGGGCGTCGTGAGCACGCGCGTCTCGGCGATCATGTCGGCCCATTCGCGCAGGTCGCGCCGCCAGCGCCCCATCCGCCGGTCCCGGCTGCCCTGGCTGCGCTGCCAGTAGAACGGCACGCCCGTGTGCGCCTCGATCGGGAACCGCCGGCTCGGCGTCTGCACCCAGTGCGCCGGCGCCAGGCGCCGGACCTGCGCGGCGAACGCCGCCTGCCGCTCCTCGTCACCGACGTGCTCGATCACCGAGTTCGAGAACACCACGTCGAAGGCGCCGTCGGGGAACACGTCGTCCAGCTCGCAGGCATCGGCCTCCACCCATTGGTACCGCGGCGGGATGTCGCCCTTCACGGTGCCCGGGAGGTTGACCAGCGTCACGTGGAAGTCGTGCTCGAACAGCTCCCACATGTACGGGGTGCCGCCCAGGTCGATGATCCGCGCCCCCGCCGGTGGCCGCACCAGATTGCGGAACGCGTCGAGCCGGCGCATGCGCCAGCGCCGGGTGGGGGAGTGCGGCGATTCATAGGCCCAGCGCGTCGCGCTGCGCAATCCGGTCTGCAGGATGGGCAAGGACCGTCCTCGGTGTGGGAGTGGCAGCGTAGCGCCACCACCCCCATCGGGTGGCGCGGCGCGTCAGTCGAGCCGGTCGGCCACGTGGCACGTGAGGTCGCCGAGCATGTTCGTGTAGCTGCCGTACTCGTTGTCGTACCAGCCGAAGATCTTGGCGTGCGTCACCGGCACCCGGACCTCGGGGGAGTCCAGGCCGGCCAGGACCTCCGGGGGAACACCGGGCAGCGAGGCCAGGTCGACCGTGACGAATCCCGTGCGGGTGTGGGTCTCGACGCTCTCGATGACCACCGCGGCGCGCATGCCGCTCACGTCGGAGGGCACGTTCTGCCGCTCGCTGAACGCGATGAGCCCGGGACCGCCGGGGCCCGCGGCCTCCCGGTAGATCCCGTTGACGGTCTCGCGGTTGATCGCGGGCCGCTCGTCGCCGGCGGGGGCCGGGCTCTGCACCGTGATGTTGAGGATGATCAGCGACTCGGTGGGCAGCGGGATGCGCACCGAGTCGGCCATGAACCCGATGGACCCGATGTCGGGGATCGCCTGCTCCAGCGCGGTGGCGGCGTTGGTGGAGGTGAGGATGATGCTGTTCAGCGCGCTGCGGGTCTTGCGCATGTCGGAGGATCCGGCCGCGGGGACGCTGTCCAGCAGGCTCTGCGAGTTCGTCGCCGCGTGGATGGTGCTCATCGACGCGGTCATCAGGCTGCGGGGCCCCAGCGCGTCCAGCAGCGGCTTCACCATGTGCGCCAGCGCGGTGGTGGTGCAGGAGGCCGCGGAGATGAGGTGGTGCCGCGCCGGGTCGAACGCCTCGTGGTTGATGCCGTAGACCAGGGTCACCACGTCGTCCGGGGGCGCCTGCTTGGCCTTGAAGGCCGCGCTGTAGATGACCTTCTCCGCGCCCGCCCACAGGTGGCCGCGCAGCGAGCCCCTGGGATGGTCGACCGGCCGGGTGGGGTCGTCGAACGCGCCGGTGGTGTCCACGACCACGCGCACGCCGTGGTCGCGCCAGGCGATGTCCCGCGGGTCGCGGGCATCCTGGAGGATCGTGACCGGGACGCCGTCCACCTCGATGACGTTGCGCTCCCGGTCGGCGATGCGGACGCAGGGCGTGGCGTTCAGGCCGTGCAGGAACCGGTGGAGGGGGCCGTAGGTGGTGTCGTGCTCGATCACGTCGCAGACGGCCTCGAGCCCCTTCCCGACCCCCCGGCCCAGGTTCACCACCAGACGCGGGAAGTGCCGTCGCGCCACGTGGTGCCACAGCGTCAGCTTGCCGATCCGTCCGAGGCCGTTGACGCCCAGGGCATCGCGTGCCGCTCCGCTCATCGAATCTCCCGTCCGGCCGGCGCGCCCAGGCGCCGGCCCTCGCCGATACGGACCACCGTCACGGGGTGGCTTCCCAGGTACACCGAGCCGTCCAGGCCGTTGATCGAGATGACCTCGCCCGTGCGGAGCACGCGCTCGCCGATCCGGGACGGCCACGACGGGTCGCCCACCTCCAGCTCGCGGCAGCCCACCACGCAGGTCTTGCCCAGCCGCTTGGCGGCGACCGCCGCATGGCTGGTCGCGCCGCCCAGGGAGGTCAGCAGGCCGTCGGCCTGCATCACCACCGGGATGTCGTCCGGCACCGTGTCGGGGCGCAGCAGGATGATCGGCGTGTGCGGGTCCTCGTCGCGCAGGCGGGTCACGTCCTCCGCGGTCTGCGCCACGCGGCCGCTGAGCGCGCCACCGCCCACGCCGACGCCGACCGCCAGCAGCGACGCCGCCAGGTCCGGTGACGGCGTGAACGCGGCCAGGCGCTGCGCGGGCGCGATGACGGTGTCCCGGGTCTGCAGCACGTACAGCCGGTCCCGCTCCTCGCCCTCGAACGTGAACTCGATCTCCTGGTGGTTCATGCCCTCGACCTCCACCAGCACGTGCGCCATCTCCCGGAGGGCGGCGTGGTGCTCCGGGAAGGCCACCTCCAGCGATGCGCCGTCGGCGGAGCCGTTCTCACGGCGCTGCCGCTCGGACACCGGGAAGGTGGCCACCAGGCCGCTCACCACGTCGTCGCCCTGGGCCTGGATCACGAAGTCGCCGTACAGCTCCGGCTCCGGGCTCTCGCGGTTGGGGTGGCGGGTGAGGACCACGCCGGTTCCCGATCGCTGGCTGAGGTTGCCGAACACCATCCGCTGCACGATCACGCCGGTGCCCCACTCCTCGGCGATCTGCAGCTCCTGCCGGTAGGCCCGGGCGCGCCCGGAGTCCCAGGAGTCCTGCACCAGGGCGACGCACTCCAGCACCTGCCGGCGCGGGTCGTCCACGACGGGCACGCCGTGCACGTCCAGCAGGTCGCGGTAGTCGAGCGCCAGGCGGCGCATCTGGGCGGGGTCGAGGCCCGCCTTGCGGGCCACCATGTGGCGCGCCTTGGCGTCGCGCATGAGGGCGTCGAACAGCCGCCGCTCCAGGCCGTGGCTCATCCCCCAGGTCTGCAGGTACCGCCGGTACGCGTCCCATGCCGCCCACTCCAGCCCTGGGCGCTGCGCCAGCGTCTCGGCGATGTCCTCGTTGATCCCGACGTTCAGGAACGTCTCGAGCATGCCGGGCATCGAGATGGGCGCGCCGCTGCGCACCGACAGCAACAACGGGCGGTGGGGATCGCCGAGCCGCAGGCCGCTGGCCCGCTCCAGCAGATCGAGCTGGCGCAGCACCTCGGCGTCGAGCAGCTCGCGGCGGGCGTCCCCGGGGCGCGCCGACCGCACCCACCCGAACAGCTCGGTGGTGAGGATGAATCCCTCGGGCACGCGGAACCCGAGCCGGGCAAGCGTGCGCAGCATGTAGCCCTTGTTGCCCAGCGACAGCACGCCGCGCCGGCTGTCGGGACCGTGGATGGCCACCATGTGCTGGGCGGGGTCCGCGGCCTGGGCCGGCGGCGGGGCGGTCTCGCGGCGCGCGCGGACCCCGAGCGCGCCGAGCATCCGTCCCACCAGGCCGTCGAGCGCCTGCAGGCCGAAGCTGCCGGCGATCAGCTCCCGCAGCACGCTCTCGGATTCGATGAGCACCGCGGTGGACGCGGTCGATCCCTCCGGCGCGGTGATGACGCCGCGCTCGATCATGCGGCCCACGATGCGCCGCACCGGGTCCTCGTAGGCCTCGATGATGCGGGCGCGGATCATGTCCTCGATCCGCCGCGAGAGCACCTGGAAGATGTTGAGGTACTGCGCGGGACCCACGTCGCCCCGGTCGAGGGCCTCCTCCAGCATCGAGATGCCGTGGTCGAGCCCGCGGGCCCGGAAGCCGTCGATGCGCAGGCCGCGCTGGAACAGGCGCAGCCACCTCGTGACCTGCGCCAGCGCCTCGTGGTCGGTGCCGATCTCCCCGGCCCGGTCGATCACCCGTTGGAACAGCGCGGAGGCAAGCGACTCGGCGCGGAACGTGAGACCCATGGCCTCGAACCGGTCCTCGCGGTAGGAGCCGTACATGCTCGGGATGCCGGCGGCGATGTGGCGCTTGCGGTAGATGTCCTCGTGGGCGACGACCTCCCCCGGGGTCAGGACCACCCGCAGCAGCTCCTCCAGCACGGCGATCACCAGCTCCAGGGCGGTCTCGTCGTCCCCCTCGGCGAGCGCCCCGCCGAGCGCAGCCACCAGGTGGGGGTCGATGCGACGGAACCGGGTGAGGCGGTCCACCAGGTCGGCGTGGCCCAGCCGGTACTTGCGGGCGATCTCGTTGCGGACCCGCACCAGCAGCTCGGCCTTCTCCCGCGCGTGCTCGCCCACGCCCTCCACCGGCCCGCCGAAGTCGGGCAGGTCCGGGCCGAACAGCGCGGCGAAGCCGCCCGCGCGATCGGCCAGCCCGGCGATCGCGCGACCCAGCTCCTCGCGCGGGGTGTCGCCGCCGGGCAGCTCCTCCAGCAGGCTGTCGGGCACGAACGGCCGCAGCGGCTCCGGGTCACCGGTGACCCAGTACCGGCCGATCTCCTCCGCGAACTCGATGAGCCGCGGGTTGCACTCGACGTGGCTCTGCTTGCGCAGGAAGTGGCACAGCACGTCGCGGCGCCCCTCCATCTCGTCCATGCGGGTCGACGCCCGCCGCAGCTCGCCCTCCGCGCCGATCTCGTTGAAGTAGACGGGCACCAGCCGCAGCAGGTGCTTGACCTCCAGGAACACGGGTCCGATGGGGCGGGCCAGCAGCGAGGAGACGTCCCGCTGGAACAGGTCGGTGTCGGCGATGAACACCCCGCCCAGGCGCAGGTGCACCACCAGGCCGGCGATGAGCGGCCGGGCCATCGCGGGGTCCGCCTCGATCACGCTCAGGTACGTGCGGATCTGGCGCAGGTGCGCGGGGTTGACCTTCACGCCCCACTCGGACGTGAAGCCCGTGAAGTCCGGATGGTCGAAGTCCAGGCGCAGGAACTCGTCGATCATCACCGCGGCCAGGGCGGGGTCGCCGATCCCCAGGATCTGCCGTCCCAGCTGGCCCACCAGCCCCTGGACGGTCTGCGTGAAGTGGAACCCGGCGTCGCGCAGCAGGCCGAACACCTCGCGCACCAGCGCCTCGCGGGCGCCGTCGTCGAGCTCGGCGAGCAGCTCCGAGCTGGTGCGTCCCACCTGGCGCAGCGCGAGCTCGTGGACCGGCGCCAGGCCCTCGTGTCCCACCATGCGCAGCAGCCACGACAGCTTGCGCGAGCGGCCCGCGGGGGAGCCGTCGTCGACCGCGTCCGCGGCGTCGAGGTACCCGTGCACGATCTCGGTGTTGTCCGGCATCGCGATGAGCGTCGCGACGGGGACGGGACCCAGGTCGGCCGCCTGGTCGAGCCGCCGGGCGGCGTCCGCGAGCCGCGCCCGGCCGATCCGGGCCACCGGATCCGGGGGCGCCCCCTCGCCGGCGATCGCCCGGTACCAGTCCGCCGGGTCGGCCTGGGCCACCCAGGCACGGTAGGTCTCGCTGAGCGCGTGGGCGACGATCCGCGTGGCGCGGTTGGTGGCGGTGCGTGCCCCCGGCCCCCTGGCGTCCAGCTCGGTGAGCAGGCGCTTGAGCTGGGCCGACACCGCGATGCCCCGGGCGGGCTCGTCGCGCAGGAGCGCGTCCAGGTCGTCGAGGCCGTCCACGATCGACGCCCAGTGGGGCGACCCGGGGTCGGCGGCCCCGGCCGCGGTGCTGAGGTACCGCAGCCACAGCCGCACGGCCTCCGCACGCGTGGCGTCGGGTGAGGACTCGCGCGCGACCTTCGCGTAGAACCCGAAGAGCACGTCCATGCCCTCGCGCCCGAGGGAGTGGGCCAGGTAGCGGTGGATGTCACCGGTGGCGCGACGGTGCAGGTCGGCCAGGGTCTGCGGCCACCCCGGGAACGGGTGGTTGATCTCGCGCAGCAGCTCCTCGGTGGCCTGGTGCACCCCGAACCACGGCTCGGTGATCTGCAGCAGCACCTTCTGCCACTCCGGGACCACGGCCTCCACCGCGGTGCTGGCGAGGTTCGCCTGCAACGCGTCCGTGATCGGCGCCGCCGTCAGTCCGGCGTGCGCGGCCTCGCCAGCCCCAGCCCCCATGCCGCCGACACTAGGGCCGGCGGGACGTCACCTCATCGTGGTGCGTACCGATCAGGGATGGGGGTTTCGCCACGTCTCCGGGACGGGCGGGGGCAGCGGGTGGGGGAGCGGGTCGAGCCCCACGGCGCGCCGGCGCAGCTCGCGGTCGCGTCCCAGCGTGTACCGCACCAGGTACTCGCGGTCCTCGTGCTCCAGGCCCAGGAACTCCACGCCCGCGCGGTACCGCCGCTGGGTGCGGCGCTCGTCGGCGGAGGTGTGGACCACCCGCGCGCGCATCGTGAACTCCTCGGCGTCGCCGGGCAGCACGAAGCGCAGGCGCAGGCTCCAGCCGCGTTCGAGCTCCTCGGTGGTGCGCAGCAGAGCACCCCCCGCGGAGAGGTTCTCGGTGACCGCCAGGATCACCTCGGGGTCCTCGCCGTACGGTGCCGGGAGGGAGACCTCCACGTCCATCTGCAGGGGCACGCGCACCGCGGCCCGGCGCTGCAGCCGCTCCACCGAGTGGACCTCGATCCACAGCCCGTCGTCCGGTCCCGTCGTGACGACCCCGGTGGCCGTGCACGGCACCATGTTGCGCCGGTACTGGAGCCGCACCTTGCGGCCCACCCGCACCGCCACGGCCACGCCGCCCACCCGGGGCGGCTCCAGCCGCACCCGGCCGGCGTCGGCCCGCGTGGCGTGCGTGGTGACGGGCCCGCCGCCGGACAGCCCCTCCACGCCGACGGGGGAGTCGGGGAACGGCAGGTGGCGGAACGGGTCGCCGATGATGCGGTCCAGAAGCTCCGGCATTCCCGATGGATCGACGCATCGGGCCGCGGAGTTGAACCGCCGGGGGCCCTACTCGTAGATCACGACGTCCGGCCGCGGCCGCAGACGCATGACCTCGCGCGGCGACATGAGCCCGGAGTCCTCCACGTAGAACAGCTTGAACCCCGTGCCGAACCCCCCGCGGTCGCGCGTGACGCGCCGGTAGGTGCCGGCCTTGGCGGACGCGGTCCCGAAGCCGTCGGCGTTCAGCACCAGGTCGACCCCGCGGTGGGCGCGCAGGCGCGAGCGCCGTTCGATCATCCCGTCCTCGAACTGGTGGACCAGCAGGAGCTTGTCGGGCAGGTTCCGCGCGGCCACCAGGCGGGACAGCCATTCCCCCACCGCGTTGATCTCGGTGGCGTCCACCTGGCCGATCACCTGCCCGGGGACCTCGCCGGGGCGCATCCGCCATTCGGGGTCCAGCGCCAGGCCCACGTCCGGTTCCACCAGGAACTGCGCGAGCGCGCGCGCCTCGGTGACGAAGTCGGACCGCCCCGGCTGGATGTCGAGGATGAGGATCGCCTTGGCGGCGCGGGCGGCGCGCAGGTACCGGCGGATCACCTCCGTCTCCTGGCGAAAGCGGTACCGGCCGTCGGCCCCGGGAGCGGCGGTCACGATGACCGTGATGAGCTCCATGGCCGGCAGCACCGGGCGGCGGCGTGCGCCGGCGTACCGTTGGGCCTCGGCCCGCAGCCGCCGGCCGGCCTGCGCGGGGGTGCCGATGCCGAGGATGCCGAGGCCCTCGGCCTGCGGCGCCCCGTAGTGCGCCACCACCCGGAACTCCGGGAGGATGCTGCGCCCGCCGCGGGGCAGCTCCGGGCCCGCGGGCGCCGGCCGGGCGGGGGCGGTGACCGTGCCGGTCGTGGTGGCCGGGCCGCCGTCGCCGACCATCGCGGCGCCCGCGCCGATCCCGGCGAGGGCGGTCACGGCGGCGAGGGTGGCGAGCCGTCGAGGGAGGGGACGCACCGCGTCACCCTACCCCCGGGGCGCGGGGTCAGGCGGCGGCGCTGAGCGCGGCGGCGAGGTCCTCGATGAGGTCGTCGGGGTCCTCGAGGCCCACCGACAGGCGGATGACCCCGTTCGTGATGCCCGCCGCGGCGCGCGCGTCCGGCGACAGCCGCCGGTGCGTGGTGGTGGCCGGGTGGGTGACCAGCGACTTGGCGTCGCCCAGGTTGTTCGAGATGTCCACGATGCGCAGGGCGTCGAGCACCGCGAACGCGGCGGCCTTGGCGCGCTCGTCGGGGGCCTCCAGCGTGAAGGTCACCACGGTGCCGCCCGCGGTCATCTGCCGCAGGGCCAGTTCGTGCTGAGGGTGGCTCGGCAGGTACGGGTACCGCACGGCGCGCACGCCGGGCTGGGCCTCCAGCCAGGAGGCGATGCGCAGGGCGTTCGCGCACTGGCGGTCCACGCGCAGCCGCAGCGTCTCGAGGCTCTTCAGGAGCACCCAGGCGTTGAAGGGGCTCATCGACGGCCCGGTGTGGCGCATGAGCGGCTCCACCTCGCCGCGGATGAACCCGCGCTTGCCGAGGATCGCCCCGCCCAGCACGCGGCCCTGCCCGTCGATGTGCTTGGTGGCCGAGTACACGACCACGTCGGCGCCCAGGGTGAGCGGCTTCTGCAGCAGCGGGGTGGCGAACACGTTGTCGATGATCACCCTGGCGCCGGCCTCGTGCGCCAGTGCGCACACCGCCTCGATGTCGATGAGGTCCTGCATGGGGTTGGAGGGCGACTCGAAGAACACCGCCTTGGCGGGGCGTGCCAGCGCCGCCCGCCACTGCTCCAGGTCGTGGCCGTCCACGAACTCGGTGGTGATGCCCCAGCGGGGCAGCAGGTCGTTCAGGATGATGAAGCAGGACCCGAACAGGGCCCGTGAGGCCACCACGCGGTCGCCGGCCTCCAGGCTCGCCGAGAGGCTGTTGAACACGGCGGCCATCCCGCTGGCCGTGGCGAAGCAGTCGTCGGCGCCCTCCATCAGCCGCAGGCGCTCCTCGAACGCCCGGACCGTGGGGTTCCCGTACCGGCTGTAGACGTAGTGGTCGACCTCGCCGGCGAAGGACGCCTCGGCCTGCGCGGCGGACGCGTAGACGTACCCCTGGGTCAGGAACAGCGCCTCGGAGGTCTCGTCGAAGCCGGTGCGCTCGGTGCCCCCGCGGACGGCGAGGGTATCCGGCCGCCAGTCCCCCCGCGTCTCGTCCGCGCCGCTCATCGCGGCGCGTCCGCCTCGGGCAGCACGACCGCCTGGGCCACGATCACCCGCGAGCCGTCGAAGGTGAGGGACGGGCCCTCGTGCAGCACGTAACCGTCGTCGAGCGCCGCGCTCACGCGCTCGCAGAAGCTCCGGTCGTCGGGTCCGGTGAGCACCCGGTACCGCAGTCGTGTCGTCTCGTCCGCCATCTCGTCCTCGTCGTCGATCCATCGCCCCGCGCGGGGCGACGGAAGCCTCGCAGATCGTGGTGACGACGCACCCTCACCGTCCTACAGGACGGTGAGGGCCAGCACGGCGACCACGATGGCGATGGCGATCCGGTACCAGCCGAAGATGGCCAGCCCTCGCCGCTGCACGTAGTCCACCATCCACACCACCGCCGCGGCGGCCGACAGGAAGGCGGCGAGGAAGCCCACCAGCGGGGCGGACACGCCGAACTGGTCGACGATCACGGTGCCCTTGTCGAGCGTCTCGTAGAGGGTGGCGGCACCGAGGGTCACCAGCCCGAGCAGGAACGCGAACTCCACCGACGCCGCGATGCTGAGGCCCACCGCCAGGCAGGCGAGGATGACGACCAGGCTGCGGCTCACCCCCGGCCACAGCGCGATCATCTGCACGACCCCGATGAGGAGCCCGTCGCGCCAGGTGATGGCCTCCAGGGCACGGCCGGCGCGGTTCGCCGCCGGGGGCCAGAGCAGGATCACGATGCCCCCGATGAACCATGCGCCGATGACCGGCCACAGCCCGAACAGGTGCTCCTTGATGAGGTCACCGAGCAGGAAGCCGGCGACCGCGGCGGGCAGGAACCCGGCGACGATGGCGACCAGGAGGCGCTTCCCCGCGACCGGGTCGGGGCCCTTCCCGGCGATCGCCAGCAGCGACGTGGCGATCCGCCTGCGGTACAGGCCCAGCACGGCGACGATGGCGCCCGACTGGATCGCGATGGCGTAGGCGTCGGCGGCCTCCTTCGCCGCCTCCGTGTCGGTGAGCCCCAGCAGCTGCTGGGTGACGGTGAGGTGACCGGTCGACGAGACCGGCAGGTACTCGGTGAGCCCCTCGACGATGCCGAGCAGGATGGCCTCGGGGATCGAGAGCTGGGTGTTGCCGGCCTCCATGGCGGCCAGCAGGACGATGATGCCCATGAGGACCAGCGCCGCCGGGATGGCGACCTGGGGGCGGCGCAGCTGGGTGAGGATCAGTCGCTCCCGTCGATGACGCGGCGCTTGGCCGCCGTGTACTCATCGGCGCTGAGGGCGCCGGCGCGGTGGAGATCGGCGAGCCGCGCGAGCTGGTCCACCATGCCCTGGCTCAGCGTCGGCTCCGGCTCCGGTGTGGATGCCCGGGCCGCCGACGGCGCCTGGGGCGCGCCCACGGCGCCGTCCCCATCGATGTCCCGGCCAAGCAGCTGCTCCACGCGGCGGATCTTGTCAGCGCGTTCGGCCGGATCCCCGTTTCCCAGGTCCACGATCCGCACGTCGGCGCCGGCGGCCATCCCGGCGAGGCCCGCCAGGGCGGCGTCCGGGGATCCTCCCTGGCCGTTCAGGGCCTGCACCATGGCGTCCGCCTGGAGCGCGGCGATGTCGGCGGCCCGCGGGACGCGGTCCCAGTCCACCCGCACCCGCCGCGGGTCGGCGCGGGAGATCACCAGGGGCAGCGTCTGCCCGGGCTGGGGCCAGCGGTCGGTGCGGACGATCTCGTGCAGGTCGACGCTGTACGCCTCCAGCCCCTCGGCCTGGACGACGACACGCATCGTGCAGTTGCCGCTGGTCGCGGCGTGCGGTGCGCGCGAGCAGCCGATGAGCGTGCCGGTCGCCTCCACCGGGTCGTCGATGGTGACCGGGGTGATGGCGTCCATCACCTTTCGCAGTTCGTCGAACAGGCCCACGGCGACGCTCCCAACTCGATGCGGAATGCGGGACCCGCCGAGGCTACTCCGGGCCTCCCCGGCGTCGAACTGGACGCACGGATGGGTCGGCGGGCGGCGGTCGGTCAGCCATCGGCACGACGGCCGGGAAATCCATACCCGGACCCCGGCGCCGCGTCAGGGGGTGAGCAGGGTGCGGGCGGCGTCCGGCCACGGCTCGGCCGACGGTCCGGGTGCGTGCACCACGACCGCCTCGCCGGTGATCGCCTCGGCCCCGTCCGGCCCGGTCACCGACATCCTCCAGGTCAGCGACGTGCGGCCCAGCTCGGCCACCCGCAGCGCCACCTCGACGCGCTGGCCGAACCACAGGCGCTCCCGGAACTCGAACACCAGGCGCACGCGCGGCATCGCGGGCAGCAGGTCCACCAGGCCCAGCCCGCGCAGCAACTCGGCCTCGGCGGCCTCCAGCAGCCGCCCGGCGATGCCGTTGTGGACGTGCCCGGAGGCGTCGGTGTCCGACCACTCGATGACCCGCTGGATGGTGATGCCGGGCATTGGGCTCCTCCGCCGATGGCGATCGCGCGCCGGGCGGGTGATGATGGCGCATCCGCCAGGAGGCCGACCAGATCACCGCCATCGCCCGGGCCCAGGCGCATCGCCTGGTCGTGGTGATGGCCGCGGCGTTCGCCGGCGGCGCGGGCGGCGCCGACGAGCGAGCCTGGGCCGCGGATGCGGCCGCGTCGCTGGAGGGGCTGCTGCACCATGCGGACGATCCGGCGATGGCCGCCCGCGCCGCCGGACTGGCGGCCGATCTGGCCTCGGGCATGGACGTGGCCGGCGTGCTGGGCGACATGGAGGCGGGGCTGACCGGGAATCCGCAGCCCCCGGCGGACGTGCCGCTGGAGGCCGTCGCGGCGGCGGCGCGCGCCGATGCCGGCCGGGCCGCGGCCGGCCGTGGCGTCGCGGTGGGGGTCGAGGTGACCGCCCCCGACGGGGTGCGGGTCACCGCGGGAGCCGCGGGTGTGCTCGTGGACGTGCTGGGCCGGATCGTCCGCGACGCCGTGGCCCACGGGACGCCCAATGGCGGCGCCCTGCGGCTGGCCTTCCAGCCCGATGGGGAGGCCCTGACGGTGGTGGTCAGCGACGGCGGCGACTCGCGCGGCGATGCGGCGGCGGCCGGCGTGGTGGAGGTCGACGCCAAGCGCACGGCGGGCCTGCGCGCCGCGGCCGGCCGGGTGGCGGCCGCGGGCGGGGAGCTGGCGGTGGGCGTGGGTCCCTGGGGCGGCGCCAGCGTGACGCTGCGGCTGCCCGGGGCGGTCGCCTGACTCAGGCCGTCGGCCCGAGCGCCTCCCAGATGCGCCGCACCGACGTCGAGCGGTTGAGCGTGTAGAGGTGCAGTCCGGGGGCGCCGGCGGCCAGCAGCCCCTCGCACAGCTCGGTCGCGGTGGCGATGCCGATCTCCGCCACGTCCGCGTCGGCGGCGCCCTCCAGGCGGCGCTCGAGCTCCGGCGGGATCGCGGTGCCGTTCATGGCGCTCATGCGGCGCAGGCCGGGGACGCTCACGAACGGCATCACCCCCGGGATCACCGGCTTGGTCGCACCCAGCGCGGCGAGCTCCTCGATGAGCCGCTCGTACTCCTCCACCCGGAAGAAGAACTGCGTCACCGCGAAGTCCGCCTCGCGCAGCTTGTCGGCCAGGTGCCGCCGGTCGCTGGCGCGGTCGGGGGAGCGGGGATGGACCTCCGGATGCGCGGCCACGCCGACGCAGAACCCGCCGGGGTGGTCGCGGATGAGCCCCACCAGCTCGTGCGCGTACGTGAAGTCGCCGGTGTCGTCCCCGTCGTCGGGCGGGTCGCCGCCCAGCGCCAGGATGTTGCGCACGCCCGAGGCGGCGTAGTCGTCCAGCAGCCGCTGGATCTGCTGGCGCGAATGCCCCACGCAGGTCAGGTGGGCCATGGTGGGGTAGCTGTGCTCGGCGTTGAGCTGCACCACCAGGTCGCGCGTGCGGCTGCGCGTGGAGCCGAGCGCGCCGTAGGTCACCGAGGCGAACGACGTGTCGAGGTCGGCGAGGTCGGTGAGGGCCCGGCGCAGCTGTGCCTCGGCGTCCTCGGTGCGCGGGGGGAAGAATTCCAGCGAGCGCGTGCGGCCGGCGGCGAGGAGGTCGGAGATCCTGGTCACGGCCGGCAACGGTAGCTGAAGACGCCGCCGGATCGGCGCCTAGAGGAATCTCCCCCGTCTCATGGCGGTGGGGGGTGCCGTCGATACCCAGGGTGTCGCCAAAGGCAAAGCCGCCGCGAGGCGGTGACGCAAAGCCAGGGGTCTCCTTGAGATCGCCCAGCCGCCGACTTCCGAGCACCGCCGCCCACGCGGCCGGCCCTGGAGGTCCACAACCACATGCACAACCTCGTCCCGACCCGCACGCGCAGGCTGCTGCTGGCCGCCTCGACGGCCGTCGCGGCGGTGCTGGCCGTGCCTGCTCTGGCGAGCGCGGCATGTCCGGCCACGCCCACGGCCAAGGTGTTCTCCAAGTGGGGCGACACGAACGACTACAGCCTGCTCTCCGGAGCCAGCTTCGAGTCGGGCACCGGCGGATGGACCGTCTCGAACGGCTCGGTCGTCTCGGGCAACGAGCCCTGGAAGGTCGGCGGTGCCGGGCACGCGAAGTCGCTCAGCCTCAAGGCCGGCGGCAAGGCCACCAGCCCCTGGTTCTGCCTGGGCTACGAGCACCCCACGTTCCGGTTCTTCGCGAAGCGGAGCTCCACCAGCTGGGGCGGGCTGTCGTACAGCGTCCGCTGGCTGGACCAGTTCGGCAACACGGTCCTCACGCCGCTGGGGTACCAGGACGGCAACAACTACGGCACCTGGAACCCGACGCCCCAGCTGCCCCTGGCGACCTCGCTGCCGCTGTGGCAGGCCGGCCAGACGCTGAAGGCGCAGCTGATCATCGAGGCGCAGCCCAACGGCACCGGCTTCCAGCTGGACGACGTCTACATCGACCCCTACGTGCGGGGGTGAGCGCCGGGCGGGGCGCGCTCCCGGCCGGGGCGCGCTCCGCACGTCATTCCGGCGGGGGTCGCTGACCCGTGCTGGAGGATCTCCGGGGTGACGCCGAGCAGCTCCTGGAGGAGTCGTGGGCCCTGCGCTCGCGGCTCGTCGCGCGTCGTGAGCTGATCGCCGAGACGCTCGGCGCGCTGCTGTTCGTGGCCGTCGCCGCGGCCCTGTGGGCGCACGCCCACGCGCCGGTCCCCGCGGGGCTCACCGCCCTGCTGGTGGTGCTCTACGCCGCCATGTCGCGCATCCGCTTCCCGGTGGGCGTCGGCGCGGTCGCGCCCACCCAGCTGGTGCTGGTGCCCATGCTCCTTGCGCTGCCGCCCGCGGTGGTTCCGCTGCTCGCCGCCGCGGGCGCCGTGCTGGGCGCCGCCGGCGCGCTGGCGGTGCGGCGCACCCAGCCGGAGCGCGTGCTGTTCTCGCTCGGCGACGCCTGGCACACCATGGGGCCGGCCGGCGTGCTGGTGGCCGCGGGGTTCAGCGGCGGGCACCTGCCGGGCCCGTGGGTGCTCATCCTGGCGTTCGCGGCCGGCTGCGCGGTGGACCTGCTGTCGGGGACCCTGCGGGAGGCCGCCGCGCTGGGCGTCGCGCCCCACCTGCAGGTGCGGGTGATGGCCCTGGCGTGGGTGGCCGACGCCTGCCTGGCCCCGGTGGGACTGCTCGCCGCCCAGGCCGCGCTCGACCGCTCGGTGGCGGTGCTGCTGGTGGTTCCGGTGGCGGTGTTGCTGTTGCTGCTCGCGCGCGACCGGGACGCCCGCATCGAGGAGGCCCAGCGGCGCCTGGAGCTGGTGCGGCACGAGCGCGCGCGGCTGCAGTCGGCGGTGCGGCGCATGGGTGAGGCGTTCGGAGCACGCCTCGACCTGGACGAGTTGCTGTCCATCGTGCTGCGCGGGTCCGTCGAGGCCCTCGACGCCGACGGCGGACGCCTGCTGCTCGACGCCCCGGGCGGGATGCGCACCCTGGACCGTGACGCGGCCGGGGAGCTTCGAGCGGCCCTGGACGCGGCGGCGGGCGTGTCGGCCGACGGCCCGGCCCAGGTCGAGCGCGGCGGGGTGTGGGCGTTGGCGGTGCCGCTGCGGGCGCCGGGTCCCGACGGGCCCACCGGCGTGCTGAGCCTCGCCCGGCCCCAGCGCGCCTTCGGAGACGACGAGATCGCGCTGCTCACCGAGCTGGCCGACCGCGCCGGCACCGCCGCGGGCGAGATCGTGCGCCATGAGCTGCTGCAGCGGGAGGCCACGACGGACGCCCTGACCGGTCTCGGGAACCGCCGCCGGCTGCGGGCCGACCTGGACCGGGCGCTGCGCGAGGCGTGGGAGCGCCCCGTGCTGTTGCTGCTGTTCGACCTGGACGGGTTCAAGGGCTACAACGACACGTTCGGCCACCTGGCCGGCGATGCCCTGCTGTCGCGGCTCGGTGACCGCCTCAACCGGGCGGTGGCCGGCGTGGGCGACGCCTACCGGCTGGGCGGCGACGAGTTCTGCGCGCTCATCGAGGTGCCCGGCGAGGGGCTCGAGGACCTCATCGCCACGGCGGAGGACGCCCTCACCGAGATGGGGGAGGGGTTCCGGGTGGGCGCGTCCTACGGGGCGGTGCTGCTGCCGCACGAGGCCCGGAACGCCGACCAGGCGCTGCAGCGGGCGGACGAGCGGATGTACGCCAAGAAGTCCGGCCGGGCCTCCGGGGCGCGGGAGCAGGCGGTGCAGGTGCTGCGGAACGCCATCGGCGCCCGCCGCGCGGACCTGGGCACGCATTCGCGCGACGTCGCCCGGTGGGCGGGGGTCACCGCGGCCCGCATGGGCCTGGAACCCGAGGCCTGCGAGGAGGTCGTGCGGGCCGCCGAGCTCCATGACGTGGGCATGGTGGGCATCCCCGACGAGATCCTGTCCAAGCCGGGGCCCCTCGACGCCGCCGAATGGGAGTTCATCCGGCAGCACACCGTCCTCGGCGAGCGGATCCTGGGCGCCGCGCCGGCCCTGCGGCCGCTGGCGCCGCTGGTGCGGTCCTCGCACGAGCGGTGGGACGGCGGCGGCTACCCGGACGGCCTGGCGGGGCAGGAGATCCCCCTCGGCGCCCGGATCATCGCCGCGTGCGAGGCGTACGCATCGATGACCGGCCCCGGGTGGCACCGCGAGGCCATGTCCCCCGAGACGGCCCGGCGCGAGCTGCAGGCCGCGTCGGGCAGCCAGTTCGACCCCGCGGTGGTGGCGGCGCTGCTGGCGGAGCTCGACGAGGCCGCCGCGCGCCCGGCGCTCGCCGAGACGGCGGCCGCGGAGCCCGCTGCCCGGCAGATCGGCGACCGCGTCCGTGAGCTGCTCGCCGCGGGGGCGCCACCGGAGTGACCGCCGCGGGCCGCGTGTGCGAGGCTCGCCCCATGGGCGGGCCGCTGTGGGACGACGCGGGGATGTACGGGGAGCTGGCGGCGTGGTGGCCGCTCATCTCACCGCCGGAGGAGTACATCGAGGAGGCCGCGTTCGTCGCGGGCCTGCTCGCGGCGCACGACCCGCCGGTGGCCGAGGTCCTCGAGCTTGGCAGCGGCGGCGGCCACAACGCCGTGCACCTGTCGTCGCGGTTCGCGATGACGTTGGTGGACCTCTCCCCGGGCATGCTGGCCCAGAGCCGTCTGATCAACCCGGACTGCGCCCATCACCTGGGGGACATGCGATCGGTCCGCCTCGGCCGCACCTTCGACGCGGTCTTCGTGCATGACGCGGTGTCCTACATGGTGACCCCGGAGGATCTGCGCGCGGCCGCCGACACCGCGTTCGCGCACCTGCGCCCGGGCGGACTGGCCGTGTTCCTCCCTGACGAGACGGCCGAGCGGTTCGCGCCGTCGACCGACCACGGTGGCATCGACGCGCCCGACGGGCGCGGGGTTCGCTACCTGTGCTGGACCTGGGACCCGGACCCCACCGACACCGAGGTGGTGGGGGACTACGTGTTCGCCCTGCGCGACCCCGGCGGGGTGGTGCGGACCGTCCACGATCGCCACCGCTGGGGCCTGCACGCGCGCGACGCGTGGATCGGGACCCTGCGCGACGCGGGCTTCGAGGTCCGCGTCGAGGAGGAGGTCACGACCGAGGAACGGACCCCGCGAGAGGTCTTTCTGGGGCGTCGTCCGTGACGGGCCGGCATGCGTCACCGTCGACCGGGTCGATGCCGTGCTCCTCGTTGTAGGTCCGGATGCGGACCCCCAGGCGCGGCGCGACGCGGCGCCACAGCCCGTAGGCGGTCGGCGCGCCGACGAACACGGCGGTCTGGATGGCGGTCTGCGCGCCGCTGAGGCAGGCGATGCACATCGGGGTTGTCCTCCGCGTGGGCGGGCGGGTCGGGCGTAGCATGACGCACATGTCCGATTCGCGCATCGATCGCCTGGCCGAGCTCGCCGTCGCCGCCGGCGCCAACGTCCAGGCCGGCCAGGTCGTCTCGGTGAGCGGGCGCCCCGGGTACGAGGAGCTGGTCCGGGCCATCGCCGCCGCGGCGTACCGGCGCGGCGCCCGGTTCGTGGACGTGGCGTACTTCGACCCCTACGTGAAGCTGGCCCGCCTGCGGCACGCCGCGGAGGACACGCTGGACTGGGTGCCGCCCTGGATGGGCCGCCGCGTGCTGGAGATCGGCGAGATGGCGGGCGCGAACATCGCGATCACGAGCCTCCAGGCGCCCGGCATCTACGACGGCATCGACCCGGTCCGCGCGGGGCGGGACCGCCTGCCGTCGCTGCGCGAGGGCATCCAGGTGGTGATGCAGGCGCAGGTGAACTGGACCGTGGTGCCGTTCCCCACCCCGGAGTGGGCGGCCGTGGTCTTCCCGGATCTCGCCCCGGCGGATGCGCTGGAGCGGCTGTGGGAGCAGATCGGTCACGTGTGCCGCCTGGAGGAGGACGACCCGGCGGCCGCCTGGCGGGCACGTGCGGCGGAGCTCACCGCGACCGCGGCCGGCCTCACCGAGCGCCGGATCGACGCGCTGCGGTTCGTGGGGCCCGGGACGGACCTGACCGTGGGGCTGTTCCCCACCTCCCGGTGGCTCGGCGGAGAGGAGCACCGCGCGGACGGGCTCCTGCACCTGCCGAACATCCCCACCGAGGAGGTGTTCACCACACCGGACCCCGAGCGCACCGAGGGGTACGTGACCTCGACGATGCCGCTCGAGATCGCCGGCACGGTCATCACCGGGCTGCGCGTGCGGTTCGAGGGCGGCCGGGCCGTGGAGATCACGGCCGATCACGGCGCCGAGGTGCTGCGCGCACGCGCCGCGGTGGACGATGGCGCCGCGCGTCTGGGCGAGGTTGCGCTGGTGGACGGCAGCGGGCGGATCGGCCCGCTGGGGACGGTCTTCTACGAGACCCTGCTGGACGAGAACGCGGCCAGCCACATCGCGCTGGGCGCCGCGTACCCCGCCGGCGTGGCCGAGGGGCCGGACCGCGAGCGCGCCAACACCAGCGAGATCCACATCGACTTCATGATCGGCGGGCCCGAGGTGACCGTGTACGCGGTCGATGGCGACGGTCACGAGTCGGTGCTGCTCGCGGATGGCGCCTGGGCCTGATCGGCGGGGCGCACAGGCCCTGATGTTCGGTGGACCGAACATCAGTTGTTCACGACCCCTTGCCAGGTGGCGGACCCGTGTCTAGGTTCTATCGCCATCGAGCGTTACCCAAAGAGAATGGGCTCGCCCACAGCCCCGCCGGTGGACTCCGGCATCCCGTTCGTCGACGGCCTGCGGTGGTTCGGTGACCGCCCTGCGGTCGTCGGCGACGCGTCGCTGACCTACCGTGAGCTCGCCGACGGCGCGGCCCGCGTGGCCGGCGCGCTGGGCCCCGTGCGACGGCTGGTGGCCGTGGAGGCGGGCAACACCGCCGCGGCGCTGACCGCCTATCTGGGCGCCCTGGCGGGCGGCCACGTGGCCTGGCTCCTGCCGCCGGCCGCCGCCGACCGCACCGCACCGCTGCTGGAGCGGTTCCGCCCGGACGTGACCATCACCTGCGACGGCGAGGCCCCCGAGGTGCGCGCCCACCGGGCGGGATCCGGGCACCTGCTGCACCCCGACCTGGCGTTGGTGCTGGGCACCTCCGGGTCCACCGGGTGCCCGCGACTGGTGCGCCTGTCGCGCGAGAACCTGGCGTCCAACGCCGAGGCGATCGCCACCTACCTGGGCATCGGTGCCACGGACCGCGCCGCGACCACCCTGCCCATGCACTACTGCTACGGCTTGTCGGTGGTGCACAGCCACCTGCTGCGGGGCGCCGCCCTGGTGCTCACGGGCCGTTCGGTCACCGATCCGGCCCTCTGGGAGCTCATGCGGGAGCACCGCGCCACCAGCTTCGCGGGGGTGCCGCACACCTTCGATCTGCTCGACCGCACCGGCTTCGCCGAGATGGACCTCCCGGACCTGCGCTACGTGACCCAGGCGGGTGGACGCATGGCGCCGTGCCAGGTCCACCGGTACGCCCGGCTGGGCGCGCGCAGCGGCTGGCGGCTGTTCGTGATGTACGGCCAGACCGAGGCGACCGCCCGAATGGCCTACCTGCCGCCGGAGCTCGCCGAGCGCCACCCCGGCGCCGTGGGCGTGGCCATCCCCGGAGGACGCCTGGAGGTGCGACGCGATCCGGCGATCGACCCGCCGGGCGTCGGCGAGCTGGTCTACACCGGGCCCAACGTCATGCTCGGCTACGCGGAGCGCCCGGACGACCTCGCGTTGGGGCGCACGGTGCACGAGCTGCGCACCGGCGACCTGGGGCGCGTGGGGCCCGGCGGCCTGGTGGAGGTGGTGGGGCGCCGCAGCCGGTTCCTCAAGCTGTTCGGCCTGCGGGTGGACCTGGGCCACCTGGAGGAGGTCCTGGCCGGCTGGGGCGTCCCGGCGGTGTGCGCGGGCACCGACCGGACCCTGGTCATCGCGGTGACCGATCCCGGCGATCCCGCCGCGATCGCCGCCCGCGTGGCGGCCCACACGGGCCTGGCCCCGTCGGCGGTGCGGGTGCGGTGCGGCGTGGACGTCCCCCGCACGCCGTCGGGCAAGACCGACCACGCCGCGGTCGCGCGCCTGGCGGATCAGGAGCCACCGGAGGTGGACGCGGGGGCCCCGGTGACGGTGGACGCCGAGGCGATCGCCGCGGTCTTCCGCGAGGTGCTGGGCGTGCCGCGCGTGGAGGCCGGGGACTCCTTCGCGGGGCTTGGCGGCGACTCGCTGTCGTTCGTGGAGATGTCCATCGCCCTGGAGGAGCTGCTGGGGCGACTGCCCGAGCGGTGGCCGGAGATGACGGTGGCCGAGCTGGCCGGGTCGGCGGCGGCCCGCACGCGCGCGGCGCGGATGGAGACGAACCTGGTGCTGCGGGCCGCGGCCGTGGTGCTGGTGGTGGCCTCTCACATGACGGCCTTCATCCCGGCGGGCGGGGCGCACCTGCTGCTGGCCCTCGCGGGCTTCAACTTCTCGCGGTTCCCGCTGGCGGCCATCGGCGCCGCCGGCCGGATGGCGCGCTCGGTGGCCTCGATCGCCCGCATCGCGGTGCCCACCTCCCTGTGGATCGGCCTGCAGATGCTGCTCGCGGGCGGCTACAGCCTGGGCGCCCTGCTGCTGGTGAACAACTACACGGGGGATCCCGCCCGCACCGGGCACCGCTGGGAGTACTGGTTCCTGGAGGCGCTCGTGCAGCTGCTCGCCGTGCTGGCGGTGCTGTTCTGCATCCCGGCCGTGCGGCGGCTGCATGCGCGGAACCCGTTCGCGTTCGCCATGGGGCTGCTGGCCATCGCGCTGGTGCCGCGGTACGGGCTGGTGCCCACCGGGGACCCCTACAACGCGATCTTCCGGCCCCACATGGTGGCCTGGGTGTTCCTGCTGGGGTGGGCGGCGCACCGAGCCGACGGGGTGCGCCGGCGGCTCATGGTGTCGGCGGTCGCCGTGGCGGCGGTCCCGGGGTTCTTCGGCCAGCCGGTGCGCGAGGCGATCGTGCTGGGCGGGCTGCTGGCGCTGCTGTGGATCCCGGTGATGCCGGTGCCGCGCGTCCTGTCCCGCGGCCTCGGGCTGGTGGCGGCCGCCTCGATGTACATCTATCTCACCCACTGGCAGGTGTGGCCCCTGCTGACCCCGCACATGCCGTTCCCGGTGGCCCTGGCCCTCACCGTGGCCGCCGGCGTCGGCGTGTGGGTGGCGGCCGAGCGCATCACCGCGGGGCTGACCACGGTCTGGCGGCGGCGGCCGGCGCCGGCGCGGATCCCCGGGCGGCCCGCGCCCGCCACGTCGCGGGTGCAGCGCTAGCGACCGCAGCCGCGGGGTCCCGGGTTTGGGGGACGCCCGGTCCGGGCACGACCAGGCTCTTCCCCGAGACCTGGAGCGTGACATGGGCATCATCGGCTGGATCATCCTGGGGTTGCTCGCCGGCCTCATCGCGCGGGCACTGCTTCCGAACGACCCTCCGGGCGGGATCATCGCCACGACCATCGTGGGCATCATCGGCGCGGTGGTGGCGGGTGCCATCGCACGGGCCGCCGGCGTCGGCGATCCGATCGACGAGTTCTGGGACCTCAGCACGTGGATCGCGGCCGTCATCGGCGCCGTGGTGCTGCTGATCGTCTGGGGGGCCGTCACCGGCCGCCGTTCGCACGGCCCGCTGCGCGGGTAGCCGCACGCCCTCGGGCGGGGTTCGCGCCGGACCCCGCCCGGGCCATGTGCCTCAGGCCTCGGCGCCCTCCAGCAGGAACGCGCGCAGCCGGTCGGCCCGCGGCTCCAGCGGCGCGCCGTCCTCGCCATGCGTCACGCGGACCGTCAGCGCGGTGCCCGCGCCGTCCGGCTCGAGCATCACCCGCAGGGCCGGCCCCGCGGGGTCGACCGGTTCCAGGACCAGGCCACGTCCCGGCATGGCCTCGGTGATGCGCCACACCCACTCACCGCCCGGGCCGGTCACCTGCAACAGGTCGTCACCGGTCCGGCGGACGGCGGTGAGCCCACCGACGTACTCCGGCATGCGGGTGAACTCGACGAGCCGCGCGTAGGCGTGGCCGGTCGGCACGGGCACCCGCAGCGTCCATCCCCGCTGGTCCATCGCTCCTCCCGGGACGCGACCGCCCACGACGTGTCCGGGAGATCCCCCGGTCCGCGGGGACGCAAACCGCGTCAGCCGGGGCGGACCGGTAACGTGCGTCCCGTGCCGCCCAGGACGCGCATCGCCGAGCAGGTGTACCTGGAGCTCCGCTCCGACCTGCTGCGGGGCGCCATCCCGCCCGGCGCCCGCATCACCGAGCAGTGGGCCGCCGAGCGCTACCGGGTGAGCCGCACGCCCATCCGTGAGGCCTGCCGGCGTCTCTCCCAGGAGGGGCTGTTGAGCTATGCGCCCAGCGAGGGGTACCGGGCCCCCTCGGTGGAACCCGCCGAGACCGCCGAGTTCTACGAGATCCGCATGGCCCTCGAGGTGGTGGCGATCCGCAACGCGGCGGCCAATCCGGACCGCCTGGCCGAGCTCGCCCGGCTGCGGGCGGCCTGGGACGGGCCTCCGGTGGAGGCGGGCGAGGAGGCGGTGTTCCAGGACGAGGCGTTCGGCTGGGCGGCAACGCCGCCCTGGTGCGCGTGCTGGAGAGCGTGAACGCGCGGATCCGGCTCATCCGCGTGCACGACTTCTTCGACCGCGCCCGGATCGCCGAGGCGACCCAGCAGCATCTGGGTGTGCTGACCGCGCTGGAGGACGGGGACGGCGACATGGCCGCCGCGCTGATGTTCGCCCACATCCGCCATAGCCAGCGCAGCGCCTCGGGGGCCGCCGAGCGGGCGCGCCGCCGCTTCGAGGTGCTCGACGGGGGCGCCGCCTGACCCTCCCCCGGCGGGTCATTGCATACATCTTGGTGTCGCAGGCGTAGGCCGAGCGCATGAGGGCCAGCGTCGGTGCGGTCCACGGGTTGTCCAGGTTCGGCCCGCCAAACGTCGAAAGCCAAGAGGATCTCGTTCGGACATCGGGCCAAAGCCGGGCCTGAAACCTCGGCTGTAGCGTCGCCTCCACCGTGTGGGAGCGGGGCCGGAGGTTCGCCATGACTCCCATGTTGCATACAACAACTGGCGGGAGGCGGGCGTGCCGAAACCGGAACGCAGCATCGACGAGGCGGGCGTGCGGGCCATCGCGGGCTTCTCGGGCATCGCGCTCGACGACGACCGCGTCGCGGTGCAGCTGGAGTTCCTGAAGGGCCAGATCGAGACGCTGCGCACGTGGGACGCCATGCCCATGGGCTTCAACTTCTCGGACGGCGAGTTCACGTTCGTGCGGCCGGCGGTGGTCTACCGGCCGCCGTGGGAGTACCCGGCCCCCATCAACAAGCACCGCGTCGCGGGGGGAGCCTGAGATGGCGGGAGAGCTGCAGTGGCTCTCGGTGGCCGAGGCGGCCAAGGGCCTGCGCGCCGGCGCGTTCTCGGCCGTGGAGCTGACCACCGACACGATCGACTGGATCGAGAAGACCAACGGCATCACGCACGCATACGTGAGCCTCGACGCCGAGGGGGCGCTGGCCCAGGCGGCCGCCGCGGATGCCGCCCTCGCGGCCGGTGAGGACCTGGGCGTCTTCCAGGGCATGACCTACTCGGTGAAGGACGTGATCGCGGTCGGCGGCCTGCCGATGAAGTGCAACTCGGAGATCGCCGCGGACTTCACCCCGGGGGCCGACTCGACCGTGGTGGCCCGGATGCGGGCCGCCGGGGCGGTCTGCCTGGGCAAGGTCGCGACGCACGAGTTCTCGTGGGGCGTCACCAGCCCCCCGTCGCGCAACCCGTGGGACGGCGAGTCGGTGACCGGCGGATCCAGCGGCGGCTCCGGCGCCGCGGTCGCGGCCGGTCAGGGGCAGGTGTCGATCGGCGCCGACTGCGGCTGCTCGGTGCGCAACCCGGCCGGTCTGAACGGCGTCTGCGGGATGCGGGTGACCCACGGCCGCGTGCCCACCACCGGCTCCGTACCGCTCTCGATGACCATGGACACCATCGGGCCGCTGGCCCGCACGGTCACCGACACCGCCCTCATGCTCAACGTCATGGCGGGGCACGACCCGCTGGACCCCACCAGCAGCTCGGCGCCGGTGCCGGACTTCACCGCCAGGATCGGCCACGACGTGAAGGGCCTGCGCGTGGGCGTCCCCACCGGGTACTTCTTCGACCACATCGAGACGGACATCCGGAACTCGGTGCTGGCCGCCGTCGACACGCTGGCCGGGCTGGGCGCGGAGATCGTGGAGGTGGCGATGCCGAACGCCGGGTACGCCGGCGGCGCCTTCCTGTTCGTCATCGCCGAGTCGGCCGCCCTGCTGGACGACTACACCCACGAGCGCGCCGGTGAGTTCGGCATCGACGTCCGCAACTTCGCGGAGCTCGGCTCCCTGCTGCTGGCCAAGGACTACTGCAAGGCCCAGCAGCTGCGGACCCTGGTGCGCACCGACTTCGAGCGGGCCTTCGCGGACGTGGACGTGATCGTGACCCCCACGACCGCGGCGGTCGCCAAGCCCCCCGTCGACCACCCCATCTTCATCAACGTGTCGTACCCGGACGGCCACTCGGAGGACACCCTCTGGGCGTACTGCCGGTACACGATCCCGGTCTCCATGGCCGGGTGCCCCGCCCTCGTCGTCCCGTGCGGGCTCTCCGCCGACGGCCTGCCGGTCTCGATGCAGATCATCGCGCCGGCGTTCGACGAGCAGACCGCCTTCCAGGTGGGCCACGCCTACGAGCAGGCCACCGACTGGACCTCCAGGCGTCCCAGCCACCTCATGAACTCGGCGATGGCGGCATGAGCCGTCACACCGTGCGAAAGGAGCCCGCGATTCCCCGCCACACCACCACCGACGCGCCCGGGACCACCGGGGGCGAGGCCCCCGTTCCGAGCCGTCCACGCCGCCGGCGCTCACGGCTCACCACCCTCGCGGCCGTCGCCGCCGCCGGCGTCCTCTCGGTCGCCCTGCTCGCAGGATGCGGCGACGACGAGGAGAGCTCCGCGGCCGCGGACACCTCCACGGCCACCTCCACCACGGCCGCGCCCGGCCCGGAGGGCACCCCGCCCGAGCAGAAGCAGGCGAACGTCGACAAGGTCCTCGCCTTCGACGAGGCCGGCACGCCCCTGGAGGGCAAGCCGCGGATCGCCTACCTGGCGGAGTGCACCCAGAACCCGTACTGCCAGGCGCGACTGCAGGGCATGGAGGACGCGGCCGCCAAGTACGGCTTCGAGTTCAAGACCTTCGACGCGAACTTCAACCCGAACGAGCAGCTCAAGCAGGTCCAGGACGCGACCACCCAGGGCTTCGACGGCTACATCTTCGCCCCGGCCGCCAACGCGCCGGGCTGCACGATGTACAACAACCTGCTGAAGCCCACGGGCAAGCCGGTGGTGGTCATCGACCTGCCGATGTGCGGCGACGAGGACCACACCGAGGGCGTCTCGGCCACGGTCACGATGCAGCGGCCGGGCTTCTTCAAGGAGATCGTCGACTCCGCCTTCAAGCAGTGCCAGGGCAAGAAGCTGGCGGCGGTCGGCGGGTTCCCCGGTTCCGACCTCTACAACTTCTGGAAGGCCGGCATCGACGCGGCCTCCGCGAAGTACCCGACGGTCGAGGTGGTGTCCGAGCAGACCGCGGACTACGACCCGCGCAAGGCGCTGCGCGTCGCGCAGGACGCGCTGCGCGCCAACCCGGACATCGGCTGCTACATCAGCGCCTGGGACGACATGACCCGGGGCACGCTGGAGGGCATCCAGAAGTCCGACAAGACGCCCGGCACGGATGTCGAGATCTACACGCTGGGCGCCACCAAGGACGCCCTCGACAAGATCGAGAAGGGCCTCTACAAGGAGACCTGGGTCACCCTCCCGTACGAGGAGTCGTACTACGGCGGGGTGGCGATGGCGATGGCCATCACCGGGGACCCGGTGAACGGCTACATCGACGAGCGGCTCCTGCCCAAGGTCACGGAGGGCCCCGGCTCGATCTACGTCACGGCCGAGAATGCCGACAAGCTCGAGCCCAACTACTAGGCCCGGGGCGGAGGTGCCGGCGGGGGGGACTCCCCCCGCCGCGCTCACCGTCACGGGCATGTCGAAGTCCTTCCCCGGCGTGCACGCGCTCGCCGGGGTGGACTTCACCCTCGCCGCCGGCGAGGTCCACGGACTCGTGGGCCAGAACGGCGCCGGAAAGAGCACCCTGGTGAAGATCATCACCGGGGCGCAGGCGCCGGACGAGGGCACCCTGCTGGTGCACGGGCGGCCGCTCGACCACTGGTCGCCGCGGGCCCACATGGACGCGGGCATCGCCGCCATCTACCAGGAGCTCAACACCGTCCCGGCCCGGACGGCCATGGACAACGTGTTCCTGGGCCAGTACCCGCGCGTCGCCGGCTTCGTGCGGCGCGGTGAGATGCGCCGGCGGTTCCGCGAGCTGGCCGCCCTGGTGGGCGCGGAGGAGATCTCCCCGGACGCCGTGGCCGGCCTGCTGTCGATCGCCAACCAGCAGCTGCTGGAGATCATGCGGGCGCTGGTGGCCGAGCGGACCATCCTGATCATGGACGAGCCCACGGCCTCCCTGGGGCCGTCCGAGCGCGAGCGGCTCAAGGAGATCGTGCGGACGCTGCGCGAGCGCGGGGTGTCCGTCATCTACATCTCGCACGACCTCGACGAGGTGCTCGAGATCGCCCAGACCGTCACCGTCATGCGCGACGGCCGGGTGGTCGAGACCAGGCCCGCCGCCGGATACCGCGCGGCCGATCTGGTGCACGCGATGCTGGGGGAGGTCCCCGACGCGGCCCACGCCGGCGCGCACGTGCCGCCCAGCGCGGACGCCCCCGAGGTCCTGCGCGCCACCGGCGTGACCCTGCCGGGGGCGGTGCACGGCATCGACCTGACCCTGCGGCGCGGGGAGATCCTCGGCGTCGCGGGCCTGGTGGGCGCCGGGCGCACCGAGCTGCTGCGGTGCCTCGCCGGCGCGGAGAAGGGCGCGCGCGGTGAGCTGATGATCGAGGGGATGCCGCGCCGCTGGCCCCGGTCCGTGGCCGCCGCGGTGCGCATGGGCATCGCCCTGGCGCCGGAGGACCGCAAGGGCCAGGGACTGGTGCTCATCCAGAACGGCTCCGTGAACGTGACCCTTCCGGACATCGCCGCGGCGTCCACCGCGGGGATCGTGAGCTCGCGCCGCCGGCGCGAGCTGGCCGGCGCCGCCGTGACACCGGTGGGCTTCGACCCCGCCCGGCTGTCGGCACCCGCCGGCACGCTCTCCGGCGGCAACCAGCAGAAGCTGGTGATCGGCAAGTGGCTGCACCGGCGGCCACGGGTGCTGCTCCTCGACGAGCCCACGCGCGGCATCGACGTGGGGGCCAAGGCGGAGATCTACGCGGTGATGCGGCGCCTGGCGGACGAGGGCATGAGCGTCATCGTCGTCTCCTCGGACCTCGACGAGGTCGTGGACCTCGCGGACCGCGTGCTGGTGATGCACGCCGGCCGGAAGCTCGCGGAGCTCTCCGGCGCGGAGGCCACCGTCAAGCGGGTCCTGGATCTGGTGTTCAAGGTGGAGGAGGTCGCAGCGTGACAGCGGAGACCGGCCGGCTCGCCGGCGGCGCCGGCGTGCGCGGGTTCCTGGTGCAGCACGGGCCGGGGATCCTTCGCACCTACGGGATCGTGTTCGCCCTCGTCGTGCTGGTCATCGGGGTGACGGCGAACAACCCGACGTTCCTGACGAGCACCAACATCTACAACATGCTGAGCCAGTGGGCCCCCGCGGGGATCATGGCCATCGGCATGACCTACGTGATCCTGACGGGCGGCTTCGACCTGTCGATCGCGGCCGGCTACTCCCTGTGCGCGGTCACCGCCGCCGGGCTCGGGCAGGGCGGGGCGTCGCCCGCCATGTGCTTCCTCGCGGCCATCGGCGTGGGGCTGGTGCTGGGCATCGTCAACGGCGGCCTGGTGTCGCTGATCGGCATCAACCCGTTCATCGCCACCGTCGGCAGCGGCTTCATCATGAGCGGCGTCACACTGCTGATCACCGACAACAAGGCGTACATCGTGGACGATCCGTCGTTCGCGACGCTCGGCGGCGGTGACATCGGCGGGTTCCCCTATGCGGGGATGCTGCTGATCGGCCTGATGGTCATCGGCGGGTTCATCCTCGCCCGCAGCGTCTACGGCCAGTGGATCTACGCGGTCGGCGGCAACCGCGAGGCGAGCCGTCTGTCGGGCATCCGGTCGCAGCTCACCGAGGCGAGCACCTACGTGGTCTCGGGGTTGTGCATGGGCATCGCGGGCATCATCACCGCCTCCCAGCTCTCGAGCGCCCAGGCGGACATCGACCCGGACATCGTGTTCGACGTCATCACCATCGTCGTGGTGGGCGGCACGTCCCTGGCGGGCGGCATCGGCAGCATGTGGCGCTCGGCGATCGGGCTCGGGCTCATCGCGACGATCACCAACGCCTTCAGCCTGCTGGACCTCAACCCCTTCTACCAGGACCTCGCGAAGGGCTTCATCATCGTGGGGGCGCTCGCCCTGGACGTCTGGAGCCGCCGTCTGGCGCGGCGGGCGGCCATCGCATGAGCACCGCATCCGGACCGCGCACCATGGCCGCGATCGACCTCAACGCGGACCTGGGCGAGAGCTTCGGCCGCTGGAAGCTGGGCGACGACCGCGAGGTGATGCGCTCGGTCACCTCGGTGAACATCGCCTGCGGCTTCCACGCCGGCGACCCCGGCACCATGCGCGAATCGCTGCTGCTGGCGGCCGAGGCCGGCGTCGCGGCCGGCGCGCACCCCGGGCTGCCCGACCTGCTGGGCTTCGGCCGGCGGCGCATGGAGGTGGCGCCGCGTGACGTGGCCGACTACGTCATCTACCAGGTGGGCGCGCTGCTGGCGACGGCCGCCACCCTGGGCGTGACGGTCACCCACGTCAAGCCCCACGGGGCCCTCTACACCATGCTGCCGGAGCACCCGGAGGCGGCCGAGGCCGTGGCCCGCGCCCTCATCGCGCTGGACCCCGCGCTGCCGCTGGTGCTGCTGGACGGGCCCGCCGCGGACGCCGCCGAGGCGGTGGGCGCGGTGGTGGCCCGGGAGGCGTTCGTGGACGCCGACTACTCGCCCGACGGCCGGCTGCTGCTGCACACCATCGCGACGCCCCATCCACCGGAGGAGGTGGCCGCCCGGGCGGTGTCCATCACCCGGGGACGGCTCATCACCCAGGACGGCGAGCTGCCCGTGCGGGCCCACACCATCTGCCTGCACGGCGACGCCCCCGGTGCGCCGGAGATCGGGCGCGCCGTCCGCGCCGCATTGGAGGCGGCCGGCGTGGCCGTCCTCCCGCTTCCCGCGACCCTCGCCGCGTGCGCCGCGGCGGGCACCGACTGACGACCCACACCAGGAGGCCAACGACCATGGAACGGCCCGAGCGAGTCATCGACGCCGACGCGGTGCGCACGCTGTCCGCCTATTCGGGGCTCAACCTCCCCGAAGACCGCGTGGACGCCCAGCTGGAGATGCTGAAGCAGCAGATCGCCACCGCGCGCTCGTGGGAGCCCCTGGACCTGGGCTTCGCGTTCACCGAGTCGCGATTCACGTTCGTGCGGCCGGCGGTGGTGTACCGCCTGCCGTGGGAGCACGACGAGCCGATCAACGGCAACAAGGGCCAGCTCGACGGGAAGGAGGCCTGACGTGGGCGAACTGCACTGGCTCACCGCCACCGAGGCCGGCGCCCTGATGCGCGCCGGGGAGATCACCTCGCGGCAGCTGGTCCAGGACACCCTGGACTGGATCGCCGCCACCGGCCAGGTCACCCGCGCGTGGGTGGAGCTCACCGCCGAGTCCGCGCTCGCCGAGGCGGAGGCCGCCGACGCCCTGCTGAAGGCCGGCACCGACCTGGGGCCGTTCCACGGCATGACCTACTCCGTGAAGGACGTCATCGCGGTGAAGGACGTCCCGATGCTCTGCGGGTCGAAGATCCCGGGGCATCACGTGCCCCAGGAGGACGCCACGGTGGTGGCGCGCATGCGGGCCGCCGGCGCCGCGAGCTCAGCTGGGGCGGCACCACCGCCGTGCCGGCCCGCAACCCCTGGGACGGGGCCAGCGTGCCCGGCGGCTCCAGCGGCGGGTCGGGCGCCGCGGTCGCCGCCGGACAGGGCCAGGCGTCCATCGGCGGCGACTGCGGCTGCTCGGTGCGCAACCCCGCCGGCCTCAACGGCATCTTCGGCATGCGGGTCACGCACGGCAGGGTGCCCACCACCGGCTCGGTTCCGCTGTCGATGACCATGGACACGCTGGGCCCGCTGGCCCGCTCCCTGGAGGACCTCGCGGCGATGCTCGGGGTCATCGCCGGCTACGACCCGCTGGACATCACCTCATCCGCCGCGCGGCGCTGATGGGCCAGGGCATCGAGGGCCTGCGGATCGGTGTCCCCACCGACCACTTCTTCGACCACATCGAGACCGACGTGGCCGACGCCGTGCGGGCCGCGCTCACCACCATGCAGGACGACATGGGCGCGGTGCTGGTGGAGGTGCCCATGCCGCACGCCGGGTACGCGGGCGGCGCGTTCCTGTCGGTCATCGCCGAGTCGGCGACGCTGTTCGACGAGTACACGTTCCACCGCGCCGAGGAGTTCGGGATCGACGTCCGGAACTTCGCCGAGCTCGGCCAGTTGCTGCTGGCGAAGGACTACCTGCGCTCACAGCAGGTGCGCAACCTGGTGCGGCGGGACTTCGAGCGGGCCTTCGCGGAGGTCGACCTGCTCATCACGCCCACCACGGCGGCCACCGCCAAGCCGCCGGTCGACCACCCCATCTTCATCGACATCACCTACCCGGACGGGCATTCGGAGGACGCCCTGTGGGCGTACTGCCGGTACACGGTCCCGGTGAGCATGTCGGGGTGCCCGGCGCTGATCGTGCCCTGCGGCTTCGACAAGGCGGGCATGCCGATCTCGATGCAGGTGGTGGGGCCCGCGTTCGACGAGGCCACCACCTTCCGCCTGGGGGCGGCGTACACCGCGGCCACCGACTGGGTGCGGCGTCCGTCGTACCTCATGCAGACGGCCGCGGCATGAGGCCCGCCCAGGCCATGATCGCCCCCCCGCGCGTCCTGCCCGTCGCCCGCGTCCTCGACGCGGCGGTCCGGGCGCAGGCTCCCTCCGGCACGGTCACCGCCGAGGGGGTGCGGTCGCGGACGTTCGCCATCACCGGTGCGCCCCGAGATGGCGCGTCCGCGGACGCGCTGCACGAGGACCTCGGGGCGGCGCTGCGCGCCGCCCACGACTGGATCACGGATGCCGACGAGCACGGCCCCGCGGCCCTGCAGCCGCTCGTCGCCATCCTGCTCGCCGAGGCTCCCACCGGGGAGTGGCGCGGGGTCGCGGAGGGCTTCCGCGTGATGGCCGAGATGCGGTTGGTCAACGTCATCGGCTTCGCGTTCAGCGAGGAGGCCCTCCACGCGCTCGCCCGTGTCACCCCGACCCTGGTCGCAGTGGAGGCGGCCGGGGCCGCCGAGATCCTGGACTGGGTGGACCGCACCGCCGCGGCGGCGGCCCGCTCGACCCTGGCGGCCCGCAGCGGCAAGCCGGTGCGTGCGCCCTCACTGCCCGCCGGGGCCAGGAGGGCCGCATGAGCGAGGCCCTCCGCACCGCCGCCGACCTGGAGGAGGCGCGCCGCCTGGCGCACCGCCACCTGTGGCTGCACTTCAAGCCGGCGGTCATGCCCGAGGACGTCCCCATGATCGTGCGCGGGGACGGCTGCTACCTCTGGGATTCCGAGGGCCGCCGCTATCTCGACGCGCTCTCGTCGCTGTTCGCCGTGAACATCGGGCACGGCCGCACCGAGCTCGCCCAGGCCGCGTTCGACCAGGCCTCCGAGCTGGACTTCGCCACGGTGTGGTGGCATCCGCACCCGGCGGCCGCGCGGCTGGCCGGCAAGGTCGCCGAGCTGGCGCCCGGCGACCTGAACCGCGTGTTCTTCACCAGCGGCGGCTCCGAGGCGGTGGACTCGGCCCTCAAGATGGTGCGCCAGTACCACCGCATCACCGGCAGGCCGCGCAAGACGAAGGTGGTCGCGCGCCGGACCTCCTACCACGGCACCACCTACGGCGCGCTGTCGGCCACCGGCATCACGGGCCTGCGGGAGCCGTACGAGCCGATGGTCCCCGGCGGCGTGCACGTCCCCAACACCAACCTGTACCGGCTGCCGCCCGGCGTGCCGGTGGAGTCCCTGGCCGAGTCGATCGTCGACGCCATCGAGTTCGAGGGGCCCGACACGGTGGCGGCGGTGATCCTGGAGCCCGTGCAGAACGCGGGCGGCTGCATTCCCGCGCCGCCGGGGTACTTCCAGCGGGTCCGCGAGATCTGCGACGCCTACGACGTGCTGATGATCTCCGACGAGGTCATCGGCTCGTGGGGACGGCTGGGCGCGTGGTTCGGCGCCGGGCGGTTCGGCTACCAGCCCGACATCATCACCACGGCCAAGGGCATCACCTCCGGGTACGCGCCCCTGGGCGCGGCCATCGTGTCGGACCGCATCGCCGACGCCTTCGGGTCGACCAACCTGTTCGCCCACGGGTTCACCTTCGGCGGCCATCCGGTGGCCACGGCGGTGGGCCTCGCCAACATCGAGCTGATGGAGCGCGAGGGCGTGATCGACAACGTCCTGGCCAACGAGGCGGCGTTCCGGGCGGCGCTCGACGGGCTGCGCGACATCCCCATCGTCGGCGACGTGCGTGGGGCGGGCTACTTCATGGCGGTCGAGATGGTTGCCCGGCAGTCCACCGGCGAGCGCTTCAGCCGGGCCGTCGCCGCCGAGCTCACCGCCTTCATCACCGCCGAGGTGTTCCGCCGCGGCGTGTTCTGCCGGGCCGAGAACCGCGGCGACCCGGTGATCCAGCTCGCGCCGCCGCTCATCGCAGGTCCCGAGGAGTTCGCGGAGATCGTCGCGGTGCTGCGGCCGCTGCTCGAGGAGACATCCGAACGACTGGGGTGCAGGCCATGACCGTCTCACGCATGTACACCTTCCACGTCGCCCCCGGCCGCGAGGGCGAGATCGTGGCGGCCTACCGGGCGATGATGCCCAGCCTGCGCGACAGCGCCGGCTTCATCGACATGCGCCTGCAGCGCAACCGTGACGAGCCGACCCTGTGGCAGGGCATCTCCCTGTGGGAGAGCACCGAGGCCCTGGACGCGTACGCGGCCGGGCCGGCGGGCGCCGCCAACGTCCAGCTCATGGACGGCATCCCCGCGGGAAGTCGAGGACCTGGGGTGAGCGGGCGGCTCGCCGGCCGCGTCGCGGTGGTCACCGGTGGCGCGAACGGCCTGGGCGTGGCGTTCTGCCGCGGCCTCGCGCAGCACGGCGCGCGCGTCGCGGTGGCCGACTGGGACGACGCGGCCCGCGAGCGCACGGCCGCCGAGCTGCTGGAGGAGGGCCTGGAGGTGATGCCCGTGGCCGTCGACGTGTCGGACCGTGGCTCCACCGAGGCCATGGCCGCCGCCGTGCTGGAACGCTGGGGCCGCATCGACGTGCTGGTCAACAGCGCCGCGGTGTACACGGCCGCGCCGTTCGAGGAGATCGAGGAGTCCGAATGGGACCGCATGTACGCGGTCAACGTGAAGGGCACGTGGCTCGCCAGCCTCGCCTGCTTCCCGGCCATGCGCGAGCTGGGCAAGGGGAAGATCGTCAACATCGGCTCGCAGACGTTCTTCAGCGGCTGGCCGAACTACCTGCACTACGTCGGCACCAAGGGCGCGGTGGTCGGGATGACCCGGGCGCTCGCCATCGAGGTGGGGCCCCTGGGGATCCGCGTGAACTGCCTGTGTCCCGGTCTGTCGATGACCCAGAAGGCCCTGGTGGACGTGCACGAGAGCATCCGCCCCGGGCAGGTGCGGGAGTGGGTGGACGAGCACGTCGCCGAGCAGTGCATCCGGCACCCCGGCTACCCGGAGGATCTGGTGGGGACGCTGCTGTACCTCTCGAGCGACGACAGCGACTTCCTCACCGGCCAGACGATCCTGGTCGACGGCGGCTGGGCGAAGCACTGATGGGCATCGAGAACCGCATCCTGGAGGCGTTCGCGGAGGTTCCGCTGAAGCCGCAGTTCGCCACCGGCCCAGAGCTGGTGCGCGTGGAGCCGCGCCCGGCGCAGGTGGCCGAGGTCGCCCGCCGGCTCGCCGAGGTGTGGACGCCCGCCGAGCTGGACGCCATGGACGACCGGGCGTTCCGCCACGCCGTGCGGACCGTCTGGGAGCTGGTGCGCTGGACGCACCCGCCGGGGGAGGGACCCTCGTGAGCGTGCGCCTGGCCGACCTCACCCGCCGCGCGCTGCGGGAGCGCATCGCCGGCGGGCTCGACACGGTGGTGATCCCGCTGGGCGCCACCGAGCAGCACGGCGAGGCCCTGCCGTTCGGCACCGACACCATCATCGGGGAGGTCGTCGCCGACGCGCTCGCCGCCCGCGTGGGCGCGGTGGTCGCCCCGGCCCTGCCGTACGGCTGCTCACAGGAGCATGTGTCGGTACCCGGCACCGTCACGCTGCAGGCGGCGACCATGATCGCGGCCGTCACCGAGATCGGCGTGAGCCTCGCCCGCGGGGGACTCACCACCCAGGTGCTGCTGGTGGCCCACTTCGGGAACCGGGCCCCCGCGGAGCTTGCCGCGCGGCAGATCGTGGAGGCGACCGGCGCCATCGTGGGGGTCTCCAGCTACCTGGCCGGGTTGGAGGGCCAGGTCCTGGAACGGCTCGGGTACGCGGCCGAGGACCTCGACTGGTCGGCGTTCTACTCGCATGCCGGCGCCGTGGAGGCGGCCCTGGTGATGGCGCGCGACGCCGCGCTGGTGGACCTGGCGCACGCCGACGCGTACCCGCCGGACCGCGCGATGCGCTTCTCGGATCCCGCGATGACCTACCCCGCCCTGGTGGAGGAGGCCGCGCCCCCCGGGATGTGGGGCGATCCGCGGCGGGTGTCCGAGCGCATCGCCGACCCCCCGACGCCGCAGATGGGCATGGCGATCGCGGACGTGTGCGCCGAGGGCCTGGCGGCGCGGCTGGAGCGGATGGTGCGGGAGGTCCGCGCGGCCCGCGCGGAGGCCGGCACGGCACCGTGAACCACTCGCGCGTCGTGCAGGACGCGGCCGACCTGGTGCGCATCGACAGCCGGGAGGTCGCGCACTGGGTGCGGCGTCGCCTCACCGATGAGGGGTTCGCGGTGGAGCTGCGGGAGGTGGCGCCGGGCCGCCCGAACCTGCTGGTCACCGTTCCCGGCGCGGGCACGGCGTCGCGGCTGGTCCTGATGGCGCACATGGACACCGTCCCGCACGGCGACGGCTGGAGCGACGACCCGCTGAGCGGACGCGTCGAGGACGGCCGCCTGCACGGCCGCGGCTCCGCGGACATGAAGGGCGGCCTGGCGGTGGCGATGCACGGCATCCGCCAGGCCGCACGCCGCACGCCGTTCGGGGACGTGGTCCTCGCGCTCACGGTCGACGAGGAGACCGCGGGGATGCGGGGTGTGAGCGCGCTCATCGACCAGGGCTTCTTCCGCCGGGACGACCAGGTGCTGGCGCTGGAGCCCACCGACCTGCGGCTGCGAGCGGCCCAGGTGGGGGTCCAATGGCTCTCGGTGCGGGTGACCGGGCGCATGGCACATGCGGGCCGGGCCCACCTCGGGGTGAACGCCAACCACGTGATGGCCCGGATCGTGGTCGAGATGGAGCGCGCCATGGCGTCGGTCCAGGCGGAGGACCCCGTTCTGGGACGTCCCCGGATGACCGTCGGGACGCTGGAGGGGGGCATCGCCACCAACGTGGTGGCCCCCACCTGCATGGCGACGGTCGATCTCCGGCTGGTCCCGGGATTCGGGCCCGATGAGGCCCGGGCCCTGGCGGAGACCGCCGTGACGCGCGCGCTCGCCGGGCATCCGGAGGCGTCCGCGGTGGTCACCCCGGTGGGCGCGACCCGTCCGCCGGCATCGACGGGCATGGACACCCCCATCGTCATCGGCCTGGACGCGGCGATGCGCGCGGCGTTGGGACGGTCGCTGCAGACCGGCGGCGAGGACGGCCGCGAGGCCTACACGGACGCGTCCCTGGTGGCCGCGCGGCTGGGGATGCGATCCTGCGCGGTGTTCGGGCCGGGCCATCCCCGTGCCGCCCATGCGGTGGACGAATCCGTGACGCTGCGGGACCTGGAGGATGCCGCGGACGTGGTGGGCCACCTGGTGGCCGGCTGGTGATCCGCCGCCCCGGTGCCCTCGTGCGCCGGGGCGGTCATGGACCGCGTCAGCCGGGGCGGGCTCCCGGAGGCGCGGGGTGGATCGCGCCGGCCGGACGGGCCGCCGACGGAGCCTCCGCCGCCGGGGTGAACCGGCGCAGGTAGCGGGAGCGCGCCTCCTGGAAGGCGTGGAAACCGGGCGGGCCCAGCGGAGCGAGGGGCGGCCGGGAGGATGGGGTGGGGGAGATGTTGGGCATGACCCGACGCTACGAGCCGCCGTCCGCCCGGGATATGGGAAGAAGGCCTCATCCGGACCCTGGGGTGATGCGCGCGAACCGCGCCGCCAGCTCCGTGCGCGACCGTATGCCCAGCTTGGCGAACACCGAGGACAGGTGCCGCGCCACGGTCTTCTCGGACATGAACAGGCGGGCGGCGACCTCCGCGTTGGTCGCCCCGGTGGCCACGCCCACGGCCACCTGCAGCTCCCGGGGGGTGAGGTCGGCGACGGCCGACGGCGGGGAGCGGACGGCGACGGCGCCCACCGCCTCCAGCTCCCGGAATGCTCGCTCCGCCCAGGGCCTGGCGCCGAGCGCCTCGAACGTCTCCAGGGCCGCGCGCAACTGGTGCTCGGCCCGTCTGCGCCGCCGCTCGCGTCGGAGGATCTCGCCGTAGAGCAACTGCGTGCGCGCAACCTCGAACGGCACCGGCAGGCGCGCGTGGTGGGTGAGCGCCTCCTCGAAGTGCCGCTCGTGGTCGGGGCCCAGCAGGCCACGGCATCGGGCGACCAAGGCATGGGTCTGGGGTCCGTCCGACCCGTGCGCCTCCTCCGCAAGTCGGCGCAGCCGGGCGCGTGCCTCTGTGCTGCGGCCCACGGCCACGTACGCCTCCACGAGATCGTGCTCCCACGCCACGGACTCGGCGCTGCGCATCTCGCCGCGTTCCCAGGCTGCCGCCGCATCGGCAAGGGCGGGGATGGCACTGTCCGGTGACTCCTTTGCCATGCACATGACGCCATGCGCGTGGGAGAGCCATACGACGAGCGCATCGGTGGACACCGCCTCCACGATCGGCTCGGCCGCGGCGAGTGCGCCGGCGCATTCGTCGAATCGGCCCATGGCCGCGTCGTAGCGGGCGCGGATGCACAGCGCGAAGGCGACCATCGGCGCCTGGCCCGTCTCGGAGGCGATCTCCACAGCCTCGTCCGCTGCAGCACGCCCGCCGGCCCAATCGGCGGTGCGCCAGCAGACATCGGCCAGAGCCGCCAGGTGAAAGGGCAAGGGGCCGAGCGCGCCCGTGAGGCGGCATGCCGTGATCGCCGCCTGAATGAACTCGCGAGCGCGGACGAAATCGCCCATGTACATCCGCAGGATCGCCCCGCAGACGATCGCGTGGTCGTCTGGGCCCCCCGGAGTGAGCGCATTGCAGGCACCGGAGATGGCCGCGGCGCGTCCGCGAACCTGGCGTCCCATTCCGGCGAAGTACCGGGCGACTCCGTCGGCGAGCTCCAACTTCGCCAATCCGATCTCATCAAGGTGCCCGAGCGTTCGAGCGAGGCGCACCGTGACCATGCAGCGACCCGGCTGCCCGGCCATCCCCAGCGTCATCGATGCGTCCACCAACATCCGGGCGGCCCGGGCCGCACCGGAGGCATCCGCGGCCGCCCGTGCACTCGCGAGCAGGAGCCGGGCGCCTTCCGAGACCGAGCCCGCGTAGGTCTGTCCGATCCCTCGCAGGTGGTCGATCTCGGCCGCCAACGTGGGGTCGTCCACCAAGGCGGCGGCCGCCTCCAGGTGGCCGAACGCCTGCGAGAACCGGCCGGCCATCTGCCCCGTGCCGGCGGCCTGCAGGAGCCGGTGGGCGCGGGCGTCCGGAACTCCGGTGAGCTCCGCGCCCAGCGCGAAGGCGTCGGACGCCGTGGCGTAGGCCGTCCGCGCGGCCGCCGACTGCGCCGCCACGTCCAGGGCGGCGGCGGCCTCATCGTCCGGTCCCATCGCGGCGGCGGCCAGGTGCCACCCGGCGCGGTCCGGCGCGGAGCGCGCGGCCAGCCGCCGGTGGATCTCACGGACCTCCGGGGCCGGGGCGCCGTCCAGCACCACCGCCCGCAGCAGCGGATGCGCGAACCCCAGCCGTTCGTCGGATTCCTCGAGCACCTGGGCGGCGACCGCCTCGGCGATCGCGTGCTCGCCGGCGTCGAGGCCGGCGCACACCGCCCGCACGTCGTCGACCGCCTCGTCGATGCCGGCGGCCACCACCACCAGGGCGCGGCGCGCGGCGTCCGACAGCCGTTCGATGCGGCGCCGGAAGGCGGCGTCGATGGCATCGGTCACACGCAGCGGGTCGGGAAGGGTCGCCCGCCCATCGCGCTCCTCGTCGGTGAGCGCCCCCGGGATCTCGCGCAGCGCCAGCGGATTGCCCTCGGCCACGCGCAGCACCTCCTGGGCCACCGGGGCCGCCAGGGCACCCGCCGCGTCCAGCAGCGCCCGGGCATCGGCGTCGGCCAGCGGCGGCAGCGTGAGGACGCGCGCCCCCGGGACGAGGGGCTCCACGCCCTCCCACCAGCGCCACGGGGAGGTCCTCCAGCCGGCGGGCGCAGTAGGCCAGTGCCTCGGCGGACGACGGGTCGAGCCAGTGCGCGTCGTCCACCGACAGCAGGACCGGCCCCAGGGCCGCGGTCGCCCGCTCCAGCAGGGCCAGCACGCCCGCATACGCCGCGAAGCGGTCCGGGGACCGCGGCGGGCCGATCGCCAGCGCCGCCTCCAGCGCGGCCCGCGGACCGTCGGGGATTCCGTCCCGGTGCTCGATGACCGGACGCAGGAGGGTCACCAGGGCCGCGAACGGCAGCGTCGCGTCCGCCTCGAAGCCCCGCGTCCACAGCTTCGTGAGTCCGTCGCGGTCGTCCAGGGAGCGCAGCAGCGCCGTCTTGCCGATCCCCGGGTCGCCCCGCAGCAGCACCGCGCTACCGGTGCCGCCGCCGGCCGCCTCCAACAGGGCATCCAGGGTCCTGCGCTCCGCGCCTCTGCCGACGAGCATCGCCCACCCCCGCGAGTTGCTGAATCTCGCACAAGTGTGTGCTCGAAGGAGCGGCCG